>CAZHUY010000006.1:0-45414 GCA_964535465.1 uncultured Myxococcales bacterium
TCGAGCCGCCGCTTGAGCCCGGGTGTTCCAGAATCATGAACGATGATTTAGCTGGCATGCCCTCCTTGTCGGTCAGCATTCGCCAGAGTTGCTTAGCTACCACATGCATTGCAGCGTTCTCGGTAGCCGAACCATCTGCTACTGCCTTTGGTCATCTATGGCCGAGCTTGGTGAGAGCGAAGGTACGGTGCGCCGCGCAGGCGGGTTGAATTCCCGACCGGAGAGCGTGTTGACGTACTACGCGCTCCAAACGCGCTGCGACGGGCGCCCCCTGTGACAGGGTAGTTGCCGCTTGGACCTGATGGTCTGGAATCAACGGCAAGCGGGGCGAGAAGACGATGACACGAGGATGGAGTACACGGATACGTTCAAGGCACGAATGGTGCGCAGGATGCTCGGGCCGAGCGCTGTGAGCGCGAACGCGCTGGAGCAGGAGGTCGGGGTGCCACACCCGACCCTATCGCGCTGGCTACGGGAAACGGCTACGTTCGCAGCCATGGAGAAGAAGGACAAACAGCCGGCGGCAGCGGCAAACCCGAAGCGGGCACAGGACTGGACGCCCGAGGAGAAGCTGCGCGAGGTCGACGAGAAAGACCTCATCGCGAACGCCGAGAAGAGCGTACCGCTGACCAAGCGGGCGCTCGCGGCGGACAAGATCGTGGTCAACGAGGACCTGTCCGCGCTCTTCGGAGTCGAAATGGCCAGTGACGCCGGCTCTCCTGATGTTGTGGTCCCAGAAGTCGCGCCTGGTGGGCGTCGCTCCGTTCGGTCGGTGGTGAAGGTGGCGGCCAAGCCGCCCATCAAGAAGAAGGCGAAGAAGGCTCCCTCATCCCGCTCACCTTCGCGAGTTTCGGGGCAAGCGCGCGTGCGAAACCGCCGTGGACAGACCGCCCGGTGAGGTGTTTTTCACCGGCCAGAGCAGCGTGCGCCGGTCAAGATGTTTGGCTTTGGCGATGGAGGGGCCAGGAGCCGAGCTGCGGTATGAGGTAGTCGACAAGCACAACGATCTCGAAGGCGGGCACTTTCAGCTTCACGCTGACGACGGCATGGATTACGAGCTGCGTGGACTCGTTCCACGTCCCTGGTGCTGTTGCGATACAATCGCCGCATGTCCTACGCCGCGCTCTCGCAGCACTGCGGGCAACTCTACCGACTTCGCCACGTCGAGGCCATCGCGTCCTGGGACGAGGCCGCCATGATGCCCGACGGGGCCGTGGAGGCACGCGCCGAAGCCCTGGCGACCTTGCGGGGTCAGATTCACCAGCTGGCGACGCGCTCGGAGCTGTCCGACTGGTTCGCCGCCGCGGCTGAAGAGAAGGCGTATCTTCAGCCCTGGCAGCAAGCCAACCTGCGGGAAATGGAACGAGAATGGGTGCGCGAAACCACCCTCTCCCGCGAGTTGGTCGAGGCCATGTCGGCGGCCGAGACCCGCAGCGAGCTGGCATGGCGTGAACGGCGGCCCCGCAACGATTTGCAGGGCTTTCTCCCGTTCTTCAGCGAGGTCGTTCGCCTGAAACGCGAAGCCGCGCAAGCCTGGGGCGAGAAGCTCTCGTGCGAGCCCTACGACGCTCTCCTCGATGGCTTCGAACCGGGGCTGCGGGTCGAGCACCTGGCTCCCCTGTTTGCGCGGTTGCGCGAGTTTCTGCCCGGGTTCATCCACAGGGTGTGCGAACGGCAGGCGCGCGAATCGGTCGCCACACCCGCCGGCCCGTTTCCCGTCGAGCGCCAGCGCTGGTTGGCCGTCGAGCTGATGCGACGCCTGGGATTCGACTTCAGGGGCGGCAGGCTGGATACCAGTGCCCATCCCTTTTGCGGTGGGGTCGCCGAAGATGTGCGCCTGACCCTTCGCTATGATGAGGCCGATGCCCTCAGCCTGCTCTGCGGTGCCTTGCACGAGACCGGTCACGCGCTCTATTCGCAGAACCTGCCACGCGCATGGCGGGACCAACCCGTGGGCAGCCCGCGCGGCGCGAGCATCCACGAAAGCCAGAGTCTCTTGCTGGAGATGCAGGTCGGCCGCAGCCAAGCCTTCATGACCTTCGCGGCGCCCCTGCTGGCCGAGGCCTTCCCGCTGGTCGCCGAGAAGATGTCGAGCGCTTTCAGCCCGCAAGAAATGACTCGGCAACTGACACGGGTTCGACCGGGGCTCATTCGCGTCGATGCCGACGAGGTGACCTATCCGTGCCACATCCAGCTGCGCTTCGAGATCGAGAAGAAGCTGATCGACGGCTCGCTCCGGCCGCAGGACCTTCCCGAAGCCTGGGATCAGGGCATGCGCGAGTGGCTGGGGCTGTCCACGCGCGGGAACGATCGGGACGGCTGCATGCAAGACGTGCACTGGCCCGCCGGCCTCTTCGGCTATTTCCCCTCCTACACCCTGGGGGCCCTGGCAGCGGCCCAGTTGTTTTCCGCCGTCGAGCGCGTGCTGCCCCATGTGAAAGAGCAGATCCGCCGTGGTGAGTTTCGCGATCTGGCGGCCTGGCTGCGCGAGAACATCTGGAGCCAAGCCTCGTCGTTGGCCAGCAGCGCTCTCATCGAGCGGGCCACGGGCAGACCGCTTGGCACCAAGGCCTTCGAACACCACCTGCAACGTCGATATCTCGACGAACAGAGCACGTCTCCGAGCCGAGCGCCTCGAAACCAAGACGGAGCCTCCGATCCTTGCCGGCTGCGTCCCAGCGTCGTGGTCCAGGCGACCCCCGATCTCGTGGCCTTCACCGACAAAGACGTCACCCTGACCGTGGACCTCGAACTCGGTGACGGGGCCGGGCTCGATTTGATGGTGGGCGCACCGGGCAGCATGCGGATCAACCACGAAGCCGCGTCGGCCGCTGACGTCGTTGAGGTCTTGCGCGGCGCCGCCCTGATTGAAGAAGGCCTTTCTCTGCAGGAAATCCGCAGACGACAGAGCCTGTTTCAGCTACGCCAACTCTTCGATTTCATCACCACGGAGATCCCCTACTACCAAGCCCAGCCGGCCTTCACCGCGTTGCAGATCTCATCGCTCGAGGACTTGCGGTCGTTGCCCATCATGAAGAAGGTCGACATCCGCAAGGGATTCCTCAACCTCGTCCCTCGCGCCTTGGACGTCACCGCCGCCATGGCCGAGCGCAAGGTCGAGTTGTTCGCCACCAGCGGGTCCACCGATGATCGCCTACAAAGCCTCATCGGCCGAGAGGTCGGCGGGGGTCCCGAGGGCTACACGGAGGTGTGGTTCGGAGAGCCCTTGCCGGCGGCCAAGACCGCCATCCTGACCACCCCGATCTGCGCGGGAGCCGTCTGCCACCTGGGCAAATCCCGGTACGAAGAGCGCATCAGAGAAGACACGCTGTCCCTCAACAGCAGCCAGGACTACTTCAGCATCGACCGCCCCTACGTGGAAAACGTCGCGGAAGAGCTCGCGCGCTTTCAACCCGACATTCTCTTCTTCGATCCCATCTATCTGCATTGGTTCGCGCGCCGGGCGGCCGAGATGGGCATGGCGCTTCCTCCCGTCAAGCTTCTGGTCTCCAGCTATCAGTATTGCTCGCAACTGCAGCGGAGAGCCCTTGGTGAGCTGTTCCAGGCGCCCCTTTATGATTGGTACTCCGCCACGGAAACCGCCGCGGTCGTCGGCCAGGAATGCCCAGCCGGACGACTTCACGTGCGGCCGGAGCAGTGTCTCGTGGAGATCCTGCGTGAAAACGGCGTGGCGGCTCCCGGTGTGGTGGGCAAGATCCTCGTGACCACCCTGGCCTCGCGTACCATGCCGCTCGTCCGCTACCAGATCGGAGACGTGGGCTCGCTCAGCGACCAGCCGTGTTCCTGCATCCTGAACGGTTCGCCCTGTCTTACCTTGCACGGCCGGGCCAAGGACATACTCTGCGTGCAGAACCGTCCGGTGACCACCCGCCAGTTCGATCAGATGATCTCCGATACGCCCCATCTGGACTTCTACAGTTGCACGCAGACCGACGCCGATACGCTCGTGGTCGATGTCATCCCCAGCCTCGGTCAGGAATCGGTGTTCGCCAAAGCCGAGCTTGCCGACAAGCTGCACTCGCGTCTCGGGATCGCCAAGGTCGAGGTTCGGCTGGTGAGCCGGCTCGATCCCCTGCCGTCGCTCAAATACCGGCAGACCGCTTGCGCGTACCGGGATATGTCGGTGTTTCCATGACGGTGGACGATCGGCTGACGAAACTGCGTGCTGACTTTCCGGTGCTGGCGCGCACGATTGACGGGCAGCCTCTGCTGTACCTGGATTCGGCCGCCACTGCGTTGAAACCGGCCGCCGTGATACGCGATGAACGCGCCTATTCCGAGGTGTACACCGCCAACATCCATCGCGGGCGGCACCTTCTCTCCGAAGAAGCCTCCATGGCCTACGAGGCGGCCCGGCAACGCGCGGCCCGCTTTCTCAACGCAGCCCCCTCGACCATCGTGTTCGTGAAAAACGCCACCGAGGGTTTGAACATGGTCGCTCGCGGTCTTGGGTTGCGCAAAACGGATCGCGTGCTCACATCGATGACGGAACACCATTCGAACCTGGTGCCGTGGATGCGCGAAGCCAGCGTGTGCTTCATCGAACGGGATCCGTTGCAGCCCTTGTCGCCAGAGGCGGTTTCCAAGGCGCTCGAGACCTTCCGTCCGCGCGTGCTGACGCTCAGCCACGCCTCGAATGTCACCGGCATCATCGAACCCATTGCAGAGTTCTGCCGTGTGGCGAAGTCTCAGGGGGTGCTCGTCGTCGTGGACGCCTCACAGAGTGCGCCCCACATGCGCCTAGATGTCGAGGCGATGGGCTGCGATTTCTTGGCCTTCAGCGGCCACAAGATGCTGGGGCCCACCGGGACAGGGGTCCTTTGGGGTCGTCACGAGCTGCTCGACAAGCTCGAACCTCTGGTTCTGGGTGGCGGAACCGTCCAACGCGTGACCGCCTCGGGGTATGAGCTGAAGGCCATCCCCCACCGCCTGGAGGCCGGCACGGCCAATGTGGCCGGTGTGATCGGCTTGGCCACCGCCATGAGCTATCTCCAGGACATTGGCTTCGACGCCCTTGCCGCCCATGAAGAGGCTTTGGCCAGCCACATGGAAGAGGAACTTGCACCCATCCCCGGCCTGCGGCTGATCATGTCTCGGCACAAGCCGCGCCTGGCCTTGGCCCAAATCGTCGCAGAGTCCCAGCGACTCGACCCCAACGAGCTGGCCTCGATGTTGAGCAACACCTACAACATCATGGTGAGATCCGGCTACCATTGCGCCCACCCCATGTTCGACAGCCTGGGACTGTCGCAAGGTGCGACCCGCGCGTCGGCCTATGTGTACAACACGGCTGACGAGATCGCGCAATTCGCGCAGGCGTTGCGAACGATCGTCGCGCGGTTTTAAGCCAGCTTGTCACCACACGAGAGCGGCAAGCTGGCCGTCGATAGCTGCAAGTAAAGCATCACCAGCCCGACCATGTCCCCCCTTGGTCGGGCTTTGCTTCGCTCTGCGAATGATGGCGGATCTCCTCGACCACGGCGCGGCAGGAACGCCGTTTGGCTCACGGCAACACAGAAGCAACGTTCCCGGCCATTTGGCACGTGTAAGACCCGGTCCGCAGCGCGGAGTCGGCCATTTTGCATTTGCAAAATGGCGTCCTCCGTCCGGAGTTTGTGTCTCTGCACGAGCAGAGCGGTCCCGCAGCGCGGAGTTGGCCGACGAGCATCTGCTCAACCGGTTTGGCAGCGCGGCCGCGCTTGCCCATGCCTTGCTCGTTCCCCCAAGCCGCACGCATGCGCGGCGCATACAAATGCACAGCTCGCCTTGCGCGCTCCCCTCTCTTTTGCGCAGAAGCAGAACGCCCGCCGACGTACTCCCGATCCCATCGACACGCTGTCAAATCCTCGCCGACGCGCGAAAGCCCGATTCTGCATGTGGACACGTCCGGCGCAGACCAGATCTCCCGTGAGCGGTCTGGCGTGCAGCGCCTGCTCCAAGGCTTCGAGCACGAGATGGACGGTGGTGACCTTGTAAGCCCGTCCGCGAACCGCTCCACGAAAGCCCATCCCGCGGCATCAGGCGGTCGCTGGGGCGGTCGGCAGAACCACGCCGACCGGCCCCCATACAGCGCACGGTTGTTCTCGATGAACAACACCATCGCTTGGGACGGCGGTCGAGCACAGCCTCAGCGTTTCCGCTTTGCAGCCAATGTTGGCTGCGATGGCCACGGTTGCGGCCCACCTGCTATGGCACATCCTCTCAAGGATGTGTGCCTTCGGAAAATGCGGGCCGATTCACATCCGGTGCTCATGCGTCTCGAAAAATGGCGCCTGTCCGTCCTACGTTCCAGGGCCTGTGGGCGTAACGCTCTTTCCCGGTTGCCCTCAGACGGGATGGAATCCGTCCGGGCCGATCTCGCCCGCCATCGCCCCGTCGACGTAACACCAGACCCAGGCTTCTTCCGGCTCCGCCGAGCGGATCATCGGGTGCTTGGTCTGATGAAAATGCTTGGTCGCGTGCTTGTTTTTCGAAGAATCACAGCAGCCCACGTGCCCGCACTCGAGGCACATGCGCAGATGCACCCAGCGGTCACCCGTCTTCACACAGTCTTCACACACGTGCTTGTCGGTCTCGGTCATGTGAATCGTTCCGCTATGCGTACATGGCCCCGCCATGGAAACCCCTCCTTGTGCAAACGCAAGCCTTAGTCACGCTCGAGCGCACCGCGATCCCAGGCGCCGGTCACGGCCGCCGCTTCGTAGGTGCTCTGGCAAAAGTCCAGCACGGCGCTGCTCGGGCTGGCAACCTGGCGAGCCTCCTCGTAGGGCAGAAGAAACTCACCCAGTTTGGCGTCGAAATGGGCCGCCGCCGGCCGGATTCGGCTCTCGGCCAACCCCGGAGGCGCTGGCACCGCATAGGAGTACATAGCGGCGTCCACGCCGTCGCTGCCCGGCCAGAATCCCACGCTGCTCACTTCGTGCGAGTACGCCTCCCGTGTCATGGCATCGGCGCCCGGCCGCGCGGGCGCGCGCCGTCCGGAGAACCGAGTCACCGCCAGATCGAAGCTGCCCCAGAAGAAGTGCACCGGGCTCACCTTGCCGATGAAGCGCGACCGGAATTCGTATAACAGGGCGTTCAAGGTCAGCAGGATGCGCCAGAAGGTTGCAGCCTGTTCGGCGTCGTACGCGCCATGCACGCGATCCTCGTCGAACGGAATCGGATCAGGCACCTCGACAGGCATGGTCCAGATGTGCACGGCGAGGCCGGCTTCTGCCAGCATCGCCATGCACGCGCGGTAGAAATCGGCCACGGTTTGCGGCCGCAGCAGGACAACCCTCTCCAAGCCATCGCTCGTTTCCAGCACCAGTCGGTGGGTCACGAAGTCGAATCGCAGCTCGAAGGCCCGCGTGCCATGGGGAATCATCGACGTCGTCAGTCCCCGCGCTGTCACATAGAGCGGCACGTTCCACCAGTGATTGACCAGCGGGGTCAACGCCAGCCTCACCTTGCCCACGATTTGCATCCACATATGCAGCGTCGCGCAGGTCTCGCGCCAACTCGCGAGCGGCAGGGCCGGCCAGCAGGACGCCTCGTCCGAATAACCACCTCCTGTCATTGGCTGGGCCCCGCATGCGTGCGCCCGGCCATGGCGCTGCGTCTACCCGCACCGCGTTTCATTGAGGTCCCACTCTCCCGTGCCGAGGCATTCAGCATGCGCACCATCCCCCGCCCTGACTCTCCCAGCATGGGCGAGAGCGTGGGCATTTCAAGCGCCATCTTCGGGTGGCGCCACTCGGGCGGGAAGCCCTGACGACCGCCCCGCTGGCATCGAGCGCATGGCTCATACTGCGACCACTGGCATCAGGTGGCGCGCCCGAAGCCGTGCCACCATCTCGACCTGGTGCATTCCTTCTGAAGGATCTGCAGAGGTTTGGGGAAGGCGGTTAACCGATGCGGGCCACGCTGGTGGCCTTTACAGGATCTGGCCGCGTACCCAGTCCACCAAGGCGGCGTTGCCGGGCTCGAGCGCGATGTCGGTGGGCAGGGTGCGAAGCATCCAGTGCATGGTCCACACCAGCGTGCCGCCTGCGGGGATGGTCTCGTACTCGCTTTGCTGCTCGAACTCGATGTAGTTGTGGCCGGCGTTGGCGAAGATCTCGATCTCCTTTTCGCCGGGCGCCTCGGTGAGGCTGTCCACCCAGTCCTTGATCATCACGATGCTCTTGGTGCCCGAGGCGCATTTCCTCTCCAGCCCCTCTCCGCAGCTGACGTGCGCCGCCCATCCCTCGGCGCCGTTGGCACCGCCCTTCGAGTCCTTGGTCCAATCGGCCTTCCGGTACTTGAACCAGGCCACGCCTTCGCTGGTGGTGAAGGGCAAGGGCTCGAAGGCCGCGTAGATGTTCGGTCCCGGCACGGCGACGGGTTCGTCCACCGTGGGGAAGAAGGTCAGCCCGCCGGGGTAGTGGCGCGAGATCTCCCAGACGGCCTTCTTCACATCGGTCTTGCCGCTGTTCTTGATGGTGTATTCCAGCGTGACCACTTCGTGCTCGACGTTGCCCCAGAAGCGCTTCTTGAGGCTCAGGCCGTCGCTGCCCGTCGGGCCGGTCATGGTGAGTACGTTGTCCTTCGAGCTGGCCGTGTAGGTGGCGTTCTCGTCCAGCTCGGAAGGCGGCGGCCATCCCGTCTCGCTCCAATCCGATTGCGGGGCGATCCAGGTGATGGCGCCCGTGGCCGCGTCGTTGATGACGAGGGCGTTGGTGCCTCCCAAGGTGAAGGCGTTCACTTTTCCCCCGTTCGGCTGAACGCTCAGTTCGGTCGTGCCGACCGCGATTTTCCATAGATACCCGTCGGCGGTGATCTTGGCGTTCGGCACGAAGGGATCGAGGCAGTTCCCCGCGCTGCAGGTCCGGCTGCGGCAGTCGCTGTCTTTCAGGCAGACCTTGCCGGGCCAACACTTGGGGCAGAGGGAGCCGCCACAGTCGATGTCCGTCTCCTCGCCATTGAGCATCTTGTCGGCGCAACCGATGCTC
This sequence comes from uncultured Myxococcales bacterium, assembly GCA_964535465.1. Taxonomy (GTDB): domain Bacteria; phylum Myxococcota_A; class Polyangia; order Fen-1088; family Fen-1088; genus Fen-1137. Next base: position 8,994 of record CAZHUY010000006.1, read on the forward strand.
GGGCCTTCGTCGGGGCTCGCGTCGTCCGGCTCGATAGCAGCGTCGGTTGAGGGGACTGCGGCATCCTCGCGACTGGTGGCGCTATCTCCGCCACTTCCGCCTTCGCCCTTCCCACCTGTTGCAGACTGTTGCTTCGTCGTCGTTGTGCCAGCCTTGCCTCCCGTGGACCCGCTCGGGGCGCTGGTGCTTCCCGCGCTGCCCCCGGTCGCCTGGCTGCCATGGGTTGAGCCCCCCGTTCCGCTCGACGAGGACTTCGATCCCGTGCAGTTCACGGGGATCAGCAGAAGTCCGAGAAGGGCGAGCTGCAGCGCCGGGTCCAGCCTCATGGAGCGGCTGGCCCGACGACGGGCCGTCGAGCATTGAAGGAGTCGAACGATGGTTTGGCGCACGCAAACCCCCGAGGTGGTTGGCAAGGCGTCAGTATAAACCACCAGGATCGAAATTCGCGTGGAGCAACGCCGGGATTCGCCGGCTCCTCATTGTCGCCTTCGCCGGAGCTGCGGATTTCAGTCATTCCCGAAATCGGAGATGCTCTCCACGTACGCCATGGATCCGTCGCGGACCAATCCGTCCAGTTGGGCGACATCCTTCAACTGCTGACCTCGCTCGCGCGGAACCACCACGAAGCGCGAGCGTACGTCGGAGAGCGCGGTCATGTCGCCCCACAGTTTCTCGAATTGGGCGACGGGGAAGACGTCCTCCTGGGCATTGCCCCAGCGACGTTTCACCTCTTTCAAGGTGAGGTAGGTCGGCAGGCGTGAAGCCAGGGCGCGCACACCACGACGCACGCGCGACACGTCGCTCAGACCTGCGCGCGTGAGGCCGAACAGCTCGAGCAGTGGGTCGATGGTTATCCACGTGGTCAAGGTGTTGTAGTAGCTGAGCTTGGCCTCGTCCTCCTCGCGCGGCAGGGCCAGACCCTCTACGATGCGCACGGTCCCGTTCACGCGCGCCAGCCCCCCCCCGCGATCCTCGATGCGACGCTGCGTGACCTCGACGGTCAGGGTGGCTCCCGAGCCGATGTGCTGGCCCAGAATGGCAGGGTCGAGACTGGCGCCCAAGGTGTCGATGTTGTGCAGGAGGATATGGGTGAGCTGTGGGCTCGCCTCCAGAAGGGCCTTCAAGGTTCCGTTGAGCAGGAGGTTGGCGATCTCGTACCAGTGCCCGACCGGGTGCAGACACTGCATCGGCAGGTTGTCGCGGTAGTCGCTGCCCTCGCCCATGGCGCCTACCCAGGCGAGCAAGGCCGCGCGGATACTGTCGCGGACCTTCTGCTTGCGCTCTTCCAGCTTTTGCTCGGCCATCTCCTCCCACTGGTAGCGCAGATCGCGCGCCATGGGCACCAGGCGAAGCCCGATGGATCGCCCCGGCGACAGATGCAGGGGACCCTGATAGCCGTGGTTCTGTGTTCGCGAGAGCGTCTGGGCGATGGGCTCGTGGGTGAGATAGCTGGTGGTGATGACGTGGGGGGGAAGCTGTCCGTGGAGCTTGCCGGTCATCCGTGACTTCGCCAGGTGGACTTCGAGGAAGGAGCGAAAGCGGCCCGACATCTTGGCGAACGGATAGAGCGCCTTGGCGATTCCCGCCCCCGAGGTCCAGCGGCTACCGCTACCCGCCGCCAAGGAGACGACCGCCACCTGTCCCTTCTCGATGGCCGCGCGCCCGCGAGACTTTGCCTGTGCCTCGACGTCCTCGGCGAAGACCACATCGCCGATTCTCACGTCTTCGATGGTGGTGTCGGCCGGCATGCGGTTCTTGGCCAAGCCGATACGGCCCGTTCTCATGTCGGCGCGAATCTGCTCGTGGGATTCGGGGTCGAAACCGCAGCGCTGCAGCAGCTCGTCCAGCGAGTCCTCGTTGTGCTTGTCCTGGGTGGCGGGCAGGAGCCGGTTGATCAGCTTCTGCCCGAGGTTCACCGAGGCCCCCCCGGCCAGATGGCGTCGCGCAAATCCGTCGATTTCGCGTCGCAGACGATCGGAGAAGTGGCGCGACCCGTCCCGCAACCAGTGGGGGAGCAGCAGGAGATAGTAATTCGGCGACACCAGCGCGTCTTCGCCGGTGCGCAAGTGGGCCTGCGTGCCGACCCGGTTGACGGAAAAGCGATACACCACCGGATCCATGGCGAACGGGATGCTGGTCGCCAGCTCGTCCTTGCGGGCTTGCATGATCTCCAGCAATTGCCGCTCGGCCTGCGCTCGGATCTTGGGATCGAAGATGAAACCCATACCCCCGCCCGACATCCCGCCCAGCATCCAGAAGCCCCAGAAACCCGTGCCGAACCTCTGACGGGCGTCGGCGATCAGGTGCTCGGTGTAGCGGTTCGAAACCCAAGGAATGATGGTCGACAACGGACCCTCGAACATGCCCGTGGTCAGTTGTCCCAGGCGGCGCATGTTCCCGGCGCGCAGCGCGGCCACCACTTCGTCGAACGAACCAATGAGCTCCTGTCGCGCTCGCCACTCGCTTTCGCAACCCAGCAGGTACTTCTCGGTGACCATCTCCAGGATGGGACCAACGTTGGCCGACATCCCGCCGTGGACCACGACCAAGGATTCCTCCAGGCTCTGCTCGGCCAGCGGCCCGATGGCCTCGTGATCGAGCAGCGTGTGCGAGGGCAGCAAGCGCCCCCGGCTGGTGCCCCACTCAACGTCTCCCTCGCCAGCGCTCACCCCCTGGATCAACTTGATGCCCGGCCAGATGCCGCCGCTGTCCTGCCATCCGCCGCCCGAGCCGGCCAGCCATTCGCCCAGGATGGCGCGGCCCGCGACGATACGTCGTTCGGATTCCTGTAGCGAACCTTCCAGCGAACGGGTTTGGCCGGTGGCGCGCATACAGATCGCGATCAGGCCGGCCAGCAGGTTGGTCGAGACCGCCAGACGGCTGCCTTTGGGTATGCCGTTGACCTCGCTCACCAATTCGATGCCTCGTTCTGGTCCCACCACCCTCCGCATGAGCAAGGACATGGGTTGGTTCGAACCTTCGAGAGAGGCCGGCACGATGCCCGAGGCGATGACGGCGGCCTTGAGCAAGCCCAGGTAGTCGCGACCGTAGTCGAAGACATCGGCGACCTCGGTCAGCGTCGCGCTGCAGTCCAGATCGATGCTGGCCAGGCGCAGAACCGGCTCGTCGATCACCCGCAGGTAGCATGTGATGGGTGGCGCGCACTCGGGATCCCTGCCCAGCACCGCCAGATCCACCGAGACGTTCAGGACGCGCGCGCCCTCCGGGTAGTCCATGCCCAGGAAGAAGATGTCACTCCACCCGGAGTGTGAGAGGTCCATGCGGACCGGGGTCTTTTCCACCAGTACCGGAAACAATCCCGAGGATGAAGGCTGGGTGAGCTCGGGCCTTATACGCAGGGGATGATCGAGGGAGTGCCCGGTTCGAAACATCCAACGGTTTCCCCGCAACGAACGCACCGAACGCTGCACCTGCGTGGCCAGGAGTTGGAAGCCGAGGCCATAGTAGGCGGCGGAGAGCGCGCTGGCGATGGGGTCGGTGATGCCCCCTTTGCGGGCGGCTTCCAGGAAGACGTCGACCGCGGCCGCGTAATGTCTGCGCAGCAGCAGCTCCTGGCCGTGGCGAGGAATCGTGCCGACGCGAGGAAGCTCCCGGCGTTTGGGCAGAAGGTAGCGGTAGATGGCGTGGGCCTTGAAAGCCGCGCGCACCCGCTCGTACATGTTGCCCTCGTCGCGGCCGGCGCATTCGTGCAAGGCCAGGGCGCCCGCGAACAAGGCATCGTAGGAGGCTTGATCGGCGAAGCGCTCCAGGAGTCCCACGTGGGCGTCGGGCTTTCCCTTGGCCCCGACATGCAGCATCTCGAGCTCCGACAAGGTCACGTCAGCCTCGACCTCCGCGCGCACGCGCGACTTCCTCGAGCAGGAGCTCGAGCACCTCGTCTCGCCGAGGACCGTGCAGGGCCAAGGCCACTTGGGCACGCAGAAGGCCGAAGGGCCCCTCCAAGTCCAGACGCAACCCCCTGACTTCGCGAGCCAGATACTTTTCACGATTGGCCAGGACGGCCAGGGCCTCGGTGAGTCCAAGTCGCCCCGCTGCCTGAGCAGAACGTTGTTCCTTCAAGATGCCGAAGATGCGGGGGGTGAGGACGTGGTTTCCGAAGAGCCCGAGGTAGAATCCCTGCCGAATTCCGGGGACCATGCACAGCTCCTCCGCGACGGTCGGCGTGGGTTTTTCGAAGACGGTGGACACGGTGTAGAGGTCCGGGGTGTTGGCCACGCGCAATGCCCCCACCACTCCGAAGTAGGGGAGTTGATTCTCGGGTGTCGCGCGGACGGCCGAGACCGAGCAACCTTCCCGGGCCGCCACCGAGATGAGCTGCTCGGTGCACGACTCGGCCACCTGGCTCACGAAGACGTGATCGCAGACCTGCAGGATGAACGGCTCCGCGCCGACCCAGGTCTCGGCGCACAGGATCGCCTGGCCAAAGCCCTCGGGTTTCGGTTGTTCGATTCTCGTCAGGCATTCGCCGAATTGCGAGCGCAGCACCTCGAAGAACGGCTCGGACCCAGGCGCCATGATGAGCGCCAGGTGGCGCACCCCCGCGCGCAGAATCTCCTCGATCTGCAGGGCCGCTACGTGGCGGGTCGTGCCCTCGCCGGTCGTGATGTGTTGAAGCGGAATGTCCCGGTGTCCGGGACCCGCCATCGGAATCACTGCTTTTTGAATCTTCAAGCCACGCCTCCGGCGCGCAGCTTAGCAGAAATGTCGGCGCGGGCGGTCAGCCAGAGCGGTCTCGGCGTGGTGTGCATCGCCAGAATGCGCGTCAGCGTCGCAGGCGCCGCAGGCCCAATCCCGCCAGGAGGACGACCAGGACAAGCAGAAGGGCGGCGCGGACCACCTGGTGGAAGGACAGCTCTTCGGGTCTGGACGCCGCGCCGGTTGTCTCCTGCCTGCCGACAGGGATATCAGGCAGGGCTCCCAGGATCGAGCCCGTCGGAAGCTGACCGGTACCCACCAAGCTGACCACGCCATAGCCCGAAATGCTGAGAGGAACCCTGCCACCGTCGGTGTGCACCACGGTCTCCCTCCAGAGGCTGTGACCGTTCGAGGTCCAGGTCTTGAAGGATGAGATGGCCCGGGGGAACTCAGGCAGCTCGATGGCGAGATGCCGGGTGTTCGAACTCAGGTTGATGATGACGAAGACCAGGCTCGCGTCGCTTTCGCTCAGATAGGCGCTGGCCAACAAGTCGGTCGCGTTCGAGACTTGGGTCTCGATACGGCGAGAACCGGGACGAATGGGCGCAAAGAAATGCTTGGCCGCCACGTACTTCGCGGATTCCGCGCGCAGGCTCGCGTCGGTCAAGGTCATGGTGGAAACTGGTTTCCCGTCGCTGAACTGCCAATAGATCCAGGCGCTCTGCTGGCCCGCGACCAGGGCTTGGTGAATACGGATGGCGAGGCCGAGTGCACCCTGACCGGGAAAACCCGAGTCGGGCGCCAACCACTTGGATTCCTCCCCCGATGTCTCGGTCATCCAGGATTTCTTTCCATAGGTACGAAAGCCGGAGACCTGTTCGGGCAAGCCGCGGGCGGGGCGCTCGCTCCACCCGTCGAGCCACCTCAGCCACTGGTCTGGCTGACTCCCGGCGGAGGTGACGCCATCATCGGCGTATCCGTGAATGGCGAAGAAGGCTAGTCCCGCGGCGGCTTCGGGATCGCGGGCGACGGCGTCCAGGTACCTCAGGTTCTTGTGCGTGGAAGCTGATCGATCACCCAGCTCCCACATGCCATAAACATCGCTGAGCAGATCCTCCGGACCCATGATCAGGATGGGTTTCAGATCGGCATGGCGATCGAATTCGCGGCGGACGCTCTTCAGGACGGCGACGTAGTCGCTGGCCTTGGGATAGGAGCAGCTATTGTAGTAGGTCTCGAAGTTCAGCTCGTTCTGTAGGCTCAGGGCATAGAAACGCACGCCATAGGTTCTCTGAAAACCCCTGATCTCGGCGGCCAGCCCGCGCGCGAATTGTTCAATAGCGCTGGTGGGGCCGCGCCCTCCCATAGCCGAATCATCGAACTCAGGACGCGGAAGGCCCGAGGCATCGAAGCGTCCGCCGGCGTAGTTGCCCGACCAAATGAACGGCCAGGGGGTTCCGATCTTGGGGTAGCGGGGCGTCCTCTGCTCGCTGACCTTTTCGCCGGAGGCGAGTTTGAGCCACGGCGCAGGGGACCACACCGAGCCCACCAACTTGAAGTCGCCCAACTCCGCCCGTTTCGCGGAGCCAAGACGCGCTAGGGTCCCGGCGGTCTTCCAGTCCGGATGGGAAAAATCGAAGAACGCCAGGTTTTGCTCGATGTCCGGCCCCATGACCGCGATCCTCGCCGTGCGTCCGGCGAACTCGCGCGCGTAATCGGCAGGGCCGGTGTAGGTGCGAACGTTCTGGCCTTCCGGTCCCGACCCATCGGGTGACGGCGAATTGTAGTTATCATCCGAATAGGGTGAGGCGAAATGGGGAGTGAGATCGATGCGCAGGATTGAGGCACGAAGATCGTCGAAGTACAGCTCCTGAAACCAATCCTGTTCTGCGTCCTGTCCCATGAGGCATGTACCGAAGCCGTCTACGACTTGACCTGGGCGATCATAGGACACCCTGATCGAGACAGTCTGCGCGGCGAACGCAGGGCTCGCCAAGAGCATCACGCCTATCAGGAATACCGTCCGCCCCCCTGGGAAGAAGGGGGGCCAGACGCGACAACCGCCACTTGCGAAGGGAGAAGGGGTGGGTAACTGCACGATCCTCGGAGTGGCCGCAGAGGACCCTAGACAGATGACCTGCGCGCGATGCCAACCCGCTCGATGCCATCGGCATCCGAGGCAAACTCGACTTGGTCAAAGGCCTTGGTGCGCGAGAACAGCGACTGTATCTGTCGCCGTTGGCCGGCGCCGAACTCGAACAGCAACCAACCTCCTGGCCGTAAGTAGGTGGGAGCTTGCTTGATCAGTCGCTGATGTACCGCGAAGCCGTAGGGTCCCCCGTCCAAGGCTTCGCGGGGTTCATGAGCGACAAGATGAGAACGATCTGATTCGAGCCTTGGCGAAGAGATGTAGGGCGGATTGCAGACCACCATGTCCACGGAGTTCTCGAGGGCGAGTCCTTCGAGAGGCCCGAACAGATCGCCTTGCGCCACCTTGCCACGGTCGGCGAGACCACAACGATGCAGATTGCGCCTGGTCAACTCGACGCAGGCCGGAAGAATATCGATGGCGTGGACGCGTAGCCCCGGAATCCCCTGGGCAATTCCACAGGACAGATTGCCGCTGCCGCATCCAACGTCGACCATGGTTTGGGTAGGCTGGCCTTGGGATGATACCGACAACAGCTCCAGCGCACGCCGAGCCAGGATCTCGGTCTCCCGGCGGACCAGACAGACCGACGGTTCGAAGAGCAGTTCGAGACCCATGAATTCAACTCGGCCGGTGATTTGCATGAGGGGCGTGCCCTGCAGCCGTGTGCCGACCATCTTGGCGAGAGTAGCCGTCTGTTCATTGTTCAGGTCTTCCAAGCTGGTCGCGCAAGCGCGAGCGGCAGAGCAAGGCTTTCCGGCGGCTGTGTGCCACAAGGCCTTCAACGTGGTCTCGACCGTTTCATCACGTAGGTCAGGCGACAACACCAGGTCGGCCGAAAGCTTTCGGAACCATTGTTCGTACTGTTCTTGGAGATTCATGGAGTCTTGACCAATTGGTCGACCAATCCCATGCGGCGAACGGCGCGATTGAGGAACGGAACCAGCTCGGAGGTCGCGGCTTGGTTCCCCACGGTGCTGGGGTGACTGTCTCCGTTGCCCGACGGGTACTCCGAAAAGAGCGACCGGCCCTGCTTGGTGAGCACCGCGTAGTAGTCAAAGACGACAACGTTCTTCGATGCGTACGAGGCCAGCCAGCCGTCCGGGGCCACGATCCAGTCGTGGAACTGACGCGCCAACTGTGCCTCTTCAACTGCCATCTGGGCAGCCGAGGGACGAGCGAGGAGCCGTTTGAGCAGGACCTTTCCCAGGCGTTCAGGGCTGCTGGGTGCGACCGGCGGAGTGGTGACGAAGACGAACAAGGTGTCGGGCGAACCCGCGAAGACCGGCAGAAGCGCGCGAAACGAGGCCTTGGCATTGGCCACAGTCAGTTCGGGGCCATTGGGGTTACCGGGTTCCGCACCCTGCGCGCGAAAATAGTTATTGGGAAAGCAGCTCTTGAACAACACGATCCGGTTGCGACGATCCTCGGGGAGCACGGCGTCCTGGTGCGCGATTCGCAAAACCTCGTCCATGTGTCCGCTGAACTTGGGCAGCCAATCGAAGAGATCGGTCTTTTCGCCCAGGCGGGAGCCGTAGGTGGCGTTTTGCACGCGATAACCTTGCTTTTCCAGAGCACGACGCAGGCCTCCGCCGTTGGCATCGGTCTGCGAAGCTGCTGCGGTGTCCGCTGGGTCGGCCAGCCACTGTCCACCTATGCTGTGGTGGAGAAACACCAAGTCCAAGGGCCGATCGATAGGGTCGCTGGCGTATTGGGCAAGGCCGTTGGCTTGTGGGATGAGTGGCGGCGTGGGCATCGTGGGGAGTTCCTGCCTGATCTGATGGAGAACCAGGAGCGCCCCCATTATGACGAGCAGAGCAGCACCTGCCGAAATTCGTCGAAGACTGCGCGTCATGATCAACGCTCACACTGATTGGAATCAGGCGACCGTCGCGCGCTTGCGCTCCACATAGGCGGTGAGCCGGTCAATGGAATCCAAGTTCTCGGGCACCATCTCGGTATCCTCGACCGTCAGCTGGAAAGTGTCTTCGATGAAGCCAATGATCTCGAAGACACCTGTCGAATCGATGATTCCGCGATCGAGGAGGGAGGCCTCGTCCGCGATGGGGTTCCCGTCGGAGACATAGAAATTTTTGGTGATAAAGGCGCGTATCTGGGCTTTCAGGCCCATGTCGGACTCCTATGTGCAGGGGGTGAATCGAAGCGAGTCATTGTAGACCCACCTTCTTTGCCTTGCCGGTGTCGGTCTTGGGAAGCTCGGCCATGAATTCAATGAACTTGGGTACCTTGAAGTTCTCCAGCTTGCTTTGGCAGTAGTTCTGGATCTCCTTGGCCGCGAGTTCGACTCCTTCTTCGAGAACCACGAAGGCTTTGATCGCCTCCCCCAGGAGAGCGTCTGCTACGCCGATGACGGCAGCTTCGCGGATTCCCGGGAGACTCATGAGGACACTCTCGACCTCTTTGGGGGCAACCTTCTCGCCGCGCGATTTTATGATGTCGTCCATGCGGCCGACGAAGTAGACGTATCCCTCCTCGTCAATCGTGCATAAGTCGCCCGTCCACAGGACCCGCTCGCCCGGCAACGGTCCTGGTTTCAACTTCTTGGCGGTCTGGTCCGGTTTTTCCCAATAGCCCTTCATGACGGTATCGCCACGGACCACCAGTTGCCCGACCGTGCCGGGGCCGAGCCGGCGGCCCTGCTCGTCGACGATCCACACTTCCGTGTTCGGTATGGGGATGCCGACGCTGCTGGGCTTTCGCTCGATATCTGAGGGTGGCAGATAGGTGCAGCGTTTGCACTCGGTCAGGCCATACATGGAATAGACACGCGCAGTGGGGAAGGCGCGTCGGATGAAATCAATGTGCTTCAAGGCCAGGGAGGCCGCGGTGTTGGTGACGAAGCGGATCGATGAGAGATCGAATGACGAGAGGTTCTTCATCTCCGCGAGCATGGCGAAGATGGTGGGGACCCCTGGCAGCCCCGTGATCTTTTCGGCGCTCGCGATCTTGAGCACCTGCGCCGGGAAGGCAAACGAACGCTCCAACACGAGACGCGCGCCTTGGCGGAAGGCCATGATCATCTGATAGAGGCCATAGTCGAAGGCCATCGGCAGGGCGCTGAGGATCACGTCGTCTTCCTGCATCTCCAGGTAGGAAGAGATGCTGGAAGCGGCCGTCAACATGTTGCGGTGGGTGAGCATGACCCCCTTGGGATCGCCTGTGGAGCCCGAGGTGTAGATGATGGCCGCGAGATCGATGTCCAGGTTATGGCTGGTCGGCGCGGGGGGCGGGGAGTCGTAGGCGGCGAGATCGTCGAAGGTGACCAGAGAAGGGAGCTCGGAGCTCAGGGCGCGATCCCAGCGGCCACTCACCACCACAACCCGGAGGTGCGGCGAGCGAGCCGGTTCCCTCCAGACGTTTCCCAGGTGGCCGTCCGTGATCAGAGCCGCCGGCCGGCAGTCCGCCAACAAATAGGAGAGCCGCTCGGCTTTGGTGAGCGGGTTGACCAACACCGGGACGCCATCTGCTTTGAGCGTGGCCCAGAAAGACAAGACCGTTTCGACGGTGTTGTCAGCGAAGATCACGACCCGGTCGCCGCGAGCCACCCCGCGCGCGATCAGGCCCTGAGCCAAAGCATTGGATGAATGATCCAGCTCTCGATAGGTCACACGACGAGTGCCACAGACCAGCGCCACTTTTCCTGGAAGACAAGCAGCGGAGGTCGTCAGGTAATCCTGTAACTTGGGAGCCGCCTCAGACACGACCGCCCATCCTAGCACCAGCCTCGGAATCGCAAAGCTCGATGTTGGTCCGCAGGGTGCCGATTTCGTGGTGGCGGGGAACCTGCCGAACCATCATTTCATACAGCAACTGGGTCGACAGTACGCCTACCAGTGCCATGTTGTCACTGTTCGAGAACTGACCCGCGGTCCGGCGCTCTCGACACTTCTTCCAGAGTGCGGCGGCGGATTTCGGCTCGAAGACACCGGCCAGTGCGAGGTTGCGTTCATCCAAGAGCTCCATGGCGTACTCGGCGATGGGATCGGCCACGAACGCCAGGGCGTCAGGGGCGCGGTACGGCTGCTTCGTGCGCCGTCGAATACCCTCGGGGATGCGCCCTGCGGCCATGCGCTTGAGGACGTGCTTTTCGTCCAGCCCGCGTAATCTGAAGTGGTCCGGGAGGTCCGTTGCCAGTTTCATCACGTCCTTGTCGAGAAAGGGAAAGCGGCCTTCAATGGAGTTTGCCATCAACATGCGGTCACCCTGTGACGAGAGCAGATAGCCACTCAGCAGGGTCCGGATCTCGATGTACTGATCTTGTCCCAGCGGGGACCACGACCGCAGGTCCTCCGGGAAGGTCGACAGGAACTCATCGACCACGTTGATCCGATCGCCTTCCCTCTTCATGTCAGGCGCGAACAGGCGCATGAGAGCAGCGGCCGACTGCCAACGGGGGGTGTGCGCGAAGCCCGGTAGATGCGCCTGGTCCAGATCCCGACCGAAAAACGCTTGCGCCATCGCCCGTTGTGCAACAGGGGATCGCGCCAGGTAGGGATAAAGGCGCTCCAGCAGGCGCGGTCGCAGGGTACTGCGAGGCGATCGGGCCCAGAAGCGTCGGACCTTTCCCTCGCGAAAGATGTCGTAGCCGGCGAACATCTCGTCGGCCCCTTCGCCCGTGAGCACGACCTTGATGCCTGTCTCTCTTACCAGACGTGAGAGCAAGAAGAGGGGGGCGGGAGCGGTTCGCAACACCGGCCGCTCGGTATGGAAGACGACGTCGGGAAAGACCCGGGCGATGTCCCCTCGTTTCACGACCACTCCATGGTGCTGACTGCCCAGATGCTCGACCATCTGGCGTTGAAAGTCCGATTCGTCGTACTCCGCGTCTTCAAAGCTCAACGAGAAGGTGTGGAATCTGTCGCCCGCATAGCGCCTGCCCAGCGCCGCTACCAGGGAGCTGTCCAGCCCTCCTGACAGGTAGCACCCCACCGGCACATCGGAACGCAACATGCGCAGCGCGGTAGCCTGCTCGAGCGTTCGGCGAACCTGCTCGGTCGCCTCATCGAGATCGGCGCTGGAATCATGGGTCTGTGGGGGAAACGAGAAGCTGAAGGTGGTCTTCCTCTTCCATTGGCCATCCTCCAACGTCCAGGCCTCGCCGGGCGGGATCTCCTGAACGCCGGCAAAAACAAACCGTGGCGCCAAGGAAGCCCAGAACGTGAAGGTTTGGGACAGGCCAACCGGATCGAAGGCGCGGGGTAAGGTCGGATCCGCGGCGAAAATGGCCTTGACCTCGCTGGCGAAGTATACCGAGCCGGCGTGCTCGGCCATGAAGAGCGGCCGCACCCCGACGCGGTCTCGCGCCAGCACCAGACGACGGGCTCGTCGGTTCCAGAACGCCACGGCCCATTGGCCGTTCATTCTCTCGAATGCGCTCTCGCCCCACTCCTCGAAGGCCGCCAACAGCACCTCCGTATCGCTTTGCGTGCGAAATGTGCGGCCGCGGGCCTGCAGCTCTTGCTTGAGTTCCAGGTAGTTGAAGATCTCGCCATTGAAAACCAACCAGAGGGAGCCATCGTGGTTGGCCATGGGCTGCTGACCCGTCGCGAGGTCGATGATGGACAGCCGCGCGTGTACCAGCCCGGCCGTGGCATCGCGAAAGAGCCCGAGCTCGTCGGGGCCTCGATGGGTGAGGCTGCCGAGCATGCGCTGCAGAGACTCCCTGGAGGGTGGATCGCCCCGATCCTGTCGGCGAACAATTCCCGCGATTCCGCACATGGCCCGCTACGCTTGGTGCAGGGGTTCTACGAGCTGGGGCGGCAAATGCAAGGTATGGGCAGCGCGCCGTTTGGCGACAATGTCTCGAAAAACGCGCAATGTCTGCGCCTCGGTGATGCCCACGACAGGCGCGACCTCACTGGCCGGAATGTCGTGATCGAAGGCATACAGGCACAGGTCCATCTGGGCATAGGGCAGGGCGAAGTAGAATTCCTCCTGGGTCTGGGCCATCGAAAACGTGTCGGTGGTGGGTGGCCGTGCACAGATTTCGGCGGGAACCCCAAGGTGGCGTGCCAGGGCGTAGACCTGGGTCTTATAGAGGTGGGCGATGGGCTTGAAATCCGCGGCACCATCTCCTTGCTTGACGAAGAAGCCCTGATCGTACTCCAAGCGGTTGGGGGTGCCGGCCACGGCATAGTGGAGGCGATCCGCATGGTAATACTCGGTCATCTTTCGGACCCGCTGCTTGTAGTTGGTCGCCGCCACCAGCTGAAGGTAGGCACTTTGGGAAAGACGGACAGTGTTGATGGCCCCATCGGGGGCCTGCACCGTCAAACGGGTGATGTTGAGTCGCTCGCCCTCGAGGAGCGACGGGAGCACCAACTTGCAGCCCCATCCCGGGCCATAGCTGGGAACGGCCGTTCGGATGGCATCTTCCTGCGCCTGATAGCAGCCCGTGGCTTGGAGTATCCCGGCGATATCGACGGTGATGGTTTCGATCCCCAGACTCTCGGCCAACAGAGTTCCCAGGCGTAGCGAATCGGGCGAGGAGTGGCGTTCGGGCATGAGCAGGCCCAGAACCCGATCCGGGCCGAAGGCACGCGCGCACAGGGCCGCGACAACCGAGCTGTCGATGCCTCCCGAAATGCCCAACACCGCCCCCTTGCGTCTGAGATCGCCCAGAACCTGCTGTCGAACGACCTCCGCGATCCGCGCGGCCGTGGCCTCTTGGTCGATATCCAGGACCTGTGCTGAAAACATGATTTCCCGCTCCTTGCTGGAGGGCAGCATATTCTCAGATAGAAACCGGTACGTAAACCTAGGTGCTGGCCCTTTTTGTCATTTGGACCCTAATATCGTCCCCAACATCATGAGCTTCTTGAACACGCTGATAGCGGACTATCGTCGGAACCAAAGCTCCTTGAAGAGTATCTCATTCTGGGCCATCGCAACTTACCGTTTTGGGAGATGGGCAAACACCCTTCCCCCAGGACTCAACATGGTGGGGGGCAAGGCCTACGGTGCCATGTCCTTGGCCATCAGGATGGCCAGCGGAATCATTCTCCACCGCGAAACCGAGATCGGCGAAGGATTCCACATGGTGCATGGCTGGAACATCAAGATTCACCCAAGAACCGTCATCGGCGATCGGGTTGGGATTATGCACGACGTTACAGTGGGCACGACACCGCAGGATCCGGGCGTCCCGATCATAGGCAATGATGTGTTCATCGGTGCTGGCGCTCGGATTCTGGGACCGGTGACGATCGGCGATCGTGCTCGTATCGCGTCGAACTCTCTGGTGATCTCGGACGTGCCACCCGACACGACGGCTATTGGCGTACCCGCCAAGATCCTTCGCTACACCGGTCGTCCGACCGGTCCCGGCTGAAGGCTGGGCCGGGCAGGGCCGCGGCCACTGCCTGGGCATGGCCACAGTGGCCGAGTCCCAAGACGACGGCTGGCCAATCTGAATGGGCTGATGATTCCTTGCTGATATACTCCGGGCAGTCATTCTCGGGAAATGCACAAGAGCGCTATGAGAAACCAGATTCTAACCGTCAACGTGGAGGACTACTTCCACGTCTGGGCCATACGCAATTCGGATGCTGTTCGCCGCAAGCACTGGGATCGTCTTGATCCGCGCCTGTCGTCCAGCCTGGGGGCGATGCTGCAACTGCTTCGGCAGCATGAGGCGAAGGCAACCTTCTTTGTCTTCGGCTGTATCGCGGAGTCGAATCCCGAGATCGTGGGTCAGATCATGGCCGACGGCCACGAGGTGGCCAGCCGCGGTTACTGGCCGCGTAGCCTTCGGGGCCTCAGCAAACAGGAATTCGTCGACGACCTTGGGCGTACCAAGCGCGCGCTCGAAAGCGCCGGCTCCAATCCCATTCTGGGCTATCGTTCGCCGGTGTGGCTGGCCGATCGGGATCTGTGGCTGCTCGACTCTCTGGTGGGGGCAGGCTACCTCTACGACGCAAGCATCAATCCGTTCTGGCGCAGATTCGCCTCCCATGCCGAGTACCGCGGCATTACCCAGGTGCCAGCCGGGAACGGCCGAATTTGGGAGTTCCCCATCACGACCGTCTCCGTGGCTGGGGTGCGCCTGGCCATATCGGGCGGCAACTACGTGAGGCAATTCCCTCACAAACTGCTTTCGGCCGCAGTGGCGCGCAGGGTGGAGGAGGGGCACGAACCCGTGGTCTTCTACTTCATGCCCTGGGAGTTCGATCCCGGCCAGCCGCAGATCAGCGGGCTTTCGTTCCTTAGTCGAGTCAGACAGTACCGGGGGCTCGCGAAGACCCGCTGGGTGGTCGAGCAGTATCTGCAGAAGTACACGTTCCACGGCATAGCCGACGAGCTGAAGCTCGCGCATGCGGCGATTCCAGAGCCCCAACGCCCGGAGCGCGTGCCCCAGGTCGTGACCGTTCCCTCTCGGCCAGTTCCCGACAACAGGCCCGAGGTGACCCTGGTCATTCCCTTGTGCAACGAGGAGCAGAATGTTCGGTATTTACACCGCAGCCTCAAGGGATTCCGCGCGCGTCTGGCCGAGCACTATCGCCTGCACCTCTTGTTGGTGGATGACGGTAGCACCGACAACACCTGGCAACTCCTGGGCGAGATCTTCGGGGGAGAATCCGACACCAAGCTGATTCGCCACGAACGCAACCGTGGTGTGGCGGCTGCTCTACTGACCGGCTTGCGGGCCGCGCCCTCGGAGATCGTGTGCTCCATCGACTGCGACTGTTCTTACGACCCCGAGGACATCGAGGGCATGTTGCCCCTCATCGAGGGTGCCGACATGGTGACGGCATCACCTTACCATCCGCAGGGTAGCGTCATGCACGTACCCCCGTGGCGTTTGTTCCTTTCCAAGACCTTGTCTCGCATGTACAGCGTCGTGCTCAAGGATCGCGCCTACACCTACACAAGCTGCTGCCGCGTCTACCGCAAGAGCAAGTTCGCTGACGTCGAGCTGGCGAACGACGGCTTCCTTGGCGTCGCAGAGACGCTCATCGAGTGCAAGCGTCGCGGAGGTCGTGTGGTGGAATACCCCGCGACGTTGGAATCGCGCCTGTTGGGCGAATCCAAGATGAAGATCGCCCGAACGATCACCCGGCACCTCCGCCTGCTCTCCTCGTTGGCCGTGAGCCGCGCCCAGGGGACCCTGTTTCATGCCCCGGCGGGCAAGCCGGCGAGCGCTGGCGGAAACTCGCAAGAAACCTCGGCACGGAGTCCCTCATGACCTGCGAATGTACCCGTAAACTGCCCGCGGCGAGCGTCTCCTTGGACCTGGACAACGTGTGGTCGTACATGAAGACCCACGGTGACGAAGGATGGCAGGACTATCCGACCTATATCGAGCCGTTGCTCGCCATCGTGCTGGACAAGATGAAACAGCGTGGGCTGCGCATCACGGTCTTCGTGGTGGGGCAGGACGCCGCGCTCGACAAGAACACCGCAGCCTTGGCGCGCATCACGGCTGAGGGGCATGATGTGGGGAACCACTCCTTCTCGCACGAGCCGTGGTTCCACCGCTACTCTCCCGAAAAGATCGATCAGGAGATCCGGGTGGCCGAAGAGCACATCGTGAGGGTTACCGGACACCGCCCCAGGGCCTACCGAGGTCCGGGGTTCAGCGTGACGCCGGAGACCCTGCGTGTTCTGGCGTCACGCGGTTACGTGGTCGACGCCTCGACCTTTCCCACCTTCCTCGGTCCACTTGCGCGCGCCTACTACTTCTTCCAGAGCCGGAATCTCTCTCCCGCCGAGCGCAAGGATCGGAGTGTGCTCTTCGGCAAGGCCAAGGAAGGCCTTCGTCCTCTCAAGCCGTATCTGTGGCGGATTCCGGGGCAGGATCACGAGCTGCTCGAGATCCCCGTCACCACCATGCCCTTGGCTCGCGTCCCCATCCACATGAGCTATCTTCTCTACCTCGGCATGCGATCCGAGGCATTGGCCATGACCTATTTGCGCACGGCCCTGACCCTTTTCAAGGCCCGCAATGTGCAGCCATCGTTCTTGTTGCACCCACTGGACTTCCTGGGCGGCGATGTAGAGAAGCGACTGGATTTCTTCCCCGCCATGGTCATGCCCACCGAGCGCAAGCTACGCTTGTTCGATCGGGTGTTCGACGAACTGGCTCGCCATTTCGATTTGGTGGACATGCAGACCCACGCGCAGCGCCTGCTGGCTGCCGGCGGATTGGCCCGCAAGGACGCGACATGAACGCGGCGGTCATCGGCGGCGGTATCCTCGGTCTGACCCTGGCGCATCGGCTGGTGGGGTTGGGACACAAGGTTCAGCTCTTCGAGGCCGCACCCGAATTGGGGGGGCTGACGGCGCCGCAGCAGTTCGGCCCCTTTGTCTGGGATCGGTTCTACCACTGCATTCTGCCGCAAGACTCCAATCTTCTCGCCCTCATTGCCGAGCTCGGCCTCAAGGACGAGCTGCGCTGGACGCGCACGGGAACCGGCTACTACGCCGACAACAAGTTCTATTCGATGAGTGGCAACGCCGATTTCTTGCGCTTTCCGCTCCTCTCGGTGGCCGACAAGGCACGCCTCGGCTTCCTGGTCATGCATGCCACGCACACGGCGCGACCCTACGATCTCTATGGAATCACGGCCCAGGAGTGGTTGATCCGTTGGTGTGGACAAAAGGGATACGAAACCTTCTGGCGCCCCCTGTTGCGGGCCAAGTTCGGCCCTTACTACGATCAGATCGCCGCGGTTTTCATTTGGGCCACGCTCACGCGTTTGCAGGGGGCCCGCAAGGGCACCAGCAAGCGTGAACAACTTGGCTACGTGCGCGGCGGGTACGCCAGCATTCTGCGGGCCTTTCGCCAAAAGCTGGAATCCCGCGGCGCGGTTCTGCACACCGGCTCTCCGGTCCAGAGAATCGAATCCGCGGGCAAGGGGAAGGCGCGGGTGGTTTGTGCGGCCGCCAGTGGCGAGTTCGACCAGGTCATCTTCACCGGCCCCACGCGCTTGGCCCGCCGGGCCGTGACCTCCGATTTTCTGCCGGTGGTGGAGGACGCTGAACAACGCTATCCGACCTCGGGCGCCTACTTGGGCGTGGCTTGTTTGACCTTGGTGCTGCGCCGACCGCTGACCGACTATTACGTTCTGAACATCGCCGACCCGAGCATTGAACTGACTGGATTGGTCGAGATGACCAATCTCATCGACCGTCATGCCGAGACGGGAGGCCATAGCCTCATCTACCTCCCTCGCTATCTCGACAGCGCCGATCCCGCCTTCGACAGCGACGATGGCACTCTGATCGACAGCCTGCTCGAACGCGGGGTCAAGCGGCTGTATCCCGATCTCACGGATGCGGACATCGTCGAACGACAGGTGCATCGGGCGCGCTTGGTGCAACCTTTGCCGCTCGTGCGCCATGGTGCCGTCGGGGCGGAGCGTCCTACCCTCAGGCGGCCCTTCACGATCCTGAACACCAGCATGCTGGAATGCGCGACCTTGAACAACAACGAGGCCGTGGGCTTGGTCAATCGTTTCGTGAGCAACGAAGCGGTGTCGTTTGCCGACGCCAGCGCGACGTCTGGCTGAGTTCTCTCACCCTTCCAGAGCGTCGACCACCCGCTCGCTGACCCCCGGCGCACCGTACAGATCGGGATGCTCCTCGGGCCGCGAGCGGCGAGCGCTTGCGACGGCCGCAGCCAGTCCCGCGGGCGTGGTCAGGCGATTCCATCCGCTTCTCACGGTCTCGGTCCACTCGGTGGTATCTCGCACCGTCACGCAGGGCCGGGACAGCATGTAGGCCTCTTTTTGCAGGCCCCCGCTGTCGGTGACCACGATGTCACACGCATCGAGCAAGGCGAGCATGTCGAGGAATCCCAGAGGGGCGATGGGGCGTACCGAGGGACCGAAGGTGATCCCAGCCTGCGTGAGCATCTTGCGCAGACGGGGATGAACCGGGAGGACCACGGGAACATCGAGATTGGCGAAGGCGGTCGCGATGGCCCGTAGCTGCGTCGGATCATCCGTGTTGGAGGCGCGGTGAATGGTAGCCAGGGCAAAGGGCTCGCCGTGCGACAGGCCACAGGCCGCGAGTTGTTGGGGTTGACGGTCGCGGGCCTTGGGAACGAAGGCAGCCAGCACATCGACGCGCACGTCGCCCACGTTGAGCACACCACGCGTGATGCCCTCATTGGCGAGGTTTGCCACCGCCACAGCCGTGGGGGCCAGCAGCAGATCGCTGACGTGATCGGTGAGGATGCGATTGACCTCTTCGGGCATCTTGCGATCGAAGCTGCGCAACCCTGCTTCGATGTGGGCAATGCGCAGATGCAGCTTGGCGGCCGCCAAGGCGCCCGCGATGGTGGAATTGGTGTCACCATAGACGACCACCCAGTCGGGCCGTTCTCTTAGCAGCACGGTCTCCAGTCTCATGAGGACATGGGCGGTCTGTACGGCGTGGCTGGCGCCTTCGGTTCCGACATTCAGGTCCACGTCGGGGCGAGGGACATCGAGCTCGCGAAAGAACACCTGCGACATGAGATCGTCGTAGTGCTGACCGGTGTTGACGAAGATCTCGGTGTGCCTGCGGCGGATGGCGTGCGACACCCGTGAAGTTTGGATGAACTCGGGGCGTGTGCCCGCGATGGTGACGATCTTCATGCTCTCCCCGGGTCCGTCACGTGTGCTTTGGGTCCAGGACGATGGGTTGGCCCGCGGCGCCCGACTTCACGAAGTGAAGAGCCAGCTTCAGCGTTTCGAGGCCATCAGCTCCGGTCACCTGCGGTTGGCGTCCTTGACGTACAGCCGTGACGAAATCCAACAGCTCCGAGGCCAGCGGCTCCTGGCGTTGGATGCGAATCCCTAGGATGTTGCCCTCGGAGACACCGCGAAGAACGCTCAGGGTGTCCCATTGGCTTGGGGCGGTGTTGTTCTCGTAGAAAAACAGCTCCTGGGACAGCAGATCGCACTTGAGAAAACCACGGGCTCCGGTGACCGTCAGTCGGCGCACCTTGGTGGGGGTCATCCAGTTTGTGTCGAGGACACCGACAGCCCCGCTGGCGAAGCGAATCAGGCCATTGAAGAGATCCTCGCGGTCGGAGTTGATGCTTTGTTGGATCTCCCCGTAGATGCGCTCGATCGGCTCGGGCATCAGGTGGCGCATGAGATCGATGTCGTGCGAGGCGAGATCGATGACGACCCCGGCGTCGTTGATGCGTTGGGGATAAGGGCTGAGGCGCTGGGCCACGATCTTGTAGATTCGACCGGCCATGCCGTCCATCAAGCGGCGCCGCAACTCGACCACGGCCGGGTTGAAACGCTCGATATGCCCCACGGCCAGGAGGACGCCCTTGCGCTTGGCTAGCTCCAGGAGGGCCTCGCCCTCCTCGATTGTGCTGGTGATGGGCTTCTCCATGATGACGTGGATGCCCCGTTCCATGACCTGAGCCCCGATCTGGTGGTGCAGGCTGGTGGGGGCCGCTATCGAGACCAAATCCGGCTTCTGCTCGTCCAGCAAGGCAGCAAGGTCGCTGTAATGGGGGACGTTCTCCCTGGCGGCCACCCGGGCGCCAATCTGTGGGTTCGGATCGGCAATCCCGACCAGGCGGACACCTTCGAGAGTGCGGTAGAGACGCGCATGGTTCTGTCCCATGCTGCCCACACCCACCACGGCAGCCTTTAGCATGTGGCGATCACCTCACTCGCTATCCGATTGAAAGTGGACATTGTCTGCAAATGCTCCTTTCTTGTTTTCGTATCAACCGGCGATCATGACAGCCTGGAGTCGCACGGTTGGTCGGCCCTTTGAGGCTAGCGGTTGCGCGCCTCCTCCGCAGTTGATACGCGCTGGCCCGAGGCGGTCACGTAGCCGATCAGGCGAGCCGGGTTACCCACCACGAGGCCATGGTCGGGCACGTCCTTGGTGACCACGCTGCCCGCCCCCACCATGGCCCATCTTCCAATGGTGGCGCCACAGACGATGGTCGCGTTCGCGCCTATGGAGGCGCCTGTACGGACCAAGGTGCGGGCGACAACCCAGTCATCGGCTTTCTTGGGCGACAGGTCCGGGTTGACGGCGCGCGGGCGAAGGTCGTTGGTGAAGCAGGCGTGAGGTCCCACGAACACGCCATCCTCCAGGGTGACCCCGTGATACACGAGGACATAGTTTTGAATCTTGACTGCGTTGCCGATGACGACATCGAAGTCCACGAAGA
Source organism: uncultured Myxococcales bacterium (assembly GCA_964535465.1). GTDB lineage: Bacteria > Myxococcota_A > Polyangia > Fen-1088 > Fen-1088 > Fen-1137. The sequence goes on from CAZHUY010000006.1 coordinate 29,954, forward strand.
CGCCACGGCCAAGCACGCAGTCTCGGCCGAGCCGCGCCCCATGTCTGATCTGGCAGGAGTGCCAGATCTTGCTGCCCTCGCCGATGACAACGCCCTCCTCGATCTCTGCCGTCTCATGCACGAACATGGTCCGAAACCTAGCTCGGAAGGCCGGACGCGTAAAGGAATACTTGGCGCGCAGACGAGCGAAGAACTTCGGTCACAGTCGACCGCCTCACGAGATCTGAGAAGCTTGCCTTGCGGCAGCTAACGGGCAAAGATGCCGACCCGCTCTACAAAGAGTCTGTGAAACCACGACAATATCCAGCAGACTAGCAAAGTTCTTCCCCAACATGACAACCCACCAGCGCTATCTCCTAGTTTCCCCATGTCGCGATGAAGCCCAATACATGCGGCGGACTCTTGACAGTGTCGCTCGACAGTCAATCCCACCGGCCCTGTGGATCGTAGTGGATGACGGATCGACAGACGAAACCCCTGCAATCCTACAGGAATACGCGGAGCGTTTGCCCTACTTGCGGGTGGTTCGCCGCAAGGATCGCGGAGGGCGCAGCGTGGGTTCGGGGGTCATCGATGCTTTCTATGCGGGGCTCGATACCGTTTCGATCAAGGACTTCGGATTTCTTTGCAAGCTCGACCTCGACCTGGAGCTGCCGCCTCGCTATTTCGAACTTCTCATGCAGCGTATGCAGGCGGAACCCCGTCTGGGAACCACGTCGGGAAAAGCCTACTTCGTGGACGCGAAGAGTGGTGCTCTGGTTTCCGAGGGGGTCAGCGACGAGATGTCCGTGGGGGCCTCCAAATTCTATCGCACGACGTGCTTCGAAGAGATTGGCGGGTTCGTGCGCCAGGTGATGTGGGATGGAATCGACTGCCACCGTTGCCGCATGCTCGGCTGGATGGCGGAGAGCCGAGACGACGAGGAACTCCGTTTCATACACCTTCGACCCATGGGATCGAGTCATAAGGGCATTTGGACCGGACGGGTGCGCTGGGGATTTGGGCAGTATTTCATGGGCACCACGCCGCTCTTCCTTCTCGCTAGCGCCGTCTTTCGAATGCCTCGGCATCCCGTTCTGCTCGGCAGTCTGGCGATGATGTGGGGGTATTTCTCGAGCGCAGTCCGACGCGTCGATCGTTATGGGGATCTGGAGTTTCGGCGTTTCCTGAACGACTATCAGATGGCGAGCCTGCGGCACGGGAAGCCGAAGGCCGTTCGCATGATCAACGAGCGCCAGGCGGCGTTGTGGCGTGCGAACCACAAGACCTGAGCGGTCTTGGTGACTAGGCCTTCACCACCCGAACGGTGCTGTTCGGCAGACCCTGCAAGAGTGGCGCGACCATGTTGCGTGAATCGATCACCAGCTTCACCTTGCGATACAGGTCGGGATTCTTGAACTGGTCATGAGCCGTGGCCACCAGCAGGGCGTCGAACGAGGCGAACGCTTCCGCGTCGCAGGGCACGGATCGTAGCTGGAGATCGTGCTTTCGGGTTCGAGGTGCCTCTGGGAAATGCGGGTCGCAGTATTGGACCTGTGCACCTGCTTCCGCCAGCATTTCCAGGAGCTCGAAGGAAGGGGATTCTCGGCAATCGTCGATGTTGGCTTTGTAGGCCAACCCCAGGACCAACACACGAGATCCCTTGAGAGCCTTGCCCTCCTCGTTGAGGGCGCTAGCCACTCGTGAGATCACGAACTTCGGCATCTGTGTATTGATCTCGCCCGCCAGTTCGATGAAGCGCGCCCACATTCCATGCTCGGCGGCCTTCCAGGACAGATAGAACGGGTCGAGGGGAATGCAGTGCCCGCCGAGACCTGGTCCAGGATAGAACGGCATGTAGCCGAAGGGCTTGGTGCTGGCGGCCGCGATGACCTCCCAGACATCGATTCCCATGCTCAGGAAGGTCACTTTGAGTTCGTTGACCAAAGCGATGTTCACCGAGCGGAAGATGTTCTCGAGCAGCTTGGTGGATTCCGCCACACGTGCATGAGAGACCGGAACGACTCGATCGAGTCCGGCCCGGTAAAGGGCCACGGCCAACTCGGTTGATTCGGCGTTGATTCCCCCCACCACCTTGGGGATGCTGCGCGTGGAGAAATTCTGGTTTCCCGGATCCTCGCGTTCGGGAGAGAACGCGAGATAGAAGTCCTTCGGGGATTTCAGACCGCTCTGCTCCAGAATGGGCAGCACCTCTTCGTCAGTGGTTCCTGGGTACGTCGTGGATTCGAGTACCACGAGCTGGCCGGGCCGAAGGCGTTTCGCGATGTCGCGCGCGGTGGCGTGGATGTACGAGTTGTCAGGTTCGCGATGCGATCCGAGCGGGGTCGGAACGCAAATCAGGATGGCATCGCACTCGCGGAGCCGGTCGAAATCGCATGTGGCGCTGAAACGACCACTGCGGACGGCTGCCGCCACCCGCTGTGGTCCCACGTGCTTGATGTAGGACTCTCCTTTGGAGAGCGCCTCCACCTTCTTGGTGTCGATGTCGAAGGCAATGACGTGGAAGCCGGCTTCACTGAACACCAATCCGAGAGGTAAGCCGACATAGCCCTGTCCGATGACGCCAACCACTGCCGCCTTGGATGAGATCTTGTTTGCTAGAGAAGTCATGCTGATGAGCGGCAGACGTTGGCACAACTCGTGAGAATACGCCAGAGATCCTGGAGGGGGGCAGCTCAGCGAAGCCGCAGGCGCGGAGGAGCATCGACATTCATACGGTCGATGACCTCGCGGGCGGCATGCGCGGCACGCGGATTCTGCTGGCTCCGGACGAACCGCCGCGCGCCACCAAGGCAGCAGCCAGCGCGATCGCCAACTGCCGCGGATGGTGGCGCTTTGGCGCCGAGGCTAGCCCTGCATCTCTTCCAGTTCCTTGCCCTTGGTTTCGTGCACGAACTTGAGGATGAAGATGATGGAGATGACGGCGAAGACGGTGTAGACGCCGTAGGCGCCACCCAGGCCGATACCGGTCAGCATGATGGGGAAGGTCATGGTGATGCCGAAGTTCGACAGCCACTGCGCCAAGCCGCTGATGGCCAAGCCCGAGCCGCGGATTTGGTTCGGGAACATCTCGCCCAACATGACCCACATGACTGGGCCCCACGAGAAGTTGAAGAAGACCACGTAAAGGTTCGCGGCGACCAGCGCGATGGGACCCGACGCCCCAGTGAGCTGGAGCGAGCCGTTCACCATGAGGGCGCTGCCGAAGACCGCGGCCAGGGTGCCCAAGGTCAGGGCCATGCCGATGGAGCCGATGAGCAAGAGCGGCTTGCGTCCGAGCCGGTCGATGAGCGCGGTGGCGAACAGACAGGCCACGATGCTGACCGCGCCGCTGATGACGTTGATGAGCAGAGCATCGCTCTCTTTGAACCCGGCCGACTGCCACAGGACCGCGCCGTAATAGAACACGATGTTGATGCCCACGAATTGCTGGAAGCTGGCCAAGCCGATACCCACCCAAACGATGGGGCGGAACAGGCGCTTCTTGTCGAGGATGTCGGTGAGCTTGGGGCGGTGGTGGTCGGCAGCCAGCGAGGCGGCGATTTCCTCGACCTTGAGGGTAGCCGCTTCGGCACCCATCAGACGGGTAAACACCGCCAGCGCCTTATCCTTCTTGCCACGGGCCACGAGGAAGCGCGGGCTTTCGGGGATGAAGAGCAGCGAGAAGAAGAAGACGACCGAGGGGATGAGCATGATCCAGAACATCCAGCGCCAGGCCTCGAAGCCCCAGGCCAGCACCACGGTGGATCCACCAGCGACGCGCGCCAGGATGTAGTTGCTGAGGAACGAGGCGAAGAGGCCCGAGATGATGGCGATCTGCTGGATCGAGGACAGCGTGCCGCGATACTTGGCGGGCGTGACCTCGCTGATGTAGGCGGGCGCCAGCACGCTGGCGGCGCCCACGGCCAGACCGCCGAGCACACGCACCAGGATGAACTGGCCCGAGCTCTGCGCCAAACCGGCCCCCAAGGCACTGATAGTGAAACAGATCGACGCCACGATCAGAATGGCGCGTCGGCCGAACTTGTCGGCCAACCAACCGGCGAAAAACGCGCCAGCGGCGCAGCCGAGCAAGATGCTGGCCACGTTGAAGCCGGTGCCCATCGAGTCCGAGCGGAAGGCTTTTTGCAGGCCATCCACGGTCCCGTTGATGACGCCGCTGTCATAGCCGAAGAGGAAGCCTCCGATGGTGGCGACGAGAGTTATGAGCACCACGAAGGTGTAGTTGATCTTGGCGGAATCTGGCTCTTGCGTCGTACTGCTGATCTCGGAAACTTGCATTTTCCCCTCCGTTCCAGTCAATGGATAATCTTGGTGGCCTTTGGAAACGGCATCTAGCCACGCCGACGAGCTACGCACAAGGGGATTGCCTGTCTCATCCTGGGGCGTTGGGCCGGCCCAGCTCTTCCCTCTATGCCTCGGGGCACCAGCTTTTCCTTTCGCGTCGAACTGGTTTAGACTGGCCGTTCATGTCGAGCTTCAAACCCAGGGTTCTCATCGTTGCTGAAGCGGCCAATCCAGAATGGGTCAGCGTGCCGCTCGAGGGGTGGGCGCACAGTCGTGCTCTCTCGGAAGTGTGCGACGCGCACCTCGTCACGCAGGTGCGCAACGCGATGGCCATTGAGAAGACCGGTTGGAAGCGCGGCGATCAATTCACGGCTCTCGACACGGAGTCGACCGCGGCCCCGATTTACCGGACGATTCAGTTGATCCAGAAGCTGACTGGGTTGGGCTGGACCTTTTCCACCGCGGCATCCGGGATTTCGTACTACCGCTTCGAGTACGATCTCGTACGCCGGTTTGGTCAGGACCTCCGTGCGGGCCGCTTTGACATCGTGCACAGGGTGACGCCGCTCTCGCCGACCACGCCAAGCCTCTTCTTGGCGCGCGCCTGCCACCAAGCCGGCGTGCCGTTCATCCTCGGACCCCTCAATGGCGGTGTGCCTTGGCCCAAGGGGTACTCGAACGTCCAGCGTGCGGAAGGCGAGTGGCTCGCCTACGCGCGAGCCGCCCACAAGTTGCTGCCTGGGTATCGCCAGACACGGACATACGCGGGCGCCATTATCGCGGGCTCTGTCTCGGCCTGGGAGCAGCTTGAGCCTTGGCGCAGCAAGTGCGTCTACATCCCCGAGAACGCCATCGATCCGTCGCGTTTCACCGGCCGGTGCCAGCCCGCGCAAGGTGGCCCCTTGCGGGTCGCCTTTGTGGGCCGCCTGGTGCCTTACAAAGGAGCGGACATATTGCTGGAGGCGGCGGCTCCCCTGATTCGGGAGAACACGATAGCCGTCGACATCATCGGAGATGGACCCGAGATGCCTCGCCTGCGAAAGATGGTCGACGACCTCGGCCTTCACGCCGGCGTTTCGCTTGGCGGATGGGTCCCTCACCAAGAGTTGGGTGAGCGCCTGCGCAGGGCGCAAGTCTTCGGGTTCCCGAGTCTGCGCGAATTTGGAGGTGCCGTGGTGCTCGAGGCCATGGCTTTGGGGCTCGTGCCGATTGTCGTCGGCTATGCGGGACCCAATGAGTTGGTCACCGACGCGACCGGGTACCGCGTTCCCATTGGCTCACGTGACACGGTGGTGACTCGATTTCGCGATGTGCTCGGACAAATCGTGGCGTGTCCAGAAGTGCTGCAAGACAAAGGGGACAATGCCCGTCGTCGCGTGTTCACGCAGTTCACGTGGGATGCGAAGGCGCGGCAAGTTCTCGCTGTGTACCGCTGGGTTCTCGGCAAGTGCGAAAAACCGAACTTCGGCATGCCACTATCCGACCCTGAATTGGGGTGAATCATCGCGAAGAACCAGCCATGGGCGGTATGAACTAGTAACAGTCCGGCCACCGGTGACAGCGCCTCCAGATGCCGCAATCGGGCGTGCAGCGCTCTTTTTTCTCGCTGCCTTCCACCAACTAATAGATACTTTCGTGGGATCCAAAACACCTAGCGAACACGGGTGATCGAATGAAAAACCCACTTGCCACCAGAATGGCGCTCCTGATCTTGATCGTGGCCGCTGCAGGTTGTTCTCACAGCAAGGCCAATTCACTCACTGTGACGATCCAGCCCAGCGCCGTGTCCATTGCCCCGGGTGAAACCGTCGCCTTCGAGGTGCTCGTCACCGGGCCTGTAGATGCACCTATAGTGTGGTCCGTGAAGGAAGGTCCCGAGGGTGGAATCGTGAGCAAAGAAGGTGTCTATACAGCACCTGCGAGCCCGGGCCTGTTTCATGTGATTGCCATGGTGACTGGCCAGAACCAAACTGCGGTCTTCGCGACTGCGGAGGTCACGGTCCGCAATGAGATACGGGACGGCGTCAGTCCCGGCGATGGAGGACCTGGCTCAGGTAGCGAGGACGCGAGTGCCGGTGCCAGGGATGTGAGTGTCGCCAGGGAAACAGGTGCTGCCAGGGACACGGGTGTCGTGAGGGATACGCGCGTCGTGAGGGACACGGGTGCCGGCAGGGATACGGGTTCAGCGGTGGCCCCCACCGGCAGTGTTTCCCGAGATTCCAAGGGTTGGACCGTGGTGACCCGTGCTGCGGACGCCAAGGTGATCTACGTGAGTTCAAGCTCCGGGAATGACAACAATGAAGGCAGCACCGAAGACGCGCCGTTGAAGACCATCGCCGCTGGTGTCCAGAAGATGCGTTCCGGTTTCCCGGATTGGCTGCGCTTGAAGGCGGGCGATACCTGGAAGGAATCCTTTCGGGAGGTTACTCCAGGCCGCTCTGCTGACGAACCTGTGTTGATTTTTAGCTATGGGCAGGGAGCTCGGCCCCGGATCATGCCTGTCGGTGAAACCGGGTTCTGGAATCTTCGAGGACAACACATCTATTTGATAGGTCTGGAGTTCTACAATCCCGAGAGGGATCCCAGCTCTCCTTCCTTCAAGGACGGGGTCGCGAGTGCGGAGGGCATCACATTGATAGATAGCGGCGACATCCTCATCGAGGACTGCCTCTTCAGATATCTCTCTGGCGGACTGAACATTCAGGGTGACAAGTCGGGCTCGGACAGGATCCAGATCCGTCGCAATGTCATCCTCGACATGTACACACACGATGCCCATGTGGCGGGCAGCTATTTCCAAAAGGTGAGCAATCTGCTGATCGAGGAGAACGTCTTCGACCACAATGGTTGGATAGTCGATCCCAAGGTGAAGCCCAATGCGCACAACTCCCCCAATGTCTTCAATCACGACGTCTACTTGTCCGGGAATTTCGACCATGTCGTGATTCGCGGGAACTGGTTCTCTCGTTCAGGAAGCTTGAGCCTGAAATTCGTCAATTATGATCCCAAACCGAACTTCTCGTCGGATGTTGTGGTCGACAACAACTTCTTCTTTGAAGGGGAGATCGGGATTGCGGCCTCGCGGGAAGTGGACGGGGATGCACCGTCGGAGCCGTCTTTCACTGGTTTCACTATCCAGAATAACGTCCTTCTTCAGATTGACCGCGACAATCCCACGAAGCGGGGACTTGGCTGGGGAATGGAACTGAAAAACCTCGGGAACTCAACCGTGCGAGGCAACGTCTTCTCTGACTTCTCCCTTTGTGAAAGCACGTTCGGCATCCAATTGACGTCTCCGAGCGAGGCGGACGTGCAGACCGGATTGGTGGTCGAGGGCAACACCTTCTACGGCATACGAGAGCAAGCCATCATCGTGGCGCCGGCGGCCAACTGGCGGGATGTCAAGGTGATCAACAACACGTTTCAAGATCCAACTCTTGGCGCAGCCATGATTGCGCACAAGGGGTCTTTCTCGAAGGGGATCGTGGAGTACCGGGGCAATACCTACTTCGCGTCCAACCCCAGCAATTTCGCCTTGGTCTCTGGCCGCGCCGTGACCTATGAGCAGTGGGTCTCGCAGAGTGGGGAAACCGAATCCAAGGTTCAGGCGGTTGCCTATTCTGACCCAGGGCGGAACCTCGAGACGTACGCGAAAAAAGAGGGCCTGGGCGCAGACGAGCAAGTTCTGCAGAAGCTCCTTGATAGGGTTCGCGGACAATCCAAGAGCACTTGGGCTGCTGGAGCCGAGGCCACCAAGGTGAACAACTACATTCGCGAGGGATTCGATCTGAAAACGGTGCACTAAGGGTCAGCACCAAAGAAAACGGCGCTGATCTTGCGACCAGCGCCGTTCCTGTCGGATCAGTTACTACTTACTTCGCGCGAGGGCTCTCGATCTGGGCCTGGGCGGCGGCCAGACGAGCGATGGGCACGCGGAAGGGCGAGCAGGAGACGTAGCTCATGCCCACCTTGTGGCAGAACTTCACGCTGTCGGCGTCACCGCCGTGCTCACCGCAGATACCGACCTTCAGGTTGGCGCGCGTGCTGCGACCACGCTCCACGCCGAACTTGATGAGCTCGCCCACGCCGTCCACGTCGACGGTCTGGAACGGGTCATCCTTGAGCAACTTCCGATCGAGGTAATCGGGGAGGAAGCCACCGATGTCGTCGCGGCTGAAGCCGAAGGTCATCTGGGTCAGGTCGTTGGTGCCGAAGGAGAAGAACTCGGCGACCTCGGCCATCTTCGCGGCCTGCAGGGCGGCGCGCGGGATCTCGATCATGGTGCCGAACTGGAAGGGGATCTCCTTCACGCCCAGGGAGGTGCAAACCTCCTTGTACACGCGGTCCACGATCGCCTTCTGATCCTGAAGCTCGGTCACGTTGCAGGTGACCGGAATCATGATCTCGGGGTGGGCCTTCTTGCCGGCCTTGATGAGCTCGCCCGCCGCCTCGAGGATGGCGCGCACCTGCATCTCGGTGATCTCCGGGAACGTGACGCCGAGGCGCACGCCGCGGTGACCGAGCATCGGGTTGTTCTCGCGCAGACCCTCGGCGCGCTTGTTCAGCTCGCCCATGTCGACCTTCAGCTCCTTGGCCAGGGCCTCGAGCTTGTCCTGCGAGTGCGGGACAAACTCGTGCAGCGGAGGATCGAGCAGACGGATGGTGATGGGCAGACCGTCGAGCGCCTCCATGGTGGCCTTGACGTCCTTCTTCACGAAGGGCGCCAGCTCGGCCAGGGCGGCCTTACGCTCGGCGACCGTCTTGCTCATGATCATCTTGCGCAGCAGGAACAACGGCTTGTCCGAGCCCTCGCCGTAGAACATGTGCTCGGTGCGGAACAGGCCGATGCCCTCGGCGCCGAACGCGACGGCCTTCTTGGCATCCTTGGGGCTGTCGGCGTTGGTGCGCACCTTGAGAGCGCGCTCGGCGTCGACCAGCGTCATGAAGGCCTTGAAGGTCTCGTTCTTGTCGGGGTCGGCGTCCACCAGGGCCATGTCGCCCTTGTAGACCAGGCCCTTGGTGCCGTTCAGGGTGATGTAGTCGCCCTCTTTGATGACGTCGCCCTTCTTGGTGGTGAAGGACTTGCCGTCATGGGCGATCTCGATGTCCGAGCAGCCCACGATGCAGCACTTGCCCCAGCCACGGGCCACCAGGGCCGCGTGCGAGGTCATGCCGCCCTTGCTGGTGAGGATGGCCTGCGCCTTGTGCATGCCGTCCACGTCCTCGGGCGAGGTCTCCTCGCGCACGAGGACCACCTTCTTGCCCTGCTCGCCCAGCCTGACCGCGGCCTCGCTGCTGAACACGACCTGGCCCTTGGCGCCGCCCGGACCGGCAGGCAGACCCTTGGCGATAGCCTGGGTCGCGCCCTCGGCCTTGGGATCCAGGGTCGGCAGGAGAAGCTCGACCAGCTGGTTCGGTCCCACGCGGAGGATGGCGGTCTTGGCGTCGATGAGGCCTTCCTTCTGCATGTCCACGGCCATCTTCACGGCCGCGGTGCCGTTGCGCTTACCCACGCGGCACTGGAGCATGAACAGGCGGCCCTTCTCGATGGTGAACTCGATGTCCTGCATGTCCTTGTAGTGCTTCTCCAAGCGGGCCTGGATCTCGAAGAGCTGCTTGTAGCACTCGGGCATGGTCTTCTCGAGGGTCGCCAGGTTTTCGCTCTGGGCGTTCTTCGAGTTCTCGTTGATGGGGGCCGGGGTGCGGATACCCGCGACCACGTCCTCGCCCTGGGCGTCGATCAGGTACTCACCGTAGAAGTGAGGGTCGCCGTTGCCCGGGTTGCGCGTGAAGGCCACGCCGGTCGCCGAGTCCGAGCCCATGTTGCCGAACACCATGGACTGCACGTTGACGGCCGTACCCCACTCATCGGGGATCTTCTCGATGCGGCGGTAGTCCACGGCGCGCTTGCCGTTCCAGCTGCCGAATACGGCGCCGATGCCGCCCCACAACTGGGCCAGCGGATCGTCGGGGAAGGGCTGACCGAGGACGTCTTTGACGGTCTTCTTGAACTCGACCACCAGACCCTTGAGGTCATCGACGGTGAGATCGGTGTCGCTCTTGTAGCCCTTCTGCTTCTTCACCGCGTCCAGACGCTCGTCCAGGATCTTGCGGATGCCCTTGCCATCCTTGGGCTCGATGCCGGCGGCCTTCTCCATGACGACGTCCGAGTACATCATGACCAGGCGGCGGTAAGCGTCATAGGCAAAGCGGGCGTTGCCCGTCTTCTCGATGAGGCCGGTGATGGTGGTGTCGTTGAGACCCACGTTGAGGACCGTGTCCATCATGCCAGGCATCGAACGGCGCGCGCCCGAGCGGACAGAGATGAGCAGCGGGTTCTTGGCATCGCCGAACTTCTTGCCCATGAGCTGCTCTACCTCGGCCATGGCCTTGGCGACTTGGTCCTTCAGCTCGGCCGGGTAGGTCTTGCCGTTGGCGTAGTAGTAGGTGCAGACCTCGGTGGTGATGGTGAAGCCCGGAGGGACCGGCAGCTTCAGTGCGGGATGACCGGCCATCTCCGCGAGGTTGGCGCCCTTGCCACCCAGAAGGTTCTTCATGGACTCGTTTCCGTCGGCTTTGCCTCCGCCGAAGGAATAGACGTACTTGGCCATAGCGAGTGTTCTCCTTTTTTGCCTGAAAACGTGAGCGCGGCGCCGCCTGGATTCCTGGGGCCACCAGGGTTGGCGAACACCGCCACAAGCGCGCGGGAGTGTACCCGAAAGAAAGCGCGACGCCGCCTTTAATAATAGGTGGGAGAAGCAGGGCGTCGTGGGGCTTTCGACGCGTTCAGGGGGCGTAAGGATCGAAACGTGGGCCGGCGTCGGGGCGCAGGCGGGCCAGTTCGTCGGTGGTGTAGGCGTCGGGGCTTCCCACCGGCAAACGGCGGCGGATGAAGGCGATGATGGTGGCGCAGGAGGATTCGGTGCCGGGCATCTCCGCGTACTCCAGCCATAGCTGGTGCAACAGCCGGCGGCGTTCGACGGGCGGGTACTTGGTCGTGAACCAGATCCTCTCGAGTAGCGCGGGCAGATCCAAGAGCGCGGCCCTCAGATTCTCGGCCCGTGCCTCCTCGGCCATACGCGTGCGCAGGGTTTCGGTGGCGGCGAGGAAGCGGGCCTTTTCCTCCCGGGCTGACTCGTTTTGGGGCAAGCCGAGCAGGAAGCGATCCCAATCCAGGAAAGCGCCGCCGGTGATGACCTGGGTGTTTCTGGGAAAGGGGCACTTGGGATCGTTAGGATTCTCACAATCCATGCGCGCCTGCTCGCTGGCGCTGGGCCAGACGGACGGGGTTTGGTTGATGACCTGGGGGGGAGGCGAGGGTTCGTTCGCCCGCGGTGCGGTTCTACGCGGTCGTCGAGACAGGTGGTCCTTGACGAGAGAAGCCAAAGTGGGTGTACCGGGAGGCAGAGGCACGGGCCAGGGCAGAATGCGTTTGACTTGAGACCGCCCCTTGAACTGGACAACGCCGTCGCGCGTGATGTGGGCAGTGAACAGCGGACCCCGGTAGACCAGACCGTCCTTCTCTGGTTCTAGGCGAAAACTGGGGGCGTCTTTCTCGGCCTTGGCAGGCTTGAATAGGTCGATGCGCTTGCCGGGGGGATCGACAGGCTGGGCCAACACCAGAGCGACCAGGAGAGCGAAGCTCACGGCCCTATCATGACAGAAACGGTGCTACAGCGACCAGCCGGATATGCCGGCGGCGGAAGCGGACGCTGTGCCGGTGCAGGTGTGCTGCATGAACTTCGCCTGGGTCTTGGGGGTCATGCAGAAGCCGTTGATGATGGCCACGGTGCAATCTTGCATGCAGACCAGGCCCATGCCGGCGGTCGCGCAGTCAGCGTCGGTGGCGCAGCGGGCGGCGCAGGTCGTTCCGGTGCTGTCGCCCAGGCACAGAGACTTGCTCGGGCACGAACTGGCCGTTCCGGCCGCGAAGCACAGGGAGGCCTTGGGATCGCAGCTGTCGGGATCTCCCAGGGCCTGGCAGGCCTCCCCCGGCGTGGCCTGCGGGGCGGGGCCCTGGGACGCGCAAAGCGCGTCGGGCGTGCAGGCGGCAGGCTGTTCTATCAGGGCCCCGCAGCGAAGGGCATCGAGTGTCGCCAGGCAGCTGGACGCCTTGCTGGGTTGGTATGTCGACCCTGAGCCGCAGAACACCTCCGGCCCGCCATCGCAGTTCTGAGTTTTGAGTTGAGCCACACAGTCGGGGATAGGGGAGGAGCAGGTGCTCATCAGACCGCACATTTTCGTGACGGCCTTGTCACACATGTCCTGGAAGGACAGCTCGCTGTCGCCGCCATCGCACGCAAGCCAAGCGGCACAGAAGCCCATCATCAGTATTCCTTTTCTCATGGGAGCCCCAGTGTAAGCCCAGGCCCAAGTGCGTGTCGAGGACCCAGAAACGTCACCGTAGGGGCAGCACCAGCTCACGTTTTGGGGATCTCGATCCCCACCAAGCGCATCAGATCCAGGGCGTTGCGGCGGGTGACCACGCCGGGACGGATGCGGTAGTCGAAGATCAGGCGATCGCCTTCCAGCGAGTCCTGGAAATGGATGTTGGCGCCATGAAGCTCGGGGGCCTCGGCGAGATCCGAGAGCGCGAGATCGTGGGTGGTCACCAGGCCGATGGCGCCCAGCTCGATCAGACGGCGCACCACCGCCGCGGCGCCCTCGCGGCGATCGATGGAATTGGTGCCGTTGAGGATCTCGTCGAGCAGGAAGAGGACGGGCGGCTGCTTCTCCGCCAACTGCAGGATGGCGTGCAGGCGTTTGATCTCGGCGAAGAAGCGCGAAACACCCTGCTCCAGCGAATCCTGGGCGCGCAGCGAGGCGCCGATGTGCAGGGGCGAGCAACGCAATTCCGCGGCGCACACCGGGGCGCCCGCCCGCGCGAGCACCAGGTTCACACCGACGGTGCGAAGCAGGGTGCTCTTTCCCGACATGTTGGATCCGGTGACCACCAGCAGGCGCCTGTCATGATCGAGCGCGAGATCGTTGCACACGCGTGTGGTCCCAGGGATCAGCGGATGGCCGAGCGCGCGCGCGCTCAGCTGCGGCTCGCCCGACGACAGCAGGGTGGGGAAGGTGAAGTCGGGATGCTCGAAGGTGAAGGTGGCCAGCGACGAGAGCGCCTCCATCTCGCCCAATATCTCCAGCCAGCGGATGGCGGCTCTGCCGTGGCGCGCCCGCCAATTCTCGATGGCGAAGCTCAGCTGTTCGGGCAGCAGCAGGACCACGGCGATGATGCCGAAGAGCTGATTGCGCCGGGACTCCAGCCAATCCACCAGCCGCACCAGATGGCAGATGGGTTTGCTGGCGGGCTGACCGTCGTCAGTCAGACCCGCCACCAGGTTCGCCAGGTAGGGGTCGCTGAAGCTTTGCCGTTGTAGCAGCGCGGCCACGCGGGCCAAGGTGCGCAGCTCGTAGGTGCGCTGGAAGGCATGGGACTCGACCCTGCGAACCAGGTCGCGTTGGCGATACACCAGCGCCCGCTGCACCAGCACCAGGGCGGCCGCGGCCGCGATGATGCGCGGATCCCAGAAGGCATAGAGGGCGCCCAGGCCCAGCACGCCGAGAACGGCGAAGGCGATGCGCGTGGGCCTGCCCACGCTCGTGGTGGGCGTGGACAGCCAGGCCTCCAGCGCATCCTCACGCACCTGTTGCTTGAGCACACCGCCGGCCAGCCACAGATCTCGTCGCAACGGCAAGAGCTTGCTCAACTCGGCCACCGCTCCTTGGCGTCGCCTGATGTCCTCGACCGGCGAGCCCTGGGTCAGCCAGCGCGCCAGGGTTGCCTGGCCGCTGCCGGTGCGGGCCGCGCACACGTGCGCGTAGAGCGAGGCAGGCCCGAAAACATCCAGGTCGGCCGCGTAGGGGTGGGTCGGGTCGAGGAAGCGTTGGCCCTCTTCCGCGCTTTCCAGCTTGTCGCCGCGCACCCGCGCCTGGCCCGCCTGGAAGTACTGGGCGCGCGCCTCGCCAGCGCGTACACGGGCCTCCCACCAGGCGATGAGCAGCGACAGGCCGATGAAGAGCAAGCCGCTGGCCCAGGCCCCGGCGGACGAGCCGCCATGCTGCGAGCAGGATTGCCCGGCCAACCCGACGAAAGCCAGCAGGTCCGCGATGCGCAGCCACACCACGATACGCAGCCCGCGCCGCAAGCGGGCGAGCTGCTTTTGCTGCAGGGTCAGGGCGTGCGCGTAGGCGACCTGGGGATCTTCGGCAGTCATGAGCAGCCGGTGGCGAAGGTCAGCAACACGAGGCCGCGCTGCTCTTCGATGACCATCAGATGCGCTTGAAGACCCGGAAGAACTTGTCGATCCCACTCTTATCGAGGGCCGCCACGCTCTCCAGTTCGCCCGGATCCAACCACACCCCCTCGCAGCCCGTGCACTTGTCGATCTTGAGACCGCGGTAGTCGATCTCCACCAGATCCATGCCGCACTTGGGGCACTTCATGAAGTGCAGGGCCTTGGCCTTGGCGCGCTCTTCTTGCTGCAGGGATTGCTGGACCTTTTGCTGGCGCGCGCGGAACTCCTCCACGGCCTTGCGCGCGAAGAAATCCTCCTCTGCTTCGGACGGCTTGATCGGCATGGCTACTCCTTTGCGAATGCATGCCTAGCTTGCCATGACTCCATGATTCGTAACAGCGGGAACCCGACGGTGGTGAGGCGTATGGAGGCGCCCAGCAGGATCGGGTCAGGGCGCGGTCGCGCCATGGGTGTACGCCACCGTCGCCACGAGCCCGCGTGGCTCCGCAAGGGCTCGTGACCTCAGCGTAGGCCTGGGCAGTCCTTCCTGAGCAGGGCCGTCGCGGCCCACAGCTCGGGTCCCTGGCCATGCCGGTCATTGGCCTGGAACGCAATGTCCATGTAGAACTTCTGCTGGGACGCGATGTCTCCGGCCGCCGCTTGCCCGGTGCCGGGGCAGACTTGGCTGAGCGCGCCGCTGCTGTTGGTGCGGTTGGCGAGGGCCTTCCAGCCATTGACCGCGGCGGTGACGTATTTCTCCTCCGTCAGCCAGCCGTTCTTGATGCCGGTGACCAGAGCGAAGGTGAACATGGCGGTGCAGGACATCTCGGGCTTGGCGTCGCTGCGGTCGATGACCTGTCGCCAGGCGCCCACGTCGCTGCCGCTGGTGATCTGGTGGGGAAGCAACCCGTCCATCTGCCTCTTGTAGGCGGC
>CAZHUY010000006.1:45424-51134 GCA_964535465.1 uncultured Myxococcales bacterium
GGATCGGGTTCATTGCGGGGGATGCTCCGTTTCGGCGGCGGCGCGGCGCGCGGCCAGCAGGCGGGCGGCGCGCAGGATCTGGCGGGTGCGGATGCGCGGGGCAACGAAGTCCCACAGCAGCACCACCACGAACACCAGGTAGGCGGCCATGATCTTGGTGCGGCTCTCGCCCGCGGGCAGATCGAGCAGCAGCTCGGTCATGCCGGAGGCCACCCAACCGTTGGCGCGTCCCCAGTAGGCCTTCGACTGTTTGGTGTGCCAGAACAGACCGTCGGTCTTGGTGTCGTTGTTCTTCTGCAGCTCGGTGATGTACGACAGCATGGTTTTGGCCGTGCGCTCGAGGTACTTGGTGTCCTTGGTGGCGCGGTAGGCGAAGACCTGCAGGCTGGTGATCATGTACATGTCGTCGATCCAGTAGCGCACGTCCGAGGTGAGGCCGTCACCGGTGGTCCTGGACCATTGAGCATCGGCACGCGCCAGCCCCAGGGTCTTGCAGGTGTCCTTTTTGGTCTGGATGAAGATCTCGAGCGGCAGATCGCCAAAGGCGCGGGTGTCCACCGAGGCGGTCGAGCCGTTGTCCGGGCCCTTCTGGTTGCAGTCGAACTTGCTGACCAGGTACTCGTTGTTCGTGGTGTCTCCCACGGTCTGGGTGAACTGCAGCGAGCCCACATAGCCGAAGGTCCAGGCATAGCCGTCGCCGCCGTAGGTCTCGCTGGTGCGCGGCTTGAAATTGTCCACGGCCAGCTTGCCGATGTCGGCGGGCCCTTTGCCGGCATCCCAGGTCGAGAACGCGGGGATCTCGGGGCAGGTGCCCGCGCCGGTGCTGCCCGCGGCCCCGGTGCTGCCGCCGGTCGCGCTGGTGCCGCCACCGCCTTGTCCACCACCCGTGTTTCCGCCGCCGGTGCCGCTGCTTTGACCAGCGCCGCCACCCGCGGATGTTCCACCGGTCGCGGTCCCGCCCTTGCTCGACGTTCCGCCGGTGCCGCTCGAGCCGCCCGTGGCCCCGCCCTTGGCCGTTGAGGTCTCGCCGGTCGAGCCGCCCGAGCGGCCGCCCGCCCCGGCCGACGCGCCGCCGCTGGTCGTGCGGCTACTGCTGGCCCCGCCTGTTGCGCTTACGCCCCCAGAATGGGAGGAGCCGCCCGAGCTGGCGGTTTGTCCCGCGCTGGCCTTGCCAGAGCTATGACTGCCCCCGGAACCCGCGCTGCTGCCCGAGCCGGCATTTCCTGCCGACGAACCACCCGTCTCGGCGGTCGAAGATGCGTCGTCCGAAGAACAACCGGTCATCATCAGGCCCGTCATGGCCAGGGCCAGCACGAAGCCAGGGATTCTCTCAACTTTCATCATGGTCTCCTCATGGGCGTTAGCGTAGGCAGGCTGCCATGTGATGGTGCTCTGACTTTGCGAAATCGGGCCATTCGTGGCGCGAGATGTCAATGGGTCTGACCCGGTTCGCAGCGTCGAGGACACTCCCTGCAAGATGTACCTGCGAAACGCGCTCGTGCGCGGTCCATGGAGGAATGACGATGAGATTTGAACGACCTGCCAGTCATGCTTGCCAGGCCACCCTTGCCGCGGTGGGCGTGTTGCTGCTCGTGGGATGCTCGCAATCTGGTTCAGAATCGACGAGTTCGTCGCCAGGAGGCGCGGTGGGGACCGGGGGAAGCACGAGTTCTGGTGGCCAATCCAACGCAAGCGTGGCCTCTAGCTCCGCTGGGGCCGGCAAAGGCGGTTCGTCCAGCGCCCAGAGCGGTGGAAAGACCTCGGCTGGGTCCTCCGGCGCGGCTGGCTCGTCCAGCGCTCGAACTGGGGGCGGCACCTCTAGCTCAGGTGGTAAGGGAGGCGCCGGTGGTGCGGGCGGTGACACCGGTGGCGGCGCTGGCGCGGGAGGCCAATTGTCAGGGGGAACCGGGGCCGGGGGCAAGGCGAGCGGGGGTGTGACGGGAGGCGGCACTACGACCGAGACGGGTGGGACGGCCAAGGGGGGCAGCGTGGGCGGGGGCACGGGTGGCAGCGCAACGGGGACGGCGGGCGCCAGCGGCGGGGCGACCGGTGCCGGCGGCAGCACGACTTGTGCGCCACCCACCGTCAATCTGACCGGCAGCGACGCGGTCGCTGATGGGCCGCTCATCACCTTCAATGACAACGGTGGCTGGTGCTGGTACCAGGACGAGCGCGCCGTGGTGGACAGCAAGGCCGGCAAGTTGGTCATCGGATCCGTCGCCTTCGGGGGAAACCGCAACGGCAATGTCGAAGCCGTCGTCTATGACTTGGCGGCCAAGACCAAGATCGGCCCCAGCAAGCTCGGCACGTTGAGCGTGGACGACCACAATGCTCCTGCCCTCATCGTGCGGCCCGACGGGGGATACGCCGCCATGTGGGCGGGGCACAACGAGAACTGCAACAGCTACTTCAGCACCTTCAACGGCACAAGCTGGGCCGCGCAGAAGACCTTCGATTGGACATCCCAGGGCTGCCCGTGGTCCAGGAAGGTTACCTACGCCAACATGTGGTACCTGGGTACGGATCTGGTCAGCTTCGTGCGCTCGATCGACACCAGCCCCAGCTATCTCATCTCGAAAGACAACGGAGCGAGCTGGACCTATGGCGGCCGACTGACCTCCACGGCCACCGTCGGTTACGTGGCCGGCTACTACAAGTACTGGGGCAACAACACCGATCGCATCGATTTCGTGGGTACCGAGGCCCACCCGCGCGACAACAACAACAGCCTGTACCATGGCTATGTCAAGGACGGGAAGGTCCACAACTCCGCCGGAACCGTCATCGACCAGACATTGGCCGACAAGAGTGCGCAGGACATCACGAAGTACACCAAGGTCTTCGCCACCGGCGGCACGGTCGGTAGCGTCAAGATCACCAACGCATGGAACAGCGATCTGGTCCGCTATGCCGACGGCACCATCGGACTCATCTGGACGGGACGGGTCGGCTCCAAGGCCAACAACGACTCCGTGACGGATCTTCGTCTTCTCTATGCACGTTTCGATGGCACGGCTTGGAAGCTGACCTACTTGGTACAGGCCGGCCCGAAGCTTTATGGGGACGAGCAGGACTACACCGGGCTCGGCGCCCTGGATCCGGATGACCCGACCACCATTTTCATCTCGACGCCCTACGACCCCAGCACCGATACACTGAAGTCTGGGGCCAAGCGCGAAATCTGGCGAGGCACCACCTGCGATAACGGCGCGACGTTCAAGTGGACCCCGGTCACGGCGAACTCGACCAAGGACAACTACCGACCCATCGTTCCCAAGTGGGATGCCGAGCATCGAGCCTTGCTCTGGATGAGGGGCGAATACCGAACCGCCCAAGGCATGACGATGGCCATCGTCGGCACGATCACGGGTCCGTAGCTTCTCTTCTCCAGCCTCACATCCGACCGTGTGGCTGTCGCACATGGTCGGAGCCGTCCTGCCGACGATTCGCGGCATGGATTTGTTTCCACGCCTGCCTCCCGCATAGTAAAAGTCCCTTCTTCCCCTGGGACTTTCACCGCCTTGCGCATCCTTCTGAGCAGCACATCGATTCTGGAAGTTGTCTTCCGGTTGGTTCTGTTGCTGGTCAACCTGCGCGTGGTCGGCGATGTCTATTTTCGACGAAGCCGCCTGACACACACGGCACGCATCCAGATCGGGCTGGGGGTGGCATTCATCGTGGTCTTCGTGGGCACGCTCCTGCAGCAGGGGCAACCCGGCATGATCACGCCGGTCCTCCTGGGGCTTCATCTGGTCGCGGGCTGGGGATCGTTGCTGGCGCGGGTGATGGCCTGGTTTCGTCGAGCGCGTGACAAGAGAGGGGTGCGATGGCGACTTGCCCTGTCTCGCCTGCGGACGAGCCTGTGGAACGCCATCCCCTACGGCTGTGTCCTGCTGACCCTGGCGAGCGTGGTCTACGCGGACTGGCCGCGTTGGGTCCCGCTCACCAGCGATCCGCAACAGCACGCCTTCTTCGCTCGGAAGATCCTCGATTACCACTGCATCCCCAAGGCCTTGGTGGAGATGGGCAACGGCACCCTCGGCTATCCGGCCGGCACGGGGATCATCGGCTTTCTCGCCTTCACCTACAGCGGATTGCTGCCGGTCGAGACGGTCTCTCTGCTCAACGGGTTGTTCCTGACCCTTTGCTCACTGTCCTTGGTGGACGTTGCGCGCAGGGCCTCCGTTCCGGTGCTCTATCGTGGCTTGCTGGCCTTCGTCCCGTTCATGCCGGGTATCGGAGGCTTTGGTGCCTGGATTGGGCTAGGGGGGTGCGGCAAGATGGTCGCCTTCTGGCTCATGCAGAGCTGGCTCATTCAGCTCCTCCTCATGAGGAGGAACAGAGCCATGACGCCGACGCTTGTGCAGTTCGCCTTGCTCTTGGTACTCGGCGCCGAGCTGAATCCAACCCTGGCTTTCATGTGGCTCTGGCTGGTGGTTCTGTCCTTCGTGATTTGGAGGCGCGATGGGGGCCTGGACACCCCGTCGGTGGTGGGCGGCTTTCTGGTTGTGGGGGCTGGGCTGCTCTTGATGGTTCTCGCTGATCCTTTCTACGGGGATGCCTTGCGCGGGACGGGAGCTGTCACCCCGACTTTCTCTCACCTGCCCAAGGAGGCCATGCGGTTCCGTCCCGCAGGAATCCTCGATGTGCCCGCGAAATTCGGCGAGCACGTGCAGTCCTTCCTGGAGCGCAGTCCGCGGCCTCCCCTGGTGCTGCTCTTCCTGGTGACCTGCATTCTAGTGGGGGCCAGAGGCTATCTTCGTCGTTTGGATCGAAGAAGGCTCTACGTCGGCCTGCTCCTGGGCTTCTCTCCCTCCCTGCTGCTGGTCTTCATCGCCAGCTTCCTGAAGGTGCCGATCGTCTCGGGTCTGCATCTAGTTCCTGAGTACAGCATGCAGGTGCTGACGTTGACCTTGTGGATGGCTGCTTTCATCTTGGCCGTCTGGTGGCTCCCCAGGGTGTTCGACTGGCCTGCTTCCCACCTTTACCGTCGGGTTTGGGTGACGGCCTCCGCCGCGCTGGTGTTGCCTGCCTTGGTCACCTTCGGAATCCTTCCGCACCTCTCACGCCGCGATAACCCGAAGAAGTCGGGCATCACACGGGTCAATGTGCAGGTACCTCATGGCCTCAAGGAGGCCACCCAGGCCGTGGCCCAACTCTGGGCGGAGGATCACGACGCGAAGGTTCTCTTCGTCAACTGGGAATGGACGCGATCCAAACCCGAGCGTTGGATCATGCCCGAGCACTACAGTTCGGTGGTGGCGTTGGTGCGTAACTCCAACCCGGCCTTCTTCTTCTACAAAGGCAGTCGCGACTACTCATACGACAACTACCTCGACAAGGTTTGCCACAATTGGGATCCTGAATGGCTCCTGCAGCGGGGAATTCGTTGGGTGCTTGTGCCGCCTCGGCGCAGCATCATGGCTCGCTGTCGCACCTTGCGAGCAGCGGCTGAGGGGGGCCACTACTCTCTCAGAGAGGTGGCGTCGATCGCTCCTCGGTAGCACCTGCTTCAATTCTTCGATAGACCGACGGGCGACGATCCGGGCCGGGGCCCGCGTCGGTCCTGCGCTTCCGGTCATCAAGTACAGCAGTACATCCCGGTCCGGCGACGCGCGCGGCGCAGCCGCGGGGAAAAGTGGTGGGGTGGTTCGTCGCTAAATCATCGTTCATGATTCTGGAACACCCGGGCTCAAGCGGCGGCTCGAAG
>CAZHUY010000007.1:0-12340 GCA_964535465.1 uncultured Myxococcales bacterium
ATCTGCCAGCGGCCCCTCACTGGTCAGTGAGGGGTGGCATGTGTTCCCCACGACGATGATGCGCCGCGGGTCCTCAATGGACCCGGAACGCGTCCTCGATGTGTATGAGTGTCGCTGGTCCTCCTTCTGTCGGGAAGGTGACCCCCACGACGTCGAAGCGGAACTCGTTCGCCGCTCCTGCGTATTCATCGAGATAGAGGCGAGCCGCTCGTACAACGCGGTGGCGTTTCCGCGCATTCACCGTTTCCAGGGGATGGCCGTGTTCCTCCCCGGTACGGGAGCGTACCTCGACGAAGACGAGCACCCCATGGTCGTCCGCCACTAGGTCGACCTCTCCTTGAGGTCTTCGCCAATTGCGCTGGACGATTCGCAGGCCGCGCTCTTCGAGCAAACGCGCCGCTAGCTCTTCGGCTTGAGCTCCGAGCGTCGCCCGACCAGCAAGCCGCGAGACGGTCAACCTAGGCCGTCAGGGCTGCGTATCGTCCGCGCAGGCGGTCTTCCCGTTGTTCTCGCGCGGGTCACAGGTCAGAGGAACCGTCACGCCCTTTTCGCTGAGGAAGTCCTTGCAGAGGCAGACCTTCTTGCAGCACAGCGGGCCCACCACGAAGGCGACACCGCAAGCGTATCCACTGGTGCAACGCTTGTCGTTCTTGTCGTTCCCGTCTCGCTTCTGGCCCTCGCAATCGCTGTCCTTGGAGCACTGGGCCGAGCAGTACGCGCCCGTCTCCAGTTCCTTCTCGTTGTCGCGAACGGGCTTCAGGCAGATGCGGCTGGGGCACTCGAGCGCCTGGGCGTTGTAAACGGCCTGGCTCGGTCCGGCGTCGGCCATCAAATCGCATGGCCGTCCAATCCCGTTATCCTCGCAAGCCATGTTGGCGAAAGCTGCCAAACCCAGGAGGAAGGCACCGAACACGGAGGTGCGAACAAGAGATGGCCACAGGGAACGAGAAGAGGCACCAGAATTCGACTTCATCGAGAGACTCCTGCTGTTCGTTTCGGCCAGGCCGAGACTGGGGCGACGGGCAAAAAGATGAGCCATCTTAGCGTTGTGAGATCGCCTGTCAACAGGGAATCGCGGATCTGCAAAGCAACATTTTGCTCTGAATATTCGCCTATTTGAGCAATCCGAGGTTGGGGACGTTCCCCCTTGACACCTCAGATCGGCCTGCCTAGGATGGCCCGGCTTTCGGACCCGATGGCGACGGAGTGTTCGATTTCACGACATTGGGTTCGCGGGCTTGAACCTGTCGCCCAACACACACATTAACTTACGGTCACGTGGTCGGGTGGGTCGTTCCCCAATAATTGCCTAATTCCCCAATCCATTGTCCGCCGTAACTTTCTCGGGCGGACATCAGCGAGCGAGGTCCATTCATGAGCCGTGAAAAGGGTTGCGCATTGTTCCTGCTTTTCGCTCTCACGCTGGCGATGACGTCCGATGCTTGGGCGCAGAGACGCCGCAAGAGTAAGTCGACTGGCAGCACGCCCGCAGGCGAGACCTCGGCCAAGCCAAGGTCAGCAAGCGAGGGTTCGGGCGAGGGCGATGGAGGAGGCGCTTCTGGTGGCTTCCCGGCGCTGGAAAGAGCGGAGAAGTTTTACCAGCGTGGCGAGTACTACATGGCCGCGATCGAGTTCAACAAGGCCATTGAAGGGGAAGGCAGCGCGGACGCAGGCGCCAAGATGCGCGCTGAGTTCATGATGGCCAAGACGCTCTTCAAGCTCAAGTTCTACTCGCCGGCCTTGAGCTACTTCGACAGCATCGTGCAGAAGGGCGAGGCTCATCCGCACTACAGCGAGACCCTGCAGTGGCTCGCCTCGCTCACCCATCAGCCGGTCGACGTCGCGGCTGTCTTGGAGAAGATCGGTAAGTACAACCGCCAACAGCTGGAAGCTTCGCAGTTGGAGGCCGTACGTGACGAGCTGTACTTCCTTCTCGGCAAGTACAACTACAACAAGGGCAAGTTCCAGGAAGCCGTCTCGCTCTTCAACCTCGTGCCGGCCAGCAGCGCCTACTACCCGCAGGCCAAGCTGTTCGAAGGCGCCACCTATGTTCGTGAGTACTCGGCCAAGCCCGCCGTCGAGGCCTTCAAGGCCGTTCTGCGCGCCTCAGAAGACAGCCAGGATCCCAAGGTCCGGCCTTTCAAGGATTTGGCCAATCTCTCCTTGGCGCGCGTCTTCTACTCGACCGGACAGTTCGAGATGGCGACCAAGTACTTCGACCGCGTCTCGCCCGAGTCCTACGACTGGCCCAACAGTCTGTTCGAGGCCTCGTGGGCCAACTTCATGCTCAAGCAGCAGGGATACTCGAAGGCGCTCGGCAACATTCACACGCTCCGCGCGCCTTTCTTCGAGTTCTTCATCAAGCCCGAGTCGGTGGCCGAAGCCCTGACGGTCAAGGCGACCATCTACTACTACAACTGCCTCTTTGACCGCGCTTCGAACGCCATCACAGAGTTCAATGACTGGGTTCCTCAGGTTGCGGAAGGTTTGGCCAAGGCGCTCGCCAGCCGCACCAGCAACGACCAGTTCTTCGAGCTGGCGACCAAGATTCGTTCAGGCAAGTCCGGGCTGCCGTTCGCAGTCGAGCGCTCGGCTCGCGCCGTCCTCTCCGACCGCAGCCTGGTGCGAAGGTTCGATGCCATTCGCGAGCTCGACCGCGAGCTAGCCCAGCACGACAAGGCTGATGCCTCGTGGAAGAGCACGACCATCGCCAACAACATCTACTCCCAGATTGGCGTCACGCGCGCTCTTGCCGTCAACGAGATCGGCGGGATCGCCCGCAAGCGCGTGGAGCGCCTGGTGAATGAAATGCGTCAGCTCATCACCCGCGTCATCAAGATCGAGTACGAAATCCTCCAGGGCGAGAAGGCTCAGTTGGAGGAGGAAGTCAAAACCGAACAGCAGAAGAGCGAAATCACGCGCGTCAAGGACATCAGCAACGTCCGCATCGACGACGAGCACGAGTTCTGGCCCTTCACTGGCGAATACTGGCGCGATGAGCTCGGCTACTACCGATACAAGTTGCTCAACAAGTGCGTTCACGGCGGAGCTGGACCCGAAGGAGCGCCGAGCGCCGGCGGTCAAGAGGGTGCCGTGCCTGAAGATGGCGCAACTCCAGCGGGCGACTCATCTACTGGAGGCGGTGCCTCGCCTGAAGGCGGTGCTCCCGCCGAAGGCGGCGTTTCCGCCGATCCCTCCACCACCGAAGTCTCGCCCGTGGTCGAATAACCAGCCCCCACCCTGTACAGCCAAGCAAGGGAAACCAACATGACGGATCATCGACGTTCGATAAGCTGCTTTTCGCTCGGCATCTTCTCCTTAGGACTGGTGGTCGGCTCCGGTGCGGCTTCAGCCCAGGCGAAGTTCAAGAAGCGGGAGATTGAGGTTCAGGCAACGACCCAGACTCAGCTCACCAAGCCCCAGGCGCCGCCGAAGGAACAGAAGCAGACAGGCCCGGTGTTGACGGTCGAGCAATTCGTCGGCCAGCAGCAGGCCAAGATCAACGTCATTCTCGACAAGCAGATCAATCACCTCAACCGACTCATCAAGATCACGCCGAACGATGATCCGCAGAAGCCGGACTTCTATTTCCGCCTTGGTGAGCTGTACGCCGAGAAGCAGCGCTACTACAGCCTGCACGCGCGCAGCTACGACGAGAAGATCTTCCAGGCTGAACAGAAGAAGAACACGGCGCTGGCGAACAAGCTGAAGAATGGCCAGCAGAGCGACGAGAAGAACTCCGAGAAGTTCGCCAACGAAGCGGTCAAGTACTACGTCGAGGCTTCGAAATACACGAAGTTCGAGCGTATGGATGAGGTCCTCTTCCGCCTGGGCTACCTCCTGCAGCTCATCAAGAAGGACGACAAATCACGCGAGTTCTTCCATCGCTTGATCAAGGACTATCCGCAGTCCAAGTACGTCCCGCACGCCTACCTCTCGTTCGCAGAGTACTTCTTCGCCAAGGGCGAGATGGAGAACGCTCTCAAATTCTACGAGAAGGTCGAACAATTCCCCAAGTCTTCGGTCTACGGTTTTGCGGTCTACAAGAAGGGGTGGGCCGAGATCAATTTGGGCAACTTCAAGTCGGCACTCGGAGTCTTCGTTCGGGTCATCGAGCTGTGCCAGGCGGGCAAGATCGACAAGGCCCAGCGCGGTCCGCTCGAGAAGGAAGCCAAGAAGGACTTGGTCAAGGCCTATGCCCGTACCCCGGGTGCGGCGCCCGAAAAGGCTTGGGAGTTCTTCCAGCGCATGGGCGGCGATTTTGCGCCCAAGATGCTCGAGTCGCTCGCCGAGCTGTACTGGGAGCAGGGTATGTTCGCCGAGTCTTCGAAGGTCTATCGCAAGATCATTTCGCAGAACGAGAAGTCACCTCGTCTGTGCGAGTGGCAGTACAAGATCCTGCGCAACACGCTCTCTGCCGGCAACAAGCGCGACCAGGTCCAGGAAGTCAAGCGCTTGGGGACGACCTATGATTTCGTCTCCAAGATGGAGGGCGTGAAGAAGGACGTCCTCAACGAGTGCAAGAACAACTACCACGACACGGCCAAGGAGCTGGCGCTCATCTGGCACAAGGAAGCCCAGCGAACCAAGAACGCCGATACCTACCAGCTCACGCGCCTCATCTATAAGGAATTCCTCGACCACTTCCAGGGCGAGAAAGACACTGCCGAGATGACCTTCTACTTCGGCGAAATTCTCTGGGTCACCGAGCAGTGGGCCGAGGCCGCCGAGACCTACACCAAGGTTGTCCAGCTGGACCCGAAGGGCAAGTACGTCAAGGACGCCGCCTACGCTGCGGTCCTGGCGTGGAAGAACGCCCTCAACATCGACGACTCCGGCGAAATGCCCGACAAGGACAAGAAGGACATGAAGCCGCGCCAGATCCCGACTGGCCAGCAGAAGATGATCGCGGCGTTCGACACGTACATCAAGTACGTGCCCGACGCGCCGGAGTTGGTGAAGATCAAGTACCGCAAGGCGCGCATCTTCTACGACTACAACCACTTCGAAGACGCTGTGAAGCTCTTCAGGGACATCGTCGACAAGCACGTCAACGACGAATTGGCCATCTACTCGGCCAACCTGCTGCTCGACTGCCTCAACATCATGGGCAAGTACAAGGAGCTGCTTGCCACGGTGGAGAAGTTCCTGGCCAACCCCGTCCTCATGAAGGACGAGGCCTTCAAGGTTCAGATGATCGGTCTCAAGACCGACAGCTTGGTGGTCGAGGCCAAGCAGTACGAGAAGGTCAAGAACTACAAGGAGTGCGGCATCTCCTATGTCGCCGCCGCCGAGACCATCCCGGATCACCCCAAGCATGCCGAGCGCCTCTACAACGCGGGCATCTGCTTCCAGAACGCTCGCCTGGTCGGCCAGGCCATCAAGGCTCGCCAGGAGCTGATCGACAAGCACCCCAAGGATCCCCTGGCGCAAAGGGCGCTCTTCCAGATCGCCAGCGGTTATCACCAACTCGCGTACTACAGCGAAGCTGCCCGTCGTTACGAGGAGTTCGCGACCAAGTTCCCGGGTGAAAAGCAGTCAAAGGCGGCCTTGGGCAACGCCTATACCTTCCGCATCGGCCTGGGTGAGTTCGAGAAGGCCGTCGAGGACATGAACAGCTTCGTCAAGTACTACGGAACCCGTGACGCTCAGGAAGCCGCCACCGTCGTGTTCCAGATGAGCGAGGTTTACGAGAAGCAGAACAAGACCGACGAGCTGGTCAAGCACCTGACCGAGTATCTGAAGAAGTGGGGCGCCAAGGGCGGCGTGGATAAGCAGATCCTCGCGCACTTCAAGCTGGGCGAGATCATGTGGAAGCGTTCCTGCCCGCAAGAGGGTGTGAACGGCGCCTGCCTCAAGATCGAGCGTGTGACGGCCACCGGTCGTCAGAAGGTGTTCGCCGACATCAACTCCAAGATCAAAGACAAGAAGAAGAAGCTGAAGGAGAAGCTGCGCACGCAATGTGGACCGCCCACCAGCTCGAAGATCGCGGTCTTCGATCGCAATCCGAAGTACGCCAAGGAGGCGCAGAACCACTTCAAGGATGTCCTCAAGCTGTGGAACCGTGGCGAGGCCGCCAAGAAGATCCCCGGTGCCAATCCCGGCGAGCGTGCGTCTCGTGAGATGGTGGCTCGTTTCGCCGCCGCGGGTTCGGCCTTCTATCAGGGCGAGGAGTTGTACGAGAAGTTCCTCAAGGTGAAGTTCCCGGCCGGTTTGGACTTCCAGCAGCCCACCCAATGGGACAAGCCCAAGGTCGCCGCCGCCAAGAAGAAGAAGGCCGATGACTCGGGCAAGCGGTTCATGGCGTACATGACCGAGAAGGCCTCGATCGCCGAGAAGCTGACCGGGCCTTCGGCCGACAAGAAGGGGCTTTACGACTTCGTCCTCGAGTACAAGGTCGCCCACTGGACCATCGCGGCCTCGGCCCGCATCGGGCAGGTCTACGCCGACTTCGTCAACCAGCTCTACACCGCAGAGATCCCCAAGGACCTCAAGGAACAAGACGAGTGGGGCAACCGCCCGCGCGAAATCTTCTGCGACGCCCTGGTCGACAAGGCCGAGCCCATCGAGTCGAAAGCCGTGGTCGGCTACGAGCTCTGCCTGAAGGCCGCCACCAAGGAATCTTGGTACAACGAGTGGTCGACCATGTGCGAAATCGAGCTGAACCAGATGAAGCCAGCGGATTGGCCGCTGTCGGCCGAGATGAAACCGGAGCCGGGCTATCTTTCAACCCCGATCACGCCCAGCGGTGTCCTTTCGGAGCTGCCCGAAGAGCTCCTGGTCACCTCCAAGGATTAGGAGCCTGCGATGATGACGCATCGAAATCTAGGAATCTTCTCCTCTCCGATGAAGCTGGGGATCGGAGCTTTGCTGGCTCTGAGCCTTGGCTGCGCCACCGCGGGACCCAAGAGTCCCGAGACAGCCTCCTTGCAGGACGAGGAGGACGAGACGGCCCCTGGGAAGAAGGCTGGGGGGGGCGCGGCCGGTCCGGTTGAGGTCCCGCTGATCACGCGCAGGCCTGGCGAGCGACAGATCACCGAGGAGCAGAAGGCCGATTACGATAAGGCGGTCTCTGACTACATCAGGGCCCGCAAGGCAGGCTCCGTCCCGGGGCAGGAGTGCGGCTCGATCTCCTCGGCCTTCAAGCGGGTGGCCGATCAGGCTCCTGTCCTGTTGGAGGCCAGGAGCAACGAGGCCTCGGTGTACTACGAGTGTGGCAGGAAAGACGAGGCCATCAGAATTTGGGAGAAGCTGGGCGGTGGTTCCAAGCCGTTCGCACCGGCACTGGCCAACCTGGGCTATGTGGCGTGGCAAGGTGGCGACAAGTCCAAGGCCGAAAACCTTTTCAGGCGCGCTATCGAGGCCGACCCCCTGACCGGCTCGATCGCGGCGCGTATCAACATGGCTCAGATTGCTCGTGAGCGAGCGCGCCAGTCCAGCGGGGCCGAGAAGAAGGCCCAGAACGACGCCGCCGTGAAGGAGCTTCGCCGCGTTCTGGCTCTTGACGGTAACAGCCTTCAAGCTTACGCCGGCCTTTGCTTCATCTACTACGATTTGGATTTGCCCGAGGCGTCCAAATTGGTCGGCGCGC
This sequence comes from uncultured Myxococcales bacterium, assembly GCA_964535465.1. Classification (GTDB taxonomy): domain Bacteria; phylum Myxococcota_A; class Polyangia; order Fen-1088; family Fen-1088; genus Fen-1137. Next base: position 7,592 of record CAZHUY010000007.1, read on the forward strand.
AGGCTATCAAGCGCGCCCAGGAAATTGCGACCGGCAAGTTCGAGGACGAATCGGTCACTCCTGAGGAATCGGGGAGGAAGGGGAAGAGGGGCAAGAAGGCGAAGGAAGTGGCAAAGGACGATTCGGACAAGGCCGTTCAGGAAGCCGGACCTGAGGGCACCGGCTACACCGTCGAGATGAAGAAGGCGGTCGCGGTTGTCTACAACACCCTCGGAATGATCTCTCTGGACAAGAAGAACTACACCGAGGCCATCAAGAACTTCAGCGCCGCCGTGGACAACGATCCGAGCCTGTTCGAGGCGCGTCTGAATCTCGCGGCGGTTTCGCTCAAGTTCCGCAACTACGACATCGCCGAAGAGAACTTCAAGGCCGTGCTCAAGGCCAAGCCCCGCAACTACGAGGCCATCATCGGTCTGGGCGTGGCTCTGCGCGGTAACAGGAAGCTGGAAGAGGCGGAGCAGAAGTACAACGAAGCTCGAAACCTCGATTCGCAGCGTCCTGACTCCTATTTCAACCTTGGCCTTCTGTACCAGGAGTACAAGGCTGGCAGCGACAAACCCATGCTGCAGAAGGCGCAGGGCTACTACCGCGACTTCCTGTCTCGCACCAGCGATGCCAAGGCCCGAAGAGGCGCCGAGAAGCGCATCAAGGACATCGATGAGGTCTTCGTTGCTCTGGACGAAGCGGCCAAGATGATGAAGGAAGCCGAGGAGATGCAGCGCAAGGCCGAGGAGCAGCAGAAGAAGATGGAGGAGGATATGAAGCGGATGGAGGCGGAGGAGAAGCGTCAACAGGAGGAGATGAAGAAGAAGGAGGAAGAGGAGAAGGCCATGAAGGCTTCTGGCGCGGACAAGGGCGCCGAGTCCAAGGCGGCTCCCCAACCCGCCGGCAATACTCCGCCGCCTGCAGCCGCCCCTGCCTCGAATCCTGCTCCGGCCGGTGCCACACAACCGGCTCCCGAACCTGGGAAGTGACGTTTTGCGCCGTGAGGCGGCCGGCACTCGTGGTGCGGCCGCCTTGGGCCCCGCTGTCGCTGAAGGCGGTTGATCGCAAATTTTTGGAACCGATTTCGAACTTGGTTGTCAGTACGAAGGCGAGTTTTCCATGCTTGTCTTCCAAGGTAACCCCATCAAGGAGATGAACCGATGCGACTGGTTGCAATGATTACGGTTCTGACCATCGGAGGACTCGGCACGGCTCTGGCTCAAGAGGGCGGGGCTGAACAGTTCAAAGCCAAGACCGTCTACGATTTCGAAGACGACAACGTCGAGGGTGATCTGCAGCGCCCGGATGGCGAGTTGGTGAACGCCATCAACAAAGCCAAACACTCTAGCCTCATCGAGATCCGCAAAGACTTCATTCCTGAGATGCTCAAGTCGCTCGAAGACATCTAGTCGCCGCTCCTAACCAGACAGCGATCAGCTCAGCGAGACGAATTAGAGAGTCAAGAGGCCTGGTCTTCGGAGACCAGGCCTTCGCAATCGGAGGAGACCAAAACAATGGCCAACGTCGTAGTGCCCATAAAGTTCCAGATCCTCAGGGGGGACCAAATCGTCAGAGAAGAGGTCCTGACTGAGTCAGTCATCAAGATAGGCAAGTTGGCCTCCTCTCATCTGCGGCTTGACGACGAGTCCGTGTCGCGCATGCACGCAGTGCTCGAGGTGACGGGTCCCGAGGAGGTTCAGCTCATCGACTTGGGCTCGACCCGCGGAACCATGGTCAACGGCGAGCGTATCGCCAAGGCGAGCATCAAGAGCGGCGACCAGGTGCAGTTCGGCGATCTCGCCGTGATCATCTCGTTCCCCGCCGCGCAGGTCGAGAGCACCACACCGGTGCCCGCGATGCAGGCTGCTCCAGCGGCGCCTTCTCCCGCCGTGACCATGCAGTACGCCCCGCCGCCTCGTCCCACGGCTCCTGCGCCTGCCCAGCAGTACGCCCCGCCTCAGGCGCCGGCGGCGCCGCAATACGCTCAGCCTGCAGCGGCCATGGGCGGCGGCTTTGCCAGCCATGCCGGAGCCGAGGTTGAGGTTCACGATGGTTCTCACGCCATCGAGGTGCAGGCGGTCTTCCGCGGAATCGTGACCCAGACCCGCCACCTCTCGGATCCGACGGGACGTAGCACCGAGGGGCAGTCCAAGCTGATGCTGATCGCGGGGGCCGCGTTGATCGTCATCGCGCTGGCGACCTTCCTCATCAACGTGCTGAGCCTTGGCGCCGAGAAGGCGCGGTACGACAAGTTCGTGTCGGACGGCGGTGAGACCAAGGACTTCCAGTGGAAGAGAACCTCGCCGGCGATGGATTTCCTCGTGTTCGGGGGAATCGGCTTTGGAATTGCCCTGTCCTACATGGGCCTGAAGCGTCGAGGGCGAACCAACCCGAACTTCATCGTGGGCTCGGACCCGCATGTCGATGCGCCTCTTAGCCCCGAATTCATCAATGGGCAGTCGTTCAACCTGGTCGCCACCACCGGATCCGACTTCCTGGTTAACGTAACCCCGGCGATGTCTGGCGAAGTCCTGGTCGACAACCAGGTCCTGCCTTTGCAGCACTTCGTTCAACAACGTGGCACCAGTTTCTCGCTGGGAGATCGCGGGCGCGCCAAGATCGACTGCGGCGAGACGACCTTCCTGGTCAGCGCCACCCCCAAGCCCCGCAAGTTGCCGGTTCCCTTCCTGACATGGCGATGGAGCGAGCAGGTCTACACGGTTGGGACGGGCATCGGTCTGATCCTCTTCCTTTTGATGATCTTCTCGGTTCCGCCGGATCCCAAGTCTCTCTCCTTGGATCTGTTCAATGCGGACAGCCGCTTCGTGAACTTCCTCATCAAGCCGCCGGAGGAGAAGGAAGAGGAGATCCCCGAGTGGCTCAAGAAGAAGGGTCCAGACGAGCAGGGCGGCAAGGGCAAGCGCCACAAGGGCGAAGAAGGCAAGATGGGCAAGAAGACCTCCAAGAACAAGGAGGGTCTGTACGGCCTGAAGGGTCCCAAGGACAATCCCGATCCGCACCTGGCCAAGAAGCTGGCCGAGGAGCAGGCCAAGAACGCAGGTATCTTGGGCGTGTTGAAGATGGCCGAGGGTTCGCACCTGGCTTCGATCTTCGGACGCGACACCGCGGCCGGCTCTGACGCAGAGAACGTGCTGGGTGGCCTGATCGGCAACCAGATCGGCGAGGCCTACGGCGTCGGCGGTTTGGGTTTGGTGGGAACCGGAACGGGCGGCGGTGGTACCGGCGAAGGCACCATCGGTCTGGGCAACTTCGGCACCATCGGTAAGGGCGGCGGCGGCGGCAGCGGTTCGGGCTACGGCCGTGGCGCCGGTGGCCTTGGTGGTCGTCGGGCCCGGGCTCCAGACGTCATCCCCGGCCAGGCGAACGTTCGTGGCTCTCTCGACAAGGAAATCATCCGCCGCATTATCCGCCGTCACATCAACGAGGTTAAGTACTGCTACGAGACTGAGTTGACCAAGAAGGCGAATCTCGCGGGCCGCGTTTCGGTGCAGTTCACCATCGCGGCGACCGGACAGGTCATTGCGTCGGTGCTTCAGAGCTCCACCATGGGCAACCTTCGTGTCGAGAACTGCGTGGTTCAGGCGGTTCGACGTTGGGAGTTCCCCAAGCCGCTCGGCGGTGGCATCGTCATCGTGTCGTATCCGTTCAACTTCACTGCCGGCAGCGCAGGCGAGTAAGCCTGGCAACCGCCAAAACGGAAGGAGCCGTGATGGGTCGCTATCTGAAAGCCGTGCTCGCTCTCGGGCTGATCTTGCCCGCTTGCGACGCCTTTGTGTGCAGCCAGGAACGTATCAAGGCTATCGAGATCGCGAACAAGGGAGTCGAGGCCTTCAAGAACAACCTCTACGATTCGGCCGAACGTGAGCTGCGGCTCGCGATTCAGACCGATCCGGCCTACGAGATGGCCCACTACAACCTCGGGAAGGTCTATCAGAAGCAGCGAAAGTGGGACAAGGCCGTAGAGGCCTTCGAAGGTGCCGTGCAGCGCAGCCCGAACAACGCAAACTTCCATTACGACCTGGGCGAGGCCTATCTCGAGGCCAAACGGTTGGACAATGCCGAGAAGTCCCTGAAGAAGGCCACGGAGTTGGACCCCAAGCTCTTCAAGGCTCAGTGGCGGCTCGGCCTTGTGTATTTGTTCCAGGAGCGGCCCAAAGAGGCAGACCTGGCTCTGCGTGCGGCCATCGAGTTGAACCCGCGCATGGATAGGCCCTTCATCGCCTTGGGGCGGTTGTACTTGGACTACGACGCCGAGAAGGAAGCCGCGCTGGTCCTTGGAGAGTGCGTACGGGCGAACGAGACCAGCGCCGAGTGCTACAACCTTCACGGGGTGGCCCTGAAGGGTCTGAAGCAGTACGACCAAGCGGTTGCGGAGTTCAAAAAGGCCATGAACGCGGACAGCGGGTTGTTCGACGCTCTCTACAACTGCGGCATGACCTACGCCGAGTGGTACGAGGAATCACACGCCAACGAGCACAAGCAGCAGGCGCGTGACTACCTGCAGAAGTTCGTCGCCACGGGCGGCGGCAAGGACGGAGCGGCGTCCGGCTTCCTGAGGGCTGCCGGTGACAAGCTCTACGCGCTGAGTGGTCCGTAGGCTCCGCCTGGTCTTCGCCATCAGAAGCAGTCGCAGGGGGGTGGGTCATTGACCCACTCCCCTTTTTCATTTGCGCACGTGGGTGACGTTCGGGGGGTGGGTCATTGACCCACTCCCCTTTTTCATTTGCGCACGTGGGTGACGTT
>CAZHUY010000007.1:12440-44771 GCA_964535465.1 uncultured Myxococcales bacterium
GGGGGGTGGGTCATTGACCCACTCCCCTTTTTCATTTGCGCACGTGGGTGACGTTCGCACCCCGTGGGGCGGCGCCGAAACGAGGCGCAGCGACGAGAGAGCAGGGCTCATTCCATTTGTGTGCCAAGCGAGCCACGTGGTATAAAATACGCCATTTTCCGCGGTTTTAGCTTCCTTGCCTGGAAGCCGAAAGTATGCGGATGCGACCTGGTGGTCGCTCATTCATCCCGGAGGAACAAGTGGGCCAGGAACTAACCTCGAACGCCGTGCTTACGGATTTCCCAAGCGAACTGCAGAGCCAGGCCGAAGCTGCTCTGGAAACAGAACGAACCTCCGTTGAGAAGGGAATCGACGCCTGGAAGAAGATCGTGGCTGCCGCTCCTGCGGCCTGGGAGCCCCGACGTGAGCTGGCCCGCGTGTACCGACGTGCGGAGCGGTGGAAGGCGTGCGTTGAGATCCTGAAAGAAGCGGTCGAGAAGGCGTCCTGGTCTTCGCCTGAAGCCAAGGTTCCGGTGCTTCTGGACATGGTCGACCTCTATCGCGATCGCCTGAAGCTGGACGTGATGGTGGTCGAGACCTACAACCGCGTTCTGGCCCTGCAGCCCAACAACACCGAGGTGATGGATGCGCTCGCGGCACAGTACGAGGTGATTCCGCGCTGGCCCGAGTTGATCGCGATCCTGCGAAAGAAGGCCGGCATTGTCGAATCGGTCGAGGAGAAGATCGCGCTCTATCTTCGCGTGGCCAACCTGTACTTGGAGAAGTTCTCGAATCAGGCCGAGGCCATCAAGGCTTTCGAGGCCATCCTCGAGATCGATCCCGGCAACACAGAGGCGCTGAGTTTCCTCAAGCAGATGTACGAGAAACGCCGGGACTGGGATCGCCTGGTTGTGGTTCTGCGCCAGGAGATCGCGCGCATCACCGATCCTGCGGAGCAGGCCAGGCGCTGGGCCGAGGTGGCCAAGCTCGCGACAGAGAAGCTGAAGAAGGCTGCGGTTTCCATCGAGCTGTGGAGCAAAGTCCTCGAGGTCAACGACAGCGATATGGAGGCGCTGGCTGAGCTCGAGAAACTGTACGAGCGCGAGAAGCGCTGGGAGGATCTGGCGAGTGTTCTGCAGCGGGAATCCGTTCTGACCGATGATCCGGCCAAACGAGGCATCCTCCTGCCCAAGCTGGCCACGGTCTATACGGAGAAGCTGCAGAAGCTGGACCAGGCGGTGGCCGCCTGGCGGGCGCTCCTGGATGGTGAACCGGAGAATCGGCGCGCCCAGGATGCCCTTCGCAAGTTGTATCTGCAGAACAAGGATTGGGACGCCCTCGAAGGCTTCTACTCGGTTCAGGGCAAGTGGGATGAATTCGCGCGCGTTCTCGAGCGCCAGGCCGAGAACGAAAGCGATGCCATACGCGTGGGCCTGTGGAACAAGATCGCGGTCCTCTACCGTGACCGCCTCAACAAGGCGGACAAGGCGCAGAAGGCCTTCGAGAAGGCGCTCTCGCTCGATGGACAGAACCTGGCCGCGGCCGAGGCCCTGATTCCCATGTACGAGAAGGCCAAGGACGCCAAGCGCCTGGCCGAGGTACTGCAGGTTCAGCTCACCCACACGCAGGAGCCGAGCGAGCGACAGGAGCGCATGCTGCGAATCGCGCAGATCCTGGAGAGCGAAGCCGGCGATCGGTCCTCGGCCCTTTTGGTGGCGCTGCAGGGACTCTCTGAGAACCCGAAGGAAGAGTGGACGCGGGAGTATTCAGAACGTCTGGCTGGCGAGACCGGAAACTGGACGATGCTGGTGGAAGCCTATGAGGCGGTCCTGCCCAGCTTGGCCGGCGAGGCGGCTCTGCCCCTGCTGGCGACCGTCGCTCGCGTCTACGAGAAGGAGTTGGCCAACAGCGAGGCCGCCATCGAACGCAACCGCGCCATCCTGAACATCGCGGACAGCGACGAGCAAGCGGTGCTGGCGCTGGAACGTCTCTACATCGCCACCGGTCAGCATGATCAACTGCTGGCCATCTACGACAAGAAGCTCGCGCTCGCGGGTTCGGAGGAAGAGAAGCGCGAGGTTCGCCTGCAGTTGGCGGGCCTGTACGAGGAGCAGGTTCGTGATCCCGAGAAGGCCATCAGCCTCTACAAGGACATTCTCAAGACCTCCAAGGAAGACGCCCAAGCTCTGCGTGCCTTGGCCCGCCTGTATCGTGCGACCGAGCGTTGGCGTGAGTTGGTGAAGATCATCGCGCGCCAACTCAAACTGCCCAACGACGATGCCAGCGCCGCGGAGTTGAAGTTCCAGCTGGGCGACGTCTCCGAGAAGCACTTGCAGGACGAGCAGGCTGCCGTGGAGGCGTTCCAAGAGGCGTTGTCGATGGATGCGTCCCACGCCGGGGCGCGAACGGCTCTCGAGGCTTATTTGGAAAAGGGCGAGCATCGCATGGCTGCGGTGGCTGCCCTGGAACCCATCTACGAGGCCGGCCACGAGGTCGAGCGCCTTCTGCAAGTCCAGCGCATCAAGCTGAACCGCGAATCCGATGCGGCCAGCCGCATCGCCCTACTTCTGCGCGTGGGTGCTTTGGAAGTGGAGGCCGGCCGTCCCCAGGACGCGTACTTGGCCTACGCTGAGGCCTTCAAGACCAGCCCGGACACCAGCGAAGCGCGCGTCGCCCTCGAGGGCTTGGCCGATCAGATGAACAGTTGGCAGGACCTGGTGACCCTGTACAGCGAGACACAAGCCTCGCGCAAGCTGCCGCCCGCGCTGGAGCGGGAGATCCTGCTGGTCATCGCCGTCGCCTACGACGAGAAGCTGAACCAGTCGGACAAGGCGGTCGAGTATTTCCGCCTGGCGCAGGAGATCGAGCCGGAAGATGCCTCGGCGTTGGAGGCCCTGGAACGGCTCTATACGCGCACCGAGCGTTGGCCGGATCTGGTCGACACGCTGAAGAAGAAGAGCGAGTTGGTGCGTACCAGCGAGGAGCGGGAGCAGATTCACGCCCACATCGCGGCGATTTGGGAAGAGGCCATCGGCAACGCCGACGAGGCCATCGCGGCGTGGAAAGAGGTCCTGGGGGACAACCCGAGCAACCGCAACGCTCTTCGTGCGCTCGATCGGCTCTTCGGCGAGAAGGGTTTGGATCTGGATCTCGCCGACAACCTGCAACGACAGCTCGAACTGGCGACTGACGAAGAGGAACAGGTGCGCCTGCTGTCCCGTCTGGGCAGTTTGCGCGAGCAGAAGCTGAACGACATCACCGCGGCCGTGGAGACCTACCGGCGTTTGCTGGAGTTGGCGCCCGGACACGAGGAAACCGTGGCGGCGTTGGAGCGCCTGTTGGTCCATCCCGACCACGATCTGGTTCTGGCCGAGATCCTCGATCCGGTCTATCGCACGCGCAGTGATTTCAAGAACCTGGTGCGTGTGTTGGAGATCCAGGCGCGCCACACCCCCGACGTGCGGCGAAAGATCGACCTCTTGCACGAGATCGCGACCGCATGCGAAGACGGCCTGGATGATCCCGCGGACGCCTATCTGGCTTTGGGGCGGGCTCTCTCGGAAGATCCGCTTGACCCGGAGACCACCCGTCGCCTCGAGCGGTTGGCTAAGGCTCTCAATTGCTGTGATGACCTGGTCACGCGCTACCGTGCGGCCGCCGAGAATCTGCAATCAGACGAGCTGAAGGGAGCCGTCTATCACGCCATCGCCAAGCTGGCAGAGACCGAGCTGGGCAATCCCGACATTGCCGCCGACGCCTACAAGCAGGCTCTGGTGGTGGGTCCGCGTGACCTGGTGGCGGCCGACGCCTTGGAAGCGATCTACACCCGCACCGCCGACTACCAGCAACTGGTGTTGCTGTTGCAGCGGAAGATGGACATGGTGGATGCGCTGGCCGACAAGAAGGAACTCGGCGCGCGCGCAGCCAAGATTTGGGAAGACGTTCTCGATGATCCCGACATGGCCATCGAGGTGTATCGCCAGGTGCTGGCGCTCGATGACACCAACGAGGAAGCGCTGGAGAACCTGGTGCGCCTGTTCCTGCGCCTCTCGCGTTGGAACGATTTGAAGGATGTCTACGCCCGCCAGGCCGAGTTGGCCACCGATCCGGCTCGCAAGAAGGAGCGTCTGTTCGTTCTGGGCCAGGTGTACGACCGCGAGTTGCAGGACGCGCCTCGCGCCATCGAGACCTATACCTCGATCTTGGACATGGATCCCGACGACGTGGATGCGTTGCAGGCTTTGGATCGCCTGTACCTGCAGACCGAGCGTTGGTACGATTTGCTTGGCGTGTTGGAGCGGCAGACCGAGCTGTCCGCTTCAGCGGCCGAGGTGGTTTCACTTCGCCACCGCATCGGCTCGCTGTGGTCCGAGAAACTGAGTGACGCCAACCGCGCCACCGAGGCCTACCAGCGTGTATTGGCCATGGACCCGACCCACGAGCCGACCTTGCAGGCGCTCGAGGGGATGATGCAAAGGGGGGAAGAGGCCATCGCGGCGGCCGAGGTCTTGCTGCCGGTCTACGAGAGCGCGGGCGATTGGCCGCGGGTGGCGGCTGTCTACGAGGTCATGGTGGCGTCCACGCAGGACTCCGTCCGCAAGGTCGAGCTGCTGGACCTTCTGGCCAAGATTCACGAGCGCCGTTTGTCGGACTTCGACGCCGCTTTCGATGCCTATTGCCGTGCTCTGAGGGTCGATCCGGCCAATCAGGATGTCATCGCGCACATTGATCGTTTGGCGGAGTCCAGCGGCCGTTGGGCCGATCTGGCCGCGGTGTACGACCAGGAGGTCGAGCGCATCCTGGATAGCCGGCTGCAGACCGAGATTCTGTTGCGTCTCGCCCGCATCTACGAGGAAGAGACCCACGATCTCGACAAGGCCATCCTTACCTACCGACGGGTCGCGGACGCAGAGCCGGATCGCAAGGACGGTCTTGAAGCCTTGGACCGCCTCTATACCCGTACCGAGCGCTGGCAAGACTTGGCCGAGGTGGTGCGCCGGGAGATCCGCCTAGCCGACAGCGACCAGCAGATCATCGATCTGAGCTATCGCTTGGCCCAGATCCTGGAAGTCGCGCTGGGCGACATGCCCAAGGCGGTCGAGGCCTACCAAGACATCCTCAACATCGATCCCAAGCACGCTGAGACCCGCTCTACCTTGGAGAGGTTGCTGTCGAGCGGGACGATGCAGCACGAAATCGCCCAGGTCCTCGAGCCGCTCTACCGCGTGGCCGAGGAATGGGAGAAGTTGGTGCGCGTCTACCAGGTCGAGCTGGGCGTCCAGTCCGACCCCGAAGAACGCCAGCGTCTGTTGCGGCGGTTGGCCGAGATCTCCGAGTCCAAGCTGATGGATCAGGTGGCGGCCCTGGAATGGTGGGCCAACGCCGTCATCGAGGATCCGAGCTCAGAGCAAGGTCTGGACGAGCTGCTCCGTCTGGCCCGCGCAACCCATCAGTGGGAGAACTACGTCGCCAGCATGGCGGACGCGGCCGCCAAGACCTCCGAGCCTCACGTTCGGCGCGACGTTCTGTTCCGTCTGGCCACCGTCTTCGACACCGAGCTGAACGACTTGGTGAGGACCGAGGATGTGTTGGGACAGGTCTTGGCCTTGGATCCCAACGACGCGGAGGCGCTGGCCTTCCTGGATCGTGTCTACGACAAGCAGGGCGATTACGAGAAGCTGGCCGATGTCCTGCGTCGTCGGCTGGCGGTCACCGACGGCTCGCGCGAGCTGGTGGCGTTGCACCTGCGCTTGGGCAAGATCCTCGCCGATGTGATCGACGATGCGCCTGGCGCCGTGGCCAGCTACCTGGCTGTTCTGGAGCAGGAGTCGCGATCGCCCGAGGCCTTGGAGGCCCTGGAGCGCATCTACTTCCGCGCTGAGCAGTGGGAGGATCTGTACCAGATCTACGAGAAGATGCTGGACATCGCCCCCGGTGACGAGGCCCTGTCGGACTGCTACGCGCGCATGGCCAAGATCACCTCGGACGTCCTGGGCCAGCGCGATCGCGCCATCGAGTTGTGGCGGCGCGTGCTCGATCTTCGCGGTGCCGATCCCGTGGCTTTGTCGTCGCTGGCCGACCTGCACGAGCAGGCCGAGGAGTGGCGCGAGTTGACCGAGGTCCTGGACAGCCAGATCCGCGCCACCGACGATCCCGAAGCCCGCATTCCGGCCTACAAGCGCCTGGGACACGTGTGGGGCGAGAAGCTGGCTCGCGAGCGAAACGCGCTCGAATGCTGGAAGAAGGTCATCGAGATCAACCCCGGTGACGTTGAGGCCCTGCAGGCCATCGCCGCCAACTACCGCAACGCCGCGGCTTGGGAAGAGCTGTCCGATACGCTGCGCAACCTCATCGGCGTCGGTCAGGAGACCTTCCCGGCGGAGACCCTCAAGGATCTCTTCGCCGAGCTGGGCGAGCTGGAGGGTAGCACGCTCCGTCGCGTGGACGCGGCCATCGATGCCTGGCGCCAGGTGCTGAACCTCGACCCCGCGGACACCCGCGCCCTGGGGGCGTTGGAGACGCTCTTCACTCAGGAAGGACGCTGGGAGGAGTGTGTGGAGGTGTTGGAGCGTCGCGTGGATGCCCTGGCCTCGGTGGGGGAGAAGGTCGATGTCCTCATGCAGATCGCCTCGATCTGGGCCGAGAAGATCGGCGACGGTGGCAACGCGGCCGCCGCTTACGAGCGCGTGATGCAGATCGATCCGTCGCACGCGGCGGCGTCGGCGGCTCTGGAGGACGTCTACCGCCAACGCAAGGTGTGGCCCGAGCTGGTCGAGTTGCTGCTGGCCCGCGTGGAATACGTCGGCGAGACCGAGGAGAAGATCAAGCTCTTCGTCGAGATCGCGCGTATCTACGAAGAGCACATCGGCGACCGGGATTCGGCCTTCATCATGTTGCAGGCCGCGTTCCGCGAGGACTATTCCAGCAATGCCGTGGCGGCCGAGCTGGAGCGCCTGGCCAACCTGACCAACAAGTGGGCGGACCTTCTCTCGGAGTACACGCAAGCTGCTCAGAGCATGGAGGATGCGAAGCAGGCGGCTGATCTATGGGTCAAGATCGCCCGCTGGTACGACTCGGCTCTGCACCACACCGAATACGCCATCACTTCGGCCAAAGAGGCGCAGAATCGCCAGCCCAATCACCTGGGCGCCATGGCGGCGCTCGCGGACTTCTACCGCAAGGAATCGCAGTGGAAGGAACTGGTAGGGGTCCTTTCCAAGCACGCCGAAACCGAGACTGATCCCGCGCAACGGGTGGAGGTCCTGCTGGCTCTGGCCGAGACCTTCGAGATCCACATCGGCGACGCCGGACAGGCGGTCCTGGCCTACGACCAGGCTCTGCAGGTCGACGAGCACTGTCTGAAGGCCATCGAGGCCTTGGAGCGACTGCACCGCCGCACCCAGGCGTGGGAGCGTCTGGCCGATGTCCTGGCCAAGAAATCTCAGGTGGTCAGCGACGGTGAGCTGGCGGTCAAGTTGCGCCTGCAGGTCGGCGAGCTGTGGGAGACCCGGCTCGGCGACAACGAGCGCGCGGTGGCGGCCTACAAAGATGTCCTCACCGTCGACCCGCAGAACCTGCCTGCCCTGAAGGCTTTGGAGCAGCTCTACGAGAAGGCGGGCCGCATGGACGCCTACCTGGAGGTCCTGGAGCATCAGCTCGAGGTCACGGGTGGGGAGGGCGATCGCATCGGCCTGCTGGTTCGCATGGCCCAGGTCTGCGAGCAGCTGCCTGGCAGAAACGACACCGCTATCGACAGCCTGAAACAGGTGCTGTCGATCGATCCGCGCAATCTCAAGGCGTGCGAGGATCTGGAGCGCCTGTACCGCGCCGAACGCAAGTGGGATGCGCTGGTTGATGTCTACCGTCAGCACATCGCCATCGAAGGCGACGTCGGTACCAAGACGACGCTGTACCTGGAGATGGGCAAGGTCTACGAGGAAGGCCTGCGAGATCCGGACAGCGCCATCGAGGCCTTCAACGAGATCCTGAATGTGGTGCCGGATCATGCCGAGGCCATGCGCGGACTGGCGCGGCTCTATGAAGAGACCGAGCAGTGGGAGCGCGCGGTGGACGTCATGCAGCGCCTGGTGGGGAATGCCTCGCAAGAAGAGAAGGTCGATCTCAGCTACCGTCTGGGCAAGATCCTCGACGAGCAGATGCAGATGTCGGACATCGCCGAGGAACGCTTGAGCGATGCCTTGGCCATCGATGGAACCCACGTGCCCAGCATGTTGGCCATGCTGGCCATCTACAAACGGCGGGGTGACTCGTTCAAGGCGGCCCAACTGATGGTGCGCGCCGAAGCGCACACGCCCAACGTGTTGGAGCGTACGCGTCTGCTCTCCGAGGCCGGCAAGCTGTATCACACCGAGCTGGGCGACGAGGTCAAGGCCAAGGAGCTCTACGCGCGCACGCTCGAGCTGGATCCGGAGCAGGTCGAGGCCGCGACTCCTCTGGCAGACATCTACTACCGTCAGGGCGAGTGGGCGCCGCTGGTCCCCATTCTCGAGATGCTGGTGCGCAAGGCGGATCGTCGCGCTCATCGCGAGCTCAACATCTTGTGCTACCGCCTGGCCAAGGCAGCGGAGCAGGTCGGGGACGAAGACAAGGCCATCAAGTACTACCGCTCGGCCTACGAGCTGGATGCCACCCATCTGCCGACCTTGGTCGATCGGGCCAATCTGCTCTTCCGCCGTCAGCAGTGGGACGAGGCCTTCAAGCTGTACCAGACCATCCTGGTCCACCATCGCGAGCAGCAGAGCGAGGCGCAGATCGTCGAGATCTTCCATCGCATCGGCCACATCAAGATGAAGATCGGCGATCGGGCCAAGGCCATCAACATGTTCGAGAAGGCCTTGGAGATCGACGCCGGCCACCGCGCCACGTTGGAAGCGCTGACCGAGATCCACGCCGCCGCCAACGACTGGGAAGCGGTCATCAAGCAGAAGCGCGCCCTGCTGGCCCACACCGAGGGACAGGACGAGAAGGTGCGCTTGCACGAGCAGATCATCGAGGTCTACAAGGAGAAGCTGAAGAACCCGCAGAAGGCCATCGCGGCCTATCTGGAGGCGCTTGAGGTCAAGCCCGATGCGCGTGGCCTGCTGGTCGATGTGCTCGAGCTTCTGACCGAGACCAAGCAGTGGAAGAAGGCGGTCGAGATCCTGCTGCGCTTGGCCTCCATCGAGACCGGCCGGGTCAAGGCCAAGTACCTGCAGACGGCGGGGCAGATCACCAACACCGAGTTGCACTCGCCCGACGAAGCGGTCGAGCTGTTCAACAAGGCGCTGGACGAGTACCCTGACGACCTGAAGCCGTTCGAGCGCATCGACAAGATCATGACGGCGAAGAAGGACTGGACCAACCAGCAGCGCGCCTACCGTCGCATGATCAAACGCCTGGGCGTCGAGGTGGCGCCCGAGAAGAAGCAGACGCAAATCGCTCTGTGGCACGCCTTGGGCGAGATCTACCGCTCTCGCCTCAAGGACTACCGTGCGGCCGCGGAGGCCTTCGAGGTGTGTGCCTCGCTGGAGCCGGATAACATGCCCCGCCACCAGATCCTGGCCGAGCTGTACCAGATGCAGGGGCCGGAGAGCTTCGACAAGGCGGTGCGCGAATGGCGCTACTTGCTCAAGCGCACCAGCGACATCGCGGCCATGGTGCCCATGCTGAAGACGCTGCGACGTCTCTTCGCGGAGATGGGCAAGTACGACCAGGTTTGGTGCGTGGCCTCCGTGCTGGCGTATCTGCGCCAGGCCGACGCCGAGGAGCTGCGTTTCCACGAGCAGTACAAGTCCAAGACGTTGGCGCGCGTGCGGGCGCGTCTGAACGAGGAGCTGTGGCAGAAGTACATCTACCACCCCGAGGAGGATCGTTACATCTCGCTCATCCTGGCCAGCATCAGCCAGGCCATCATGGCCGCGCGTGCGCGCGAGCACAAGGACGTGGGCATTCGTCGCAAGGATCGACGTGACCCCACCACTGACAAACTGATGTTCAGTGGCGTGTTCGTGTACGCCAGCCAGGTGCTGGGCGTGACCGCGCCCGAGCTGTTCTTGCGTCAGGATTGGGCGGGCGAGCTCGAGCTGATGAACGCGCGCGAGAAGCAGCAGCTCTGTCCTTCGTTCGTGGTCGGGGCGGCGTTGTTGCAGGGCAAGCAGGAGAAGGAGCTGGCCTATGTCCTCGGTAAGAAGCTGGCCTTGATGCGCCCCGATCACCTGGTGCGCTGGCCGGCGGTGGTGCCGCAGGTCTCCGAGGTGAAGGCGTACTTCCTGGCCGCGCTCAAGCTGGTGCAACCCAACGTGCCGGTGAAGTCCGACATGGAACAGCCGGTGAACGAGCGTGTCGATCTGCTGCGTCGGCTGGTTCCGCCGCAGAACATCGAGCAACTGGCCGAGGTGGTCCGTCGCTTCATCGAGAGCAAGGCGGAGGCGGACCTGAAACGCTGGTCAACGGCGGTGGATTTCACCACTTCGCGTGCCGGGTTGCTGTTGTGCAACGATCTGGAGGTCGCCGCGCACCAGATCCAGTCCGAGCCGTTGGCGGTGGGTTCGGCCGATCCCAAGGAGAAGATCCGAGACCTGATTCAGTGGTGCGTGTCGGACGAGTACTTCAGTCTGCGCGCTCACCTGGGACTCGCGATCGCGTAAATGGACGAGGCGGCTGCCTGGATCGTGTTGATAGCGGGCTTGGCAGCCGGCGTGTTCGCCGGGGTCTGGCTGGCCCGTCGTGTGCGTCGTACCCAGACGGTCGACTATGATGCCGAGAGCCGGCGCATCCGCAACGAGGCGGAGCAGGAGCGGCAGCCCATCCTGTGCGAGGCGGAGATCCAGGCACGCGAGCAGGCCCTGGCCGCACGTCTGGAGGCGGAGGCGACCTTTCGATCGCGCGAGGCCGAGCTGGCCCAGCAGGAGACGGCCCTGGTCGCTCGCAAGGTGCGGACCGACGAGGAAAGCCGACAGCTTGAGGAGTTGCGCGACAGCCTGAAGCAGCGGACCACGCTCCTCAACGAGAGGGAGCAGGAGGGGCGCGCGCTCGAATCGGAATTCCAGTCCGTCGAGACGGAGCGTCGGGCGGGGCTGGAACGGGTCGCGGCCCAGTCGACCGCGGACGTGCACAAGGCTCTGGTCGAGGCCGAGATCGAAGAGGCGCGGGCGAGCGCGGCCCAGACCATTCGGCAGATGACCGAGACCGCGATGGGCAGCGCGCAAACCCGCGCGGCCAAGCGGATCATGGGCATTTCGATTGGGCGTTTCGTCGGCCATGATCTGGCCGAGAGGCCTCAGTACGTCATCGCCCTGTCGGATCTGCGCCCCGGGCAGGCGGCGCCGGCCGAAGAAGACCTGCGCGCCATCGAGGCGGTGGTGCCGGGCGTGCAGCTCTCGTATCTCGACGGCCAGACGGCCATTCGCATCGAGGGACTCGACGGGATGGCGCGCGAGATCGCTCGTCGTTGCGTGGCGCGCATGCTCAAGCGAGCGATTAGCGGCCCGGCGGCGGTCACCCGTTTGGCGCGCAGCCTGGCGGTCGACGTCGAGCGCGAAGCCCAGGATCTGGGGCGCAAGGCCTTCTCCGCCCTGGCCATCGATCGGGCCCACCCCGAATTGGTCAAGCTGCTGGGACGACTTCATTTCCGAACCAGCTACGCGCAAAACCAGTGGAAGCACTCGGTCGAGGCGGGATTCCTTTGCGGCATGATGGCGGCCGAACTGGGTCTGGACGTCAGGCTGGCCCGACGGGCGGCGCTCCTGCACGACATTGGCAAGGCGCTCACGCACGAGATCGATGGTTCGCACGCTCTCATCGGCGCCGACCACGCACGCCGGTTCAACGAACCCGAGGCCGTGGTCAACGCCATCGCGGCCCACCACACCGATGAGCCCTTTGGCAGCGCCTATGCCTATTTGGTGGCTGCCGCCGATGCCTTATCAGGCGGTCGCCCAGGCGCGCGGCGGCAGTCCGAGGACAACCACATGGCCAAGCTCGAGGAGATCGAGCGCATCAGCCGTGGTTTCGGCGGCGTGGACGAAGCCTTTGCGGTGCAGGGTGGGCGCGAGGTGCGCGTCTACGTCGACGAGACTCGCGTGGATGACCAAGGAGCCGTGCGTCTGTCATCCCAAATCGCGGAGAGCATTTCTCGACAGATGACCTTCCCCGGACAGATTAAGGTGACGGTGATTCGCGAGTATCTGGCTGAAGAGGTCGCGGGTTGAGGTGAACATGCAAGTGAATCTGCCCCCCATCATTCCGTACATCATCGGCCTGGCGCTGATCGTGTTCGGCGGTCTGCGCATCAAGTACCTGGGCGCGCCGCGCGCCCGCCGCGAACGCGATGCGGACTTGCGGGACGACGAGGCTTTGAGTCCGCCGCGCGAGGAGGTCGTCGAGCGCGGCCCCGAGCAGCGTCGCCACATCCGCTGGGGCATCATCTGGATCCTGCTTGGTGCGTTCGTGGTGATCTCGACCTACATGCAAGCGCATCGTCAGTAGCGCTAGCGTACGGGCCACAGCCACGCGGCCCCACGTACGCCGCTGGAATCCCCATGGCGGGCAGGGCGAATTGGCGTGGTGGCAGTATCGGAGAACACATACTTGCCGAGAAGGCGAGGCACCTCTTGGTACAGGCGCGCGATGTTGGAGACACCTCCGCCCAGGACGATGACGTCGGGGTCGAGCACGTTGATCACGCACGCCAGGCTGCGCGCCATGCGATCGGCGTGTCGATCCAGCGTGGCGAGAGCCTCGGCGTCGCCCGCGTCCGCTCTGCGGGCGATCTCACCAGCGTCGCAAGCCTGGCCCGTGCGTTCCTGGTGATCGCGCGCCAGGCCCGGCCCTGAAAGGAAGGTCTCGATGCAGCCGCGCTTGCCGCAGTAGCAGGCAGGTCCAGGTCGCTCCGCGTCGCAGGGCCAGGGCAGGGGATTGTGTCCCCACTCGCCCGCGATGGCGTGCGGGCCGGTCATCACCTTGCCATCCACGACCACGCCACCACCGGTCCCGGTTCCCACGATGACCCCGAACACGACGCGCCCGTCGGCGCCGGCGCCATCCGAAGCCTCGGACAAGGCAAAGCAGTTGGCATCGTTGGCGATGCGCACGGGGCGTCCCAAGGCCTGGGCAAGGTCGCGATCCAGGGGCCGACCATTGAGCACCACCGTGTTGGCGTTCTTCACCAGTCCGCTGGCGGGCGAGATGGCGCCGGGGATGCCCACTCCCACCGTGCCCTCTCGTCCCACCCTGGCCTCGGTGTCCCTCACCAGCCGGACAATGGCCGAGACTATCTGATCGTAGCTGTGGCTGGGCGTGGCGATGCGCAGGCGCGCGCATTCGATCCCGCGCTCGTCGATGGCGATGCTCTCCGTCTTGGTCCCGCCAAGGTCGATTCCGATACGCATGGCCCGACAGGCTACAACGATTTGCCGCTTGGGCGATGGTTTGGTCGCGTGTCCCTATGCCGTTCAAGCCGGCTTGCCGCGTTTCCGATACAATGGACGTATGCAAGCCAGGTTCGCGCGCGCCAAGGTTGCAGGGGGCACTCTCGTCTTCACGCTGCTTCTGCTGACGGCCGGATGTGAGTTCTTGGGCATCGGCAAGGGAACACCGCCACCCTTGCCGCCAGTGGTGAAGCGGCAGAACAACAACTGGAAGCCGCAAGAAGAGGTTGCCGAACAGAGGCTTCCCAGCTTCGGCCTGGCCGGTCCGGTGGCAGCACCCGCTGAAGAGGACCCTGGTCCTGCCGCGGCGGCGGCCCCTGTCGGTGTTCCCGCGGGGACGGGAACGCTCAATGGACACCCCAACGGGCTGACGCGCGAATCTCTCAACTCGGCTGTGCAAGGATCCATGGGCAAGCTGGCCGCCTGTTTCTCTCCTTCGGCGCAGAACCCCATGGTGGCGGTGTCGTTCGAAGCCGAACCGTCGGGCCGGCCCAGCCTGGTGCGAATCAACGGGGCCCCGCCCGATGCGGAGCGCTGCGTCCGCAACATCATTCAGGGTATGCGCTTCTCACCCTTCGAGGGAAACGGGGTTCACATCGACCTGCCCTTGTCCTTTCACCAGGTCGGCCGCGGCGGCCAACAGCCCGGATCGCCACGGAATGTGGAAGACCCGACTGGCAGCCCGCCCCTTTACATCCAGCCGTAGAAATGGGTGGGGCCCCGGCCTCGCACGCGGGCCTGTCTCAGAAGCGCATGCCACGCTTGGCGCGGAACATGAACCATCTGTAGGTCAGGTAGCCGGCGCCCCCCGCCGCGAACAGTCCCAGCACCGGCATGTTGGCAATAGCCAGCAACCCTGCACCGCCCCACGCGCCCACGGCCATGAGCCCCTTCTTGCGGGCCTCGTTTCTGTCTCGGGTTGTCAGGCTGGTTACCATGAAGTCCTCCCTCGATGGGTGAATCATGGGTTCGAACACGACGCTGCGCAAGGGCGGGGAACGGTTGCATGGGTTGCGGGCAGCGTGATATGGGCTGGGCAGAGGAGGAACCCATGCGGATGACTCTTTCGGCAATTGCGATGTTTTTGCTCCTGGTAGGCGTGCCTGGACTGGCTGAGGCCAAGCCCAAGGCCCCGGCTGTCGAGGCCGAGCCCCCGCCCGCAGCCACGCCACTGAACCCTTGCGGCTGTTACCGCGACGCCCAGGATCAGTGTCACTGCAACAAGACCAGGAAGTTGAAGTGTGAATGCGAGAACGACTGCGAACCGGCGGGATGTGAGGAGTACCGGGCCAAGAAGCAAGAGAAGGACGCAGCCGCGGCGCTGAGACGGATTCAGCAGCAAGACAAGAAGAAGCAGGCTGAATCAAAGGCGGCCATGGCCAAGCAGGCCAAGGAGAAGGCGGCGGCCGAGAAGGCCAAGAAGGCCAAAGAGGGCGAAGGTCGGTGGAAGTAGCGCTGGCCGGGCCAGCCTTCTTTTGAGATCTCTCCGGGCGAGAATCGTCGTTGTGACAGGCTGGCGGGATGTGCGTACCACAGGCCGCAGGGGTGCGTGTTTCTGACCGCACCCCTGGGCCGTCTTGACGGTCGAGCCGTGTAGGCGACGACGCACAACCGGCTCGCGATTGGAGCCCGGAAGGTTTCGCGCGTCATCAACCAAGCAGAATGATTTCAGTACCTTATTTGGAATTGCAGGGCTAGAAGGGGCGTTCTTGACTCCCGGTTTTGATTTTGGCCCGGCTTGTGCCAGCATCCGTGCCTTTCATCGGGAGGGGATCCCCCTTTCCCAAGCCCATTAGGTTCAGGAGAGCAGACCGCTGATGCAGAACCCAGGCCTCGACAAAGACTCCCTTCAAACCCTCATCGATACCTTGGTTTCCTTTGGCAAGCAGAAGCTGCCGCTCAAGGTGAAGCTGGAACTCGATGAGAAAGATGAGTTTCCCCTTTCTTTGATCCGCGAGCTGCTCGGACCCGAGGTGGGGCTGCACCTCCTGTTCATCCCCGAGGCGCTGGGCGGTCTGGGCGGTGGCGCCTATGACGTGTACCGGGTCTCCGAGGAAATGGCCAAGCTGGACCTGGGCGTGGCCACGGCCTTCCTGGCCATCTTCCTGGGCACGGACCCCATCGTGGTGGGCGCCACGGAGGAGCAGCGCAATTACTGGTTGCGTCGCATCGGCGACGAGGGGCTGATCGTGGCCTACGCCGTGACCGAGCCGCTGGCGGGCAGCGAGCTCTCCTCGATTCGCACCCGCGCCGAGCGCGTGATGGAGAATGGCGAGCTCAAGGGCTACAAGCTCAACGGCACCAAGCAGTTCATCTCCAATGGTGGCTACGCGCAGCTTTACACCGTGCTGGCCATGGCGCCCGACGGGCCGACCTTCTTCGCGGTCGAGCAGGGCACGCCGGGCCTGTCGCCTGGCAAGCACGAGAGCAAGCTGGGCATCCGATCGTCCAATACCTCGCCAGTGAACTTCGAAGACGTGTTCGTCAGCAAGGATCTGTTGCTGGGCGGCGTGGAGGGCAAGGGCCTGGTCCACGCCCAGTCGGTCTTCGGCTTCACCCGTCTGATGGTGGCGGCCTTTGGTCTGGGCGGCGGCGTGGCGGCCATGCAAAGGGCCATTCGCTACAGCCGCGAGCGTTTCCAGGCCGGTTCCTACCTGTGCGAGAAGCCGGGCTACATGGACAAGTTGATTGTCCCCCACGTGGTCAAGCTGGAGGCCGCGCGCGCCTTCATCGAGGACACCGCCCATCGCTTGGACCAGGGCGAGCCCGAGTTGCAGACCGAAGGCGCCATCGTCAAGCTGTTCGCCACCGAGGCGGGCAACAACGCCGCGGATGCGGCCATCCAGGCGCATGGTGGCTACGGCTACACCCGCGAGTACGAGGTCGAGAAGATCCGACGCGACGTGCGCATCACCACCATCTACGAAGGCACGAGCGAGATCATGCAGTGGACGGTGTCGCGCGACCGTTGGCGCCTGCACCTGCAAGAGCACGGGCAGTACTACAAGAAGATGGCGGCTGGCCTCGAGGCCTTGCACCGCGAGGATCCCAACGTGGGCGCGGACGTCGCCGCGCTGGCGGTTAACGTCGTGCAAGAGACGTGTGAGCGCTGCCGGGTTGCTCGTCTGACCCGGCATCAGCACGTCCTGTTCCAGTTGGGCGAGCTCATCACCCGCGCCGAGATCGCGGCCAATTTCGCCCGCTACGCGGCGGGGCGCGGAGCCCCCAAGTACCAGCCCTTCTTCGCGCCGTCGGCGGTCAAGGCGATGTCTCGCATCAGCGCGCGCGAGGCTGCCTTGGACGTCCTGGGCCTGGCGGTCCGTCTGGTGCGCGGCATGGACGCGGTGGACGACGCAGGTGTCGCCGAGTTCGAGCGGGCGCTCAAGGCCAGCGCCATCAACGCCAGCGCCAAGGGTCTGCTGGCCGACATGGACTTGGTGTCGAAGGCCCTGGTCGAACAGGACGCCGCACGCGCCTAGTCCCTTGAGTAGGTCTCGAAGCTCTTAGCCGATTGTCGCGGACACCGGGGACCTCCCCGGTTTTCGCCTTTCTGATACGCGGAGGAAGTTGAATGAGTCGTTCGTCACGGGATCCAGCCGAAAAAGCCGTCGCAGTCGTCGGCGTGGGGGCGATTCTGCCCGACGCGCTCGATGCCAAGGCATTCTGGCAGAACGTGATCACGGGCCGGGATTCCATCAGCGAGGTCACCCCTGATCGTTGGATCGCGGCCGACTACTACGACGCGGATCCCAAGGCACCGGGGAAGGCCTATTCCAAGATCGGCGGCTGGGTGCGCGGCACGCACTTCGAACCCACCAAATTCCGCATTCCTCCGACCATCTCCGCGGCCATGGACGACGGGCAGAAGTGGGCCGTCATGTGCGCCTCCGAGGCTCTGCGGGACGCCGGCCATCCCGACCGTCCGCTCGACACCGAGTCCACCGCGGTGATCCTGGGCAACGCCATGGGGGGCGAGCTGCACTACCTGACCTGCCTGCGCCTGTCGATGCCCGAGTACGTACACGCCATCGAGGACACGCAGGTATTCCAGTCGCTGTCGCCCAGCCAGAAGACGGCCATGGTCGAGCAGCTACGTGCATCGGTGGGCCGGCGTTTCCCGGACACCACCGAGGACACCATGCCGGGCGAGCTGACCAACATCACCGCCGGGCGCGTGGCCAACGTGCTCAACATGCGAGGCCCCAACTTCACCACCGACGCGGCCTGCGCCTCGTCGCTGGCAGCCCTGCAGTCCGCGGTGGACGGTCTGGTGGATCACCACTACGACGTGGCCATCACCGGCGCCATGGATCGCAACATGGGCGCCACCACCTTCATCAAGTTCTGCAAGATTGGTGCGCTTTCGCCCGATGGTTCGCGTCCCTACGATAAGGGCGCCAACGGATTCGTGATGGGCGAGGGCGGCGCTTTCTTCGTGTGCAAGCGGCTAGAGGACGCGGAAAAGGCCGGGGATCGCATCTACGCCGTCATTCGTAGCGTGGGCGGGGCCAGCGACGGCAAGGGCAAGGGCATCACCGCGCCCAACCCGTTGGGCCAGATCCTGGCCATCCGACGGGCCTGGCAACGCGCCGGCCTGGATCCCTCGACCATGACGTTGTTGGAAGGTCACGGCACGTCGACCCGCGCGGGCGATGTGGCGGAGATGGAGTCACTGTCCAAGGTGCTCGCCGAGGGCGCTCCCATCAAGCATCGCATCGCGCTGGGCTCGATCAAATCGCAGATCGGGCACCTGAAGAGCGCCGCCGGCGCCGCCAGCTTGCTCAAGACCGTGCTGGCCTGCCATCACAAGATCCTCCCCCCGTCCATCAACTTCCGCGAGGCCAACCCCAACATCGCTTGGGACAAGTTGCCCGTGGAGGTGAACACCCAGGCACGGCCCTGGGAGAAGCCAGCCTTCGGTCCTCGCCGTTGCGGTCTGTCGGCCTTCGGTTTCGGTGGCACCAACTTTCACGTCGTCATCGAAGAACACGTCCCCGGCATGCTCACGCGGCGCGAGCCGGTGGTGCAGGTGCCCGCTTCCTACAGTGGGTCCAGCTCGAGCTCCGGGGGGGTGACGCTGGCCCAGGACAACCGGCCGCAGATGCTGGGCAATATGCTGGCCGTGGGCGGCGCGGATGCCGGCGCGGTGCGGGCCAACCTGCAGCAGGCGATGGTCAAGGCCAAGGCGGGACAAACCCCTGACCGTACGCCGCCCGGCCGCGACTTCCTGGCCGCGCCCGCGCGCATGGTGATCGCGTTCGAAGACGCCGCCGAGTTGGTCAAGAAGTGCGAGACCGCGCTCGACGCGCTCGACAAGGACGAAGCCAAGAAGTGGCGCATTCTGATGAGCAAGGGGATTCACTTCCGCCGTGGACCGGCCGGCAAGATCGCCTTCCTGTTCCCCGGGCAAGGCTCGCAGTACGTGAACATGCTGGCTGACGTTCCCGATCCCATCGTGCGTGAGACCTTCGCCGAGGCCGATCGGGTGATGGCGCCCATCCTGGGCCAGCCGCTGACCAGCTACGTCTACAAGAACGAGGCGGATCCGGCGGCCATGGCGGCCGCGGAAGAGGCCCTGAAGGACACCACCATCTGCCAGCCGGCCATGGTGGCCAGCGACATCGCCATCATGCGCTTGCTCGACAAGCACGGGGTCAAACCCGACATCGTCATGGGCCACAGCCTGGGCGAGTGGGCCGCGGCGGTGGGCGCCGGCATGGTGACCTTCCCTGAGGCCTTGGTCGCGGTGAGCGCGCGGGCCCGCGCCATGGCTTCGGTGTCCATCGGCGACAAGGGCAAGATGGCCTCGGTCATGGGACCCACCGACGAGATCGTGCGCTGTCTGCCCGAGATCGGCGGCTATCTGACCCCCGCCAACATCAACAGCCGTAAGCAGACGGTCATCGCCGGCGCCAGTGACGCCGTCGATCGCGCGGTGGCCTTCTTCAACCAGCGGGGCATGACCGCGCAGATCATCCCGGTGTCGCACGCCTTCCACAGCAAGGTGGTGGCCCCGGCCTCCGACGCGCTCTACCGCACCATCTGCGAGATGCAGATCTCGTTCCCGCGCATCCCTTTGGTGGGCAACATCGATGGGCTGCTCTACCCGACCGACAACATGGAGACCATCAAACGCCGCCTGGCCGATCAGATGGCCTCGTCGGTGCAGTTCGTGAAGGGCGTCGAGACCTGTTACCGCGAGGGCGCGCGCCTGTTCGTCGAAGTCGGTCCCAAGCGCGCCTTGATGGCCCTGGCCGATAGCATTCTCGAAGACAAAGACGATGTCGTCTGTTTCTCGACCAACCACCCCAAGCGTGGCGGCGTGCGATCGTTCCACGATGCCATGTGCGGATTCTATGCGGCGGGCGTCCCGTGTCCCGAGCAGCTCGTGGCTGTCCTTTCCGCCGCGCAGGGCGAGGCGCGGGTGGCGCCGGTCGCCAGCGTGTCCGCGCCCACCGTTCTGACTTCGAATCCTTCGCAGGGAGCAAGCATGAGTGACAACCCGATCCGTACCTCCGCAGGCCAGCCCGACTACGAAGGGCTGGGTAGATTGTTCGCCCGCTTCCTCGACGAGGGAATGGCCATGGTGGGCGGACGGAAAGGGATTGCGCCCGCGGCGCCAGAGACCCGCAGCGGTTCGGTGGTGGTGTCGGGAGCGGCCGTGGGTTTGCCCGGGACGAACAAGCACGTCTTCGACGACAGCAACGCGGAGCGAATCCTGCGTGGCGAGTCCTTCATCGATGCGGTGCCCTCGGTGTTCCGCGCGCGCATGGTCGAGAAGAACATCGTGCGCCTGCACAAGCGTGAGGTGGGCGAGCCTAGCCTGGAACCCATCAAGTCGGCGGACGAGGTCATTCGTTTGGCGGCCCGGCGTGGAGCCTTCGACGTCGTCGAGGAGTTCGGCATTCCGCGCGAGCGGGCCGAGGCGTGGGACATCACCACGGCGCTGGCGGTGGCGGCAGGCATCGAGGCCCTGCGCGACGCCGGCATTCCCCTGGTCCGTCACTACCGGCGCACCACCACCGGCAGCTTCCTGCCTGATCGTTGGCGGGTGCCCAAGTCCATGGCCGACGAGACCGGCGTGATCTTCTCCTCGGCCTTCCCCGGCTACGACAACCTGATGGACGAGGTCTCGCGTTTCTATTCCTCGAAGCGCAACGGCGACTCCAACTTCACGTTCGATCGCCGCTTCCTCTTCCGTGTGTTGTCCATGGGGCATTCGCAGTTCGCCGAGTTGCTCGGCATCCGTGGCCCCAACACCCAGGTCAACGCGGCCTGCGCCACGACCACCATGGCGGTGGGCATGGCCGAAGACTGGATCCGGTCTGGCCGCTGCCGCCGCGTGTTGGTCATCGGCGCGGACGACGTCACCTCGGACAACCTGCT
The DNA here is from genome assembly GCA_964535465.1 of uncultured Myxococcales bacterium. Lineage (GTDB taxonomy): Bacteria > Myxococcota_A > Polyangia > Fen-1088 > Fen-1088 > Fen-1137. The sequence continues at coordinate 33,233 of CAZHUY010000007.1, forward strand.
GGAATGGATGGCCGCGGGCTTCCTGGCCAGCGGTGCGGCCAGCACCGAGGAAGACGTGACCAAGGCGGCCTTGCCCTTCGACCGTCGCCGCAACGGCTTGCTGATCGGCATGGGGGCGTGTGGTTTGGTGGTCGAGTCCGAGGATTCCCTGCGTGAGCGCGGCATGCGCGGCCTGTGCGAGGTGTTGGGCAGCGAGTTCGCCAACAGCGCCTTCCACGGCACCCGCCTGGATGTGGACCACATCGAGGACGTGATGGAGCGCCTGGTTTCAGGCGTCGAGCGACGACACGACCTGGATCGCCACCAGATGGCACGCGAGCTGGTCTTCATCTCGCACGAGACCTATACCCCGGCCCGCGGCGGCAGCGCTTCCGCCGAGGTGTTCGCCCTGCGCAAGACCTTCGGGGCCAGCGCCAACGATCTGGTGGTGTCCAACACCAAGGGCTTCACCGGCCACCCCATGGGCGTGGGCATCGAAGACGCGATCGCGGTGCGCATCCTGGAGAAGCAGGTGGTGCCGCCCGTGCCGAATTACCGCGAGCCCGATCCCGAGCTGGGCACGCTCAACCTTTCGAAGGGCGGGCACTATCCCGTGCGCTACGCCTTGCGCCTGGCCGCGGGCTTTGGCTCGCAGATCGCCATGACGGTCCTGCGCCGGGTCGACGGTCTGGAAGAGCGCGTGGCCGACCGTGCGCTCTACCAGCGTTGGTTGTCGGAGATCTCCGGCTACCCGGCGCCGGTCCTCGAGGTCGAGAAGCGCACCCTGCGCATCAAGGACATGGGCGCGCCTGCGCGTGAACCGGCTCGGTCCACCTGGACCAAGGGCACCGGGCCACGTGCCTCGGTTGTGGCCCGGACGCCCGCGTCTCTGCCGGCCAGGGTTCCCGTGGCGCCTGCGCCGGTCGTGTCTTCCCCGATGGTTTCTGCTCCGGCCCCGCTGGCGGCTCCCGCTCCGGTGGTGCCAGCCGCTGCGGCGGCGCAGCCTGCCGGCGACGCCATCATGGAACAGGTCCTCAAGTTGGTCAGTGACAAGACCGGCTATCCGCGCGACATGTTGGAGCCCGATCTGGATCTCGAAGCCGACTTGGGCATCGACACGGTCAAGCAGGCCGAGGTGTTCGGTCTGGTGCGCGAGACCTTCAACATTGCTCGCCAGGACACGCTCAAGCTGCGCGATTACCCGACGCTGCGACACGTGGTCGCTTTCGTGAAGCAGAACCGTCCTGACCTCGCAGGCGATGCCGCGGCTCCCGTCCTTGCTGCCGCTCCGGTGGCCGCTGTGGCCCCGACGGCAGCTTCCGTGGCCACGGCGCCCAAGGCAGAGTCCAACGTGGTGGCCGAGAAGGTGCTGGGCCTGGTGGCCGAGAAGACCGGCTACCCGCGCGACATGCTGGAGATGGATCTGGATCTCGAGGCCGACCTGGGCATCGACACGGTCAAGCAGGCTGAGGTGTTCGGTCTGGTGCGCGAGACCTTCAACATACCTCGCCAGGACAACGTGAAGCTGCGCGACTATCCGACCCTGCGCCACGTGATCGGGTTCGTGGAATCGAATCGACCCGATCTGGCAACGGCACCCGCGCCTGCCGCGCCCGTGGTGGCCAGCCCGGTGGTCACGGCGGCTGTGGTTTCTCCTGCGCCACAAGCGTCCATGCCCGTGGGTGGTGTGGTGGCCGAGAAGGTGCTGGCCGTGGTGGCCGAGAAGACCGGCTACCCGCGCGACATGCTGGAGATGGATCTGGATCTCGAGGCCGACCTGGGCATCGATACGGTCAAGCAGGCCGAGGTGTTCGCGTTGGTGCGCGAGACCTTCGACATTCCCCGCCAGGACAATGTGAAGTTGCGCGACTACCCGACGTTGCGCCACGTGATCGGGTTCGTCGAGAGCAATCGGCCGGACCTGGCCACGGCCGCTGCACCGGCCCTCGCCGTGGTGGCGCCGGCCCCCGTGGCAGCACCGGCTCTCGTGGCGGCTGCGGCTGCCCCCACGCCTGCCCCCACGGGCGGCGCGGTCGCCGACAAGGTGCTCGAGGTGGTGGCCGAGAAGACCGGCTACCCGCGCGACATGCTGGAGATGGATCTGGATCTCGAGGCCGACCTGGGCATCGACACGGTCAAACAGGCCGAGGTGTTCGCGTTGGTGCGTGAGTCGTTCAGCATTCCTCGCCAGGACAACGTGAAGCTGCGCGACTACCCGACCCTGCGCCACGTGATCGGATTCGTGGAATCGAATCGACCCGATCTGGCCAGCGCGCCTGCGACAGCGCCGGCTCCCGAGGCGCCTGCCCCGGTGCCAGCGGCGGCCGTCGCGGCTCCGGCGGCGAGCCCGGCCAGCGCTGACGATCCCATCGCGGACAAGGTGCTGGAGCTGGTGGCCAACAAGACCGGCTACCCGCGCGACATGCTGGAGATGGATCTGGATCTCGAGGCTGACCTGGGCATCGACACGGTCAAGCAGGCCGAAGTGTTCGCGCTGGTGCGTGAGTCGTTCAATATTCCGCGCCAGGACGACGTCAAACTGCGCGACTACCCGACGCTGCGCCACGTGATCGGGTTCGTGAACAAGTACATGCCTTCTTCCGCCGCGTCGGTGGCGGTTGCGGCGGTAGCGGTTCCGGCGGCTCCGGCGGCGACTGCGAGCTTCAAGGCCTCCGAGAGGAGTCCGTTCGAGAGCGGGGTTCTGCGTCGACCCTTCATAAGCGTGCGTCCGCCTCTGGCGGCGTGCAAGTCGACCGGACTTCGCATCGAGAAGGGCAGCCGGGTGGTGGTGGTGGCGGACAACGAGGGCGCAGGCAAGCTGCTGTGCGAGCAGTTGGAAGGCCGCGGGGTTCAAGTGCTGCGCATCGATGCGCGTCCCGAGCGCGCGGAGATCGAGGCGGCCTTGCGCCAGTGGGCCCAGGCGGGCAACGTGACCGGCCTGTTCTTCCTGCCGGCGCTGGATCGCTACGCCGCGCTTTCGGACATCGATCTCAACGAGTTCCGCAAGCTGTACCGCGATCGGGTTTTGCTCCTGCACGGGGCGGCGCGCGGCTTGTACGATGCCCTGAACCCGGGCACGTTCTTCATCACGGCCACGCGCATGGGAGGCCAGCACGGCTATGGGGCGGCGGGCGCGGTCAACAGCCTGGGCGGCGCGGTCACCGGGTTCACCAAGACGGTGCGGCGCGAGCGTCATGACATCTTGGCCAAGGCCGTCGACTTCGAGGACAGCGCCACTCCCGAGATGATCGCGGCGGCACTGCTCGACGAGGCCGAGCGTGATCCGGGCGCGGTCGAGGTGGGCTACAGCCATGGCCTGCGCGTGACGGTCTCCCTGGACCTCATGCAGGCTACCCCCACGGACGCGCGCAGCCCGCTGACCCTCGACGAGAACACGGTGTTCGCCGTGACGGGCGGCGCGGGGGCCATCACCGTGGCCATCGTGCGCGACCTGGCCGCGGCTTCACGCGGAACCTTCTACTTGCTGGACGCGCGCGCCATGCCGCCCGAGAGCGAGCACGCCTTGCTCAATCTGGTGGTCAAGGATCGCGAGGCCGCCAAACGCCAGGTGTTCGAGACCATGAAGGCCGAGAAGGGCCGGGCCACCCCTGCCCAGGTCGAGGAGAAGCTCTTCGATCTGGAACGACAGGCTGGCATCCTCGAAGCCCTGCGCTCGGTCGAAGCGGCCGGTGGGCGCGCCTTCTACCGTCAGGTGGACGTGCTCGACGGCTCGACGGTGAAGTCCGTGATGGACGGCATCCGCGAGCAGAGTGGCAAGCTCGACGTCATCCTGCACGCCGCCGGCCTGGAGCGTAGTCGCTCGCTGGATCGCAAGCCGGTGGAGGAGTTCGACCTGGTCTTCCGCGTGAAGGCCGACGGCCTCTTCAACCTGCTGGCCGCGACCCGTGACATGGACGTCAAGGCGGTGGTGGGCTTCTCGTCGGTGGCCGGTCGTTTCGGCAACGCGGGTCAGGCCGACTACGCCTCGGGCAACGACTTCATGTGCAAGACGTTGTCGTGGTGGGCGGGCGCCAAGGACGGCCGCCTGGGCATCGCGCTCGACTGGACCGCGTGGGGTGGCATCGGCATGGCCACGCGCGGGAGCATCCCCGAGATCATGAAGCGCGCCGGGATCGACATGCTGGATCCAACCGAGGGTTTGCCGGTCATCCGGCGCGCCCTGCAAGCCGGGTTCAGCGGCGAGGCCGTGGTGGGCCGCAAGCTGGGCATCCTGATGGAGCCGTACGACAAGGACGGCGGCATCGATCCCAACGGCAGCCTGCAGGCGCGCGCGCAAGAGAAGGCGCTGCCCTTGCCCTTCGACAAGGTGGCCTTCGATCTGCACCAGGGGCTGTCGGCCGAGGTCCGCTTGGATCCCAAGGTCGAGCCCTTCCTCTACGACCACGCCATCGACGGCATCCCGGTTCTGCCGGGGGTGATGGGGCTCGAGACCTTCGCCGAGGCGGCGTGGCTGCTGGCCCCGCAGTGCCGCGTCTCCTCGCTGGAGAACGTGCGCTTCATGGCGCCCATGAAGTACTACCGCCACGAGCCCCGCTCGGTGATCGTGCGGGCCAAGCCGGCTCTGTCGGCTGACGGGCGCATTCGCGTGGCCATGTCGTTGTCGTCGGTGCAGGTGATCGTGGGCCGCGACCCCGAGGAGAAGCTGCACTTCGCTGGCACGGTGGTGCTGGAGCAGGGCGCGGTCGAGGGCGTGCAGACCAACGTGGACGGCTCGGGTCCGGTGGGCGGCATCGGATTCGACGACATCTACCGTGTGTACTTCCACGGGCCGGCCTACCGGGTGCTGGAGATGGTGAATCGCCTGTCCAGCGGACAGATCGTAGGCACCATGCGCACGCCGCTGCCGGCGGACACCACCAACCCGCAAAGCACCACCATGGTCGGGCCGCGCATGATTGAGCTCGGCTTCCAGACCGCTGGGGTTTGGGAGATCGGTCAGACCGGCCAGATGGGTCTGCCCTCGGTGGTCGACAAGGTGACGGTGCTCGAGCCCGCCATCAACGGCCAGACCATCTTGGCCGAGCTTTCCCCCAAGCTCACGCAGGACGCCCTGTCCTTCGACATCAAGTTGCGCGACGCCTCGGGCAAGGTCTACTTGATGGTCGAGGGTTACCGCACCTCACGCATCCCGGGTGGCTTGCCTGACGAGGCGCTCGAGCGCTTCCGCGGCGTCATCGGCTGATCACCATGTTCCGGCACCTCCTGGTCCACGCCAGCGAACACCCGTCGCTGACCTTGGGCCAGGCCCCGCCGGCCTGGCTCAGTCCGGCTGAACAGCAGATCTTCACGGGGTTGGTCTTCGCCCAACGACGGCACAAATGGTTGCTGGGTCGTTGGGCGTCCAAGCGACTCCTGACCGAAATGGGGTGGGGGGGGGAGTTGTCGATCCTCAACGACCAGTCCGGCTGGCCCTACGCCGTGAAGGCGGGCAAGCGCTTGCCGGTATGCCTGTCGATCTCGCATCGAGGGAACTGGGGATTGGCGGCGGCTGCCGAGGCCCCGGGCGTGCTGTTGGGGGCGGACTTGGAGACCGTGGAGGAGCGGGACGCGGCGTTGGTCAGGCAGTTCTTCAGCGAGGCCGAGGCCAAGCTCGTGGAGGCGGCCGGGAAGGAGAAGAACGCCGTGGTCGCGCGCATCTGGAGCGGCAAGGAGGCGGTGCTAAAGGCGCTGGGCATCGGCCTACGCCACGACACACGCGACATCGTGGTGGGGGGGCAGACCGCCGTGCCTGCCGGGATTGGGGGAGAGTGGCAGGGGTTGGAGGTGACGCTGGCCCCGGTGCTGGCCGTGCAGATCGTGCCGAGGCGGCTGAGCCTGGTGTGGCGGGACTTGGGGGATCGGGTGATCACCGTCGCGATCTTGGGGAAGTGAAGTCGGGCGATCGGGGGAAGGCGGCCGCGTAGCGCGGCGGGAGCGGGCACTGACGATTGTCGTTGGAAACCGTAGGACGGATTTCTGAAAGTCGGGGCCATCGGGGAAAGCGGCCGCGGGCCGGGCGGTGTCGGGTATGCCCTCCCCCCTGACCGTGCTCCGGCGAATGCCCCAAGTGTTGACCGCCTGGCCCGGGGGTGGTCGGCGCGCTAGGCTTTTGCCTCCTGAAGGAGGCCTCCATGTTCAAACCATCTTTGCTCGTCGCCGTCTTGTCTCTTGCCATGGGTCTGGCTGGCATCGTCCGCGCCGAGGAGGCGGCCAAGACGTCCGCGGCTCCGGCTGGCGAATGCCCGCACATGAAGGCCATGCGCGAGGCTCAGGGGCAGGGCAAGGGTGGCGGCTGTCCGCACATGAAGGACGGGAAGCCGTGCGATTGTCCGCACCACCAGCGGATGAAGGATGGGAAGCCGTGCGACTGCCCGGCCATGAAGGACGGGAAACCGTGCGAATGCCCGCACCACCAGGGGATGAAGGACGGGAAGTCGTGCGATTGCCCGGCCATGAAGGACGGGAAGCCGTGCGAATGCCCGCACCACCAGGGGATGAAGGACGGGAAGTCGTGCGATTGCCCGCGCATGAAGGACGGGAAGCCGTGCGACTGTCCGCACCACCAGGGGATGAAGGACGGGAAGCCGTGCGATTGTCCGCACATGAAGGACGGGAAGGCGTGCGACTGTCCGCACCACAAGGCCGCTGCCGCGCCTGACGGCGATAAGCCTGGCAAGCACCCTGCCAAGATGGGCAAGCGTGCAGGCAAGAAGGGCGCGAAGGCGCCTGAGGGCGAGTCAGCCAAGCAATAGAGTTCCGGTGGTGGTTTGGTGCGGTCGGGCACCGGCCGCGCGTGGGGCGTGGTGCTGTCGCGGCTCGATGCCGTCGCGCGGATGTATGGGGTAGACTGTGTCCTGTGCTGATCGGATACCTCGACGGTCCCTCGCGACCGACGCGCCGTGTTTCGCATCGTTGGCTCGGCCGCTGCGCCCGCCGGTCCACCCGATCGGTTTGCCGATTCCCCATGAAACCGTTGCCTGCCTGGAGCCCCCTTGCTCTTCTGGCCACCCTTGGCGGCCTGCTACTCGCATGCTCGTCTGCGACCGATGTCGTTCTCGTGGACGGCGGTGGCGGGCGGGCCACGGCGGGCACCTCGGCCGCAGGAGGTGCTGTGATGACGGGGGGAAGCTCCGGCGACGCTCGCGCAGGTGGAGCGCCCGGCTCGGGTGGGACTCTCGGTAGCGGCGGCGCCACGGGGGGCAGCAGCACTGACACTCTCCCGGGAAGCAGCGGCGGCACCCCGAGCACGGGCGGCGCCACGGGCGCGGCGGGGCGCGACGGCGGCGACAGCGAAGCCGCGGGCGCGAGCACCGGGGGCACCAGCAAAGGCGATAGCGGTGGGACGCGCACCGGCGGCACCGCGAGCTCGGCCACCGGCGGAAGCGGAGGCACGCGCTCGGGCGGCAGCTCGGGCACCGGCGGATCGGCTGGGAGCGGCGGCAAGACCGGCACGGGCGGCAGCACGGCGGGCTCCAGCCTGTGCCCGCCGGGCATCACGCAGACCATCACCGTGGCCAAGGACGGCAGCGGACAGTTCTCGACCGTGCAGGCCGCCGTCAACTCCATCCCCAGCGGCAGCACGACCCCCATCCGCATCGACATCAAGGCCGGCAAGTACACCGAGAAGCTGACCATCGCCAGCCGCACCAACCTGTGCCTGGTGGGCGCCAGCGCTACCTCGACCATCCTGACCTACGGCGACAGCAACGCAGCGGTGGGCAGCACCAGCGGCAGCGCCAGCGTGCTCATCAGCGCGAACGACTTCTCGGCGGCGAACCTGACCATCGCGAACTCGTACGGCACCGGCTCGCAAGCGGTGGCCTTGCGCGCGACGGGCCAGCGCCAGCAGTTCCTAGGTTGTCGCTTCATCGGAAACCAGGACACGCTCTATACCCACAACGGCTCGCAGTACTTCCGCAACTGCTACGTCGAGGGCACCGTCGACTACGTGTTCGGCGGCGCGACCGCGGTCCTCCAGAACTGCGAGATCCGCAACGTTGGCAACGGCTCGGCCACCACCGCCCCCAACACGACCATCGGAACTGCCTACGGCATCGTGTTCCTCGGGGGCAAGTTCACCGCTGCCTCCGGCGTGAAGGCCGGCTCGGTCGCGCTGGCCCGTCCCTGGGGCGCGGACGGCTTCTCTGCTTTCCTGAACGCCGAGCTGGGGGCTCACATCTCGGCCGCGGGCTTCACGACCATGTCGGGGAACGACCCAAAGAAGGCGCGTTTTCACGAGTACGGCAGCAAGGGCGCCGGCGCCAATGCTGCCTCCCGATCGTCCTATCAGCTCACCGCCACCCAGGCGGCCAGCTACACCCTCGCGAACATCTTCGGCGGCTGGACGCCGTCGTACAGCCAGTAGCCGGTGCCTGCTACGGCAGCGTCTTCTGCGCCGTCAACAGGCTCTTGTCGCCCGCCAGGATCTCGACCGCGAAGACAGCACCCGCAGGGGCCTTGCTGCCTTCCACGGTCGCGCTGATGGTGTTGGCCTTGGCAGGGTCGACGACGATCTCCTGCTCGGAAACCACGCTGCCGTCGAGTCGCAAGATGGCCTTGAGGGTCTGGTTGGGCAGGGTCAGCGTGGCGGTGGCGGAGAGCGCCGTGTCCGATCCCGACTTCGAGCTCGACAGATAGATGGCGCCGTACTCGTTGGCGGCGGTGATCTCTTTCATGCCCATGGTGGGGAAGAAGCTCTGGGCGCATTGGCGGACTTCATTGGCGGCCAGGGTGCCGCGGCTCCAGAACTCCGGGGTGATGCCGTGCCACATCTCGATGGTGGGGCGGAACCACTGCGTGGGGTCGTTCATGTCGATGCTCACGCTGGTTTTGCCGAAGGTCCACAGCTTCAACCCCGGTGACTTCGTGTTGTCGGCCACGCGCACGATGCCCATGTCGTTGTCGTAGTTGGCCAGGCCCGACCAGCTGGCACTGTAGGTCGGGCTGGCGTAGGCGATGCCCTGGTCCTGCCAGTTCTTGAAGTAGGACAGGTTGTTCCACTTGAAGATCTCGCCGCTGATGCGCTCCTCAGCCTGGGCGAACCAGCTCCAATCCTTCTCCATGAGGTGGGTCTTGTCCATGACGGCCCAGATGCGGGTGTTGAGCGGAATGGCGGACTTGCCCGGAGCCGAGCCGGGCGCCAGGGTGGTGTTCAACCAGAACTCGAACTTGGCCACCGGCTTGTCGCGCGTGTTGGTGAGCTTGGTTTCGACTTCCAGGCTGCTGCGGCCCGCGCGCAGGGTCACGTCCATTTCGACCAGCACGTCGGTGCGGCCCACGTCGTACTTGGCGGGGACGCCGGCGGCCAGGTCCAGGTCATCTTGTCGCGAAAGACGAACCGTGATGGCGTCCTTGCTCTCGCTGACGACCTTCATCTCGAAGGGTTGGTTCCAGTACTTGCCGTGTTCGGGCTCGGGGAAGGTGGGGAAGATGCCCCCCAGCACCACGAGGTAGTCGTAGTAGAAGATCCCTTCCAGCATCAGGTACGGCGTGCCGAGCGGGTTCTGGTAGAGGAGCTCGCGGTTGGTGGGCTTGTGGATGATGCTGAGGATGCGGCCGCCGTACGACGGCAGGAGCGTGACCTTCAGGATGCCGTTGTCCAGGACCACGGTGTCGAACTTGGTGCTGGTGGCCTGCTTGCTGGCGGTCTTGCTGCCCTTCCACACACCTTTGCTGTCGGTGTCGATGGGAAAGTGCTGGAAGGTGAAGGTCGAGGTCGAGCGTGACACGGTGTCGCTGGCTGCGACGCCACCCGTGCCCCCCGTGGCCGCGGTGCCCGTGCTCTTTCCCGCGCTGCCGCCGACTGCCGACGAGCCTCCCGTGGCAGTGCCCGCGACGCCGCCGGTGGCGACCGTGCCGGTGCTCTTGCCTCCAGTGCCTCCCGACGCGGAACCCGCCGTACCTCCGGCCTTGCCGCCGGAGCCCGCTTCGCTGCTCTTGCCCTCGCTCGATCCTCCGCTCGCGCCGGCCTTGCCCCCGGCGTCGCCGCCGACGCTTCCTGCCGCTGCGCCGGCCTTGGTGCCGCTGCCACTGGAGCCCCCACGGGGGGTCGACCTCGTGCTTGACACACCGCCGGTTGTCCCCTGTCCACTATCACCAGCGGCACTGCCGCCCGTCTTGTGGCCGGCGCCGTCATTGGATGTGCAGGCAAGGGACGCGAACAGGGACAGGACACACAGTCCAGTGAATCCCCTTTGAAAGCCACCCACTGCGCTTCTGGCTCGTGCGGAGTTGTGCATGGCGCGCATGCTACCTCGATTCCGTGTCAGCTCAAGCAGAGCGTCACACCTCCGTCGCCACATGGTCACAGGTCCATTGGACTCGCGTCCGGACCTTCGATTGATGGCTATTTGAGACTGCCGGCGGCAGGGGGTGTCCAGTCCACCCATTTGGTCTTGTCGAGCGTGTTCTTTGGCTTCCACACGTCGGTCGTGGCGCTCGCATCGTTGAGCAGGAATTTCTTGGCAAAGGCCTCGATGGCCGCCAGCTCGGCGGCGGGCAAGGTACCGCAGTGGGGGTGGCCGCTGTCGATGTACCCGATGTTCTGGGTGGCGTCGAGGGCATCGTAGACGGTCCTGGCCGCCCAGCCGCTCTGGTCGGCGTTGTTGGAACCCAACCATACGTAGTCGAGGTTGCCGAGGATCAAGAGTCCGCGAGGCGCGACCATCGCCACCAGCTCATGGTGATCGAGGGGCAGCTTGTTCACGGCCTTGCCGAACTGCTCGATGGTTTTGCTGAACCACTGGGCTTCCGTATAGGTTCGACTGAGGTTCTGGACGCCGTCGCTGCCGGTCTTGCCGCCGTTGTCGGCTTCCGAGACTCTCCAGGCCGCCACGCCACCCGAGCCCGAGTCCTCGGGAATGGTCAGGGCTATGCGGGCATCCATCGCCCCGATCATCAAGGCGGCCTTGCCCAAGCGAGAGCAGCCCGTGATGCCCAGTCGCTTCGGATCGATCTTGGCGGCGGGCGTGGTTTCGAGGGCATCGATGAGGCGGCTCATGGCCCAGGCCAGACCCATCAACTGGCCGGTGTCGGAGTTACCGTTGAACTTCGCGATGGCGCCGTTCGCGCGGTTGCCCTCGGGGTGGACGGTGGTCGGTAGGTTGATGGTGGCAATGCCCATTTGCTGGAATTTCTTGTTGTCGAGGGAGCCACCCGAGACGCCGACCATGGCCGGGTAGGGCGCGGTGCCCGTGCTGGGCAAGGTGATGTCGATGGTGAAGGAGACGTCCTGGGCGCCCCCGCTCACGTCGACCTTGATGCTGGTGCCGGACATGGTGCCCTTGACCGTCGCCTTCTTCGTGCCTTTCGATCCCGCCTCCCAGTGTTGGACCATCTGGGAGATCTCGCGATGCCGGCACACCCACTGCGCCAGGGTCGTCACCTTGGTTCCATCCATCATCGTGAAGGGGTCAGGCAACTTGGCATTCTCCTTGAGTTCGCTGAAGGCGGGCATGGCGGGAACGGTGCAGTCCTCGCCGGGGGTTTCGATCCCGACGAGCGGGTTGCCGCCGTCGCTGCCGGTGGTGCCGCCCGAGGCGGTGGTGCCGCCGACGCTGGT
>CAZHUY010000007.1:44871-47019 GCA_964535465.1 uncultured Myxococcales bacterium
CTGGTCGTGTCGCCGGTGCCGCCGGTGCTGGTGCTGCTGGCGGTGGTGGTGCCGCCCGTCTTGCTGGTGGTGCCGCCCGTCTTGGGGGAGGTGGTGACGCCGCCATTTCCACCCGAGCCGCCCGGGCGTGCACCGCCGGCGCCCGCCGTGCCGCCCTTGCCCGCACTCGCGCTGGACGTCGTGCTCGCGCTGCCGCTCGATGAGCCACCGGTTGCTGCCGAGGCCCTGCTGCTGGCGCCAGCCGAACCCGTCGTACCGGCGTTGCTGGATGCGCCGCTTGAGGCGTTCGTGCCCCCACCGCCTGAGGTGCTGTCGCCTCCTCCGCTTCCGCCGCTCCCCGCACCGGCCTTTTCGTCATTCGAACAGGCGAGCCATCCGCAGACCACGATGGTGAGCGACCAGATGAGGGGAGAGCCAAGACGTGCGTGCATGGGAACCTCCTCGGGAGGATGGGAGTGGTAACAGGGAGAGCCGTACGATCTGACCATAGAGTGACGTCTGGGGTCCGAACCGGCTCATCCTTCATGGCCCGCTGCGCTTGGCAGCCCGCCCAACCACAGAGCGCAGGAGGGCCCCTGCGGTGGCCCTTCGGGCGTATCGCCTGACCCGGAATGGATGCGTGCTGACACTGGTCTCGAAAGAGGTGTGACTCGCCATGCAGGTGCGTATGAGACTCCCGTCGCTGTCGCTGGTTTTGCTCTCCCTTATAGGGTTCTCGGCATGTGAGAAATCCGGGGGATCGTCCACATCATCAGGCGGAGGATCCTCGGCGCGTTCCGGGGGCAGCAGTGGGTCGACCAACTCGGCAGGGTCGTCGTCCTCGGGAGGTCAGGCCTCCTCGGGCGTCTCGTCGAGTTCGGGTGGTGGCGTGAGCTCCGGGGGCGTCACGGGGAGCAAGAGCTCGGCGTCTGGCTCGAGCTCGGGCGGGAAGGATGGGGGCAAGACCGTGTCGGGCGAGGCTGGCGCGTCCGGCGGTGTGTCGCGATCCGGCGGGGGAGGCGCGAGCGGCGGCACGACCTCGGCGGGGGGCAGCTCCTCCAGCGGGGCAACCCAGCCCCTGGGGGCCTGCGCCCTGTTTACCAAGGGCGGCGTGACGTTCTCCGCGCCCAGCGGAACCTTTCAAGGCACCTTGAAGATCAGCATGACCTCCGCCACCGCCGACGCCGAGATTCGCTACACCACCGACGGCAAGGCGCCCACCTCGACCTCGACCCTGTACGAGGGAAGCCCCCTCGAGCTGACCGCGACCACGCGGCTGCGGGCGCAGGCCTTCGTCAATGGGACGGCTACGGGGACGGGCGTCTCGGCCCTCTATGTGGCCCGCTCGGTGGAGGCCACCCATGACCTGCCGGTGATCATCCTCGATTCCTACGGCAGCGGAAAGCTCCCCACCGCCGAGGCACAGCGACAATATGTGGACGTGGCGTACCTGGCCATGGATCCCGCCGCGGAGGGCACCGTCACGTTGGGGCAGACGCCGACCGTGGTCAGCTTCGCGGCTTTCCACGTGCGCGGCAACAGCTCGGCCATGTTCGACAAGGTCCCCTACCGTCTCGAGCTGCGCAATGAAGCGGGCGACGACCGCGACTGTCCAGTGTTGGGCATGCCCTCGGAATCCGACTGGGCTTTGGTGGGGCCGCACGCCGACAAGACGCTGGTGCACAACAACTTCGTGTACGAGTTGGCGCGAGAAATGGGCATGGCCGCGCCGCGGGTGAAGCTGGCCGAGGTGTATGTGAACACGGACAAGCAGCCCGTGGCCGCCGACGATTATCAGGGCGTCTACCAGGTGATCGAGACCATCAAGAACCAGAAGAACCGGCTGAATCTGAAGCAGCTCGATGAAAGCAAGACCGACGCCGCCGACATCACGGGCGGCTACATCTTCAGCTTCGAGTGGATGATCACCGCTGAGAACCCGCTGGCTTGTCCCTCGGGCACGACCAAGCCGTGGAAGTACATGGAGCTGGTGGATCCCGTCCCCATCACCACGGCGCAGAAGGACTACCTGCTCCAGCATCTGGTGTCGTTCCACAATGCCCTACGCGGCAGCAACATCGCCGACGCGGCCTCAGGCTTTCCCGCGTATATCGAGCCCAAGACCTGGATCGATCAGATCATCTTGAACGAGTTCACCCGCAACATGGA
>CAZHUY010000007.1:47029-50974 GCA_964535465.1 uncultured Myxococcales bacterium
CCTACGTGCGCAGCCAGTACTTCTACAAAGACCGGGACGCCAAGATTAACGCGGGGCCGGCGTGGGATTTCGATCTCATCGCCGGGACGGGCATCAAAACCACCGCCATGGCCAACATCTCCACTGAAGGGTGGGGATACGAAGCCAATGCCTCGCGCATGGATCCCTCCGGATCCTCGGGCGGGGGCATGGGCTCGTCCGGGACCAGCGACTGGTTCTTGATTCTGCTCAAGGATCCCACCTTCAAGTCCGAGCTGGTCGCGCGCTGGAAGACCCTGCGCGGAACACTCCTGTCCGATGCGGCCGTCTCCGAGCGCATCGATGGTCTGACCAAGGCTCTGGGACCCGCCGCCGAGCGCAATTTCAAGAAGTGGAACATCCTGACCAAGGCGCAGGTGCCCCCCTTCGACACGCCCACGGAGGCCACCTGGACCGCTCAGGTGACGTACATGAAGACCTGGTTGCAGAAACGCGCGGCTTGGCTTGACGCCCAGTGGAAGTAGAATTCGAGCATGTTTTCCCTCCGCGTCTTGGCTTTGTCTCTTCTGTTGGGCGCCTGTGGCGGATCGAAGGCATCATCGCCCACCAACCCCACCCTGCCGGACTCGTCCACTCCGGGGATCCCGTCCGCGCCTGACGCCGCCGAACTGCCGTCAACGCCCACGCTCGACGCCAACGGGGCCGCCGTCTATCCCGTCAGCCTGACCACCTGGCCCGGGGACGGCACGGTCATCGCGGTCACCGGCAAGAACGCCTTCGGCGACAACATGAGCGGGCTCGTCTACGAACCCGCCACGGCGGCGGCGGACGCCATCCTGTGGGCGGTGCAGAACGAGCCTGCGAAGATCCATCGCCTGAGCATGCAGCCCGCGCTGGTGTCGCGCGTGGCCGCCGATGGTTGGGTCACGGGCAAATCCCTACGTTACCCGGAGGGCACGGGTAGCCCCGACAGCGAGGGCCTCACCCGTACCGAGTGGACGGGCGCCGAGATGTACGTGGTGGCCGAGCGTGACAACGACAACAAGGATGTCCCCCGGCAGAGCATCCTGCGCTACGAGCTGGTGGGAACCAAGGGTGTGCTCGACGCGACCCACGAGTGGAACCTGACGGGCGACCTGCCACCGTTCGCGTCCAACAGCGGCTTGGAGGGGATCGCCTGGGTTCCCGACACCTTCCTGGTGGAGCGTCGCTTCTTCGACGAGAGCAAGCAGGCCCCCTACGATCCCCTGGCCTATCCCAACCATGGCACCGGCATCTTCTTCGTCAGCATGGATGTCACCGGGATGATCTACGCCTATGCCCTCGACCATGTCAGTGGCACCTTCACCCGCTTGGCGTCCTTGGTTAGCCCGCAGGCACAATCGACGGATGTGATCTTCGACCGCGACCTGGGTGTTCTGTGGTCCTTGTGTGACAACAAGTGCGAAGGGAAGGCGACGGTGTTCGAGATCGATCCCGAGCCCACGTCGCCCACCGCCGGGCGCTTCGTGTTGCGTGCCACCATCGCCGCGCCCAAGGGCGTCCAAGGGCTCAACGTGGAGGGGTTTGCCATGGCACCCGATTCCACCTGCAGCGCGAATCGCAAGCTCTGCTATTGGACCGACGACAGGGAGAGCGGCGGCTACGCCATCCGCAAGGCGAGCCTGCCCTGCGGTCGCTTCTTCTGATACCAGCCGCCGCGGGCTTTTAAGAAAGCCCAGTCAGTAGCGTCGCGGATCGGCCCGATTCAGGGGACGCCGCAGGCGGAGCCGTTGGCGACGCCGGGGCTGGCTTGGGTGCACCAGGCGAAGGCGCCGGTCCCGCTGGGGTAGCGGGCGTAGACGCTCTGCTCGGTGGCCGCGCCGAAGGTGACCGTGTCCACGGTTCTGCCGCTGGGATCAATCAGGGTGACCGTGTCACCCTTCGTCGCGCTCAGCTTGAAACCGAGGTGCGCGCTGCCTTGCGAGGGCGAGTCGTCGGCCCAGATGAGGACGTATCCGCCCGCCGGCACCGGCAGGGAGCCGTTGATGACTTGTTTGTTGGCGGAATCGCCCAGGGAATAGCCCCTCAGATCGACGGGCGTGGCCTCCGGGTTGTAGATCTCGATCCAATCATCCGCGTCGCCGTTCTCGTCGGTGACCGTGTCCTTGTTCGCGGGCTGTAGCTCGTTGATGATCAGCTTGGCCGTGGTCGTGCCGGTGGTCGTGCCGGTCGTCGTGCCGGTGGATTCACCAGTGCCCGTCGACGTGGTTCCATCCGTGCTGGTCGCTGGCTGCTTGTCATCCGAGCCGGAGCTACCGCAGCCTGCGCCGGACATTAGGAGACCCGCCAATACGAGCGCGAGACGAGCGTGCGACCTGGACATGGATGCCTCTCCTTGAAATAGGACTGCGTGTTCAGTTGCAGATGAGTCGCGGACTAGTTCAGCATTATCGGACAGAGCGCCGTGAGGAATCGCGGCTACCACTTGAGAAGAGTTTCGTGCGCCGGAAATCGGCTCATCGCGCGATGCGGCTAGCGCCTTTTCTTGCCGCGCTTGCTCTGCTTGCTGCTCTTCTTGTGACTGTCCTTGGAGGCGTGGACCTTGCTGGCGGCCTCCAGCTTGGACTTCGCGACTGGGGCCAGCATGGGCGTCAGCAGAATCTCGATGCGGCGATTCTTCGCGCGGCCGGTGGGCGTCTTGTTGCTGGCCACGGGGTGGTGTTCGCCGTAACCGCTGGCCACCAGACGCCCGGCGGGAACCTTGGCTTTTTCCGTCAGAAAGCGGACCACGTGTACGGCGCGCGCCGATGACAACTCCCAGTTGCTGGGGTACTGCGTGGCCAGCTTGCCGGTGATGGGGGTGCGGTCGGTGTGCCCCGACACCTGGATCTGCTTGTCGGGGATGGCCACCAGAGCCTCCGCCACGCGGGCCAGGACCTCTTCCCCGCGCTTGGAGATCTCGGCATCGCCGGCGTCGAAGAGGATCTTGTCGACCATCCCCACGCGCAGCTTGCCGCCGGTCTCCTCGAGATCGATCTCACCCCGGGCGATCTCCTCCTTCATCTTTTCCTGGAAGCTCTTGAAGGTCCCCTGCACCTCGGAGAGTTGGCCCTCCTTGGCCTGCATGCTCTTGGCCAGCTCGGCCTTCGCTTCTTCCAGTTCGTCCTTCTCGGCCTGCAACTGCTCGGCGCGCTTCTCCAGCTCGGCAATCTTGTCCTTGGCCGCCTTCAGCTCTTTCTTGGCAATGGCGGTGTAAGTGCGTTCCAGCTCGCGTCCCTGGTATTGGACGAAGGCGAGCACGGCGGTTCCCAGGAAGGCCACGCCGAGCGCGATGAGCGGAACGCGGGATGGCGGACGGAGATTGGCGGGAAGGACCAGAGGAGGAGGTGGTGTGTCGTCCATGCCTGGAGCTTCTTCCTCTTTTCCTCCGCGATCAACAGGGGGAATGTTTCATCTACCCTGCGTCGGGGTGGGGGGCCTCGCTCTTGCTATCATGCCAGCGACGGAGGGCGATAACACGGTTTGACGAGAAGTAGAGCGCCACGGCGCCCACCAGGCCGACCAGCGTCGTTCCGGTCAGCATGGTGAGGAAAAAGTGGGGCCCCAGCGCGACGAAGTCCTGGATGCTGTGGACCTGGTCGAAGTCGGGGAGGGTATCCTCGCCGCCGATGAGGACGTGACCCACCAGGTAGCACAGGCTGTAGAGGGGTAGCGTCGTGAGAGGGTTGCTGACCGCTGTCATGGTGGCGGCCACCACCTTGTTGCCGCGCAAGAGATGGGCGACCAGCACCGCGAGCGCGATCTGCAGGCCCCAGAAGAAGCTCACACCGAAGAAGAAACCCACCGCCAGGCCGCGCGCAAGCGCCTCGGGCGTGTCTTTGACCTTCACCAGGTTTTTGATCCAAGCGCGCATCGAGGCGGCCCCATCTTGTTCTAAATCACCGTTCGTGATTCCGGATCAGAAAAAAGGTTGAAAAGCACGGG
>CAZHUY010000008.1:0-49389 GCA_964535465.1 uncultured Myxococcales bacterium
GCGCGTCGAACCATGGCGCGTCCCTTGGCGATTCCGCCCCTGTCGTCATTCGATTTTCTGCTCAAGGACAGCAGCGGGCGCGAGTTCTCCACCACCATGGCCTTCGTGCGCATCCTCAGCCAACTAACCCGCGATCCGCACATCGGCAGCCAGGTGGTGCCCATCGTGCCCGACGAGGCACGCACCTTCGGCATGGAGGGCCTGTTCCGTCAGCTCGGCATCTACTCGTCGACCGGGCAACTGTACCAGCCGGTCGATTCGGAGCAGTTGCTGTCCTACCGCGAGGCCCGCAACGGACAAATCTTGGAGGAAGGCATCACCGAGGCTGGCGCCCTGTCGTCCTTCATCGCCGCGAGCACGGCCTACGCCAACCACGCCATCAGCCTGATCCCTTTCTATTGCTTCTATTCGATGTTCGGGTTCCAGCGCACCGGCGACTTTGCCTGGGCGGGCGCGGACATGCGCATGCGAGGGTTCCTGATGGGCGGCACCGCGGGTCGCACCACCCTGGCCGGCGAAGGGCTGCAACACCAGGACGGACACAGCCACGTCTTGGCCGCCAACATCCCCAACTGCCGCGCCTACGATCCGACCTACGCCTACGAGATGGCGGTGATCATCCAGGATGGATTGCGCCGCATGTTTGCCGAGCAGGAGGACGTCTTCTTCTACGTCACCATGATGAACGAGAACTACGCCCACCCGGCCATGCCCGAGGGCGCGGTGCCGGGGATCCTCAAGGGTCTCTATCTGCTGCGCCAGAACCAGGGCTCGCCAGATGCGCCACGCGTGCAGCTTGTCGGCTCGGGCACCATCCTGCGCGAGGTGCTGGCCGCGGCCGAACGGCTGGCCACCGAGTTCGGCGTGGCCGCGGACGTTTGGAGCGCCACCAGCTTCACCGAATTGCGTCGCGAAGGCCTGGCGGCCGAGCGCTGGTCCCTGCTGCACCCCGAGGAGCCGCGCCGACCGAGCTACGTGGAGACGGCGTTGGCCGACCACCCTGGCCCGCTGATCGCCGCCACCGACTACGTACGACTGTTCGCCGACCAGATTCGCCCCTTCGTGCCCAGACGCTACCGGGTCCTGGGCACCGACGGGTTCGGCCGTAGCGACCGTCGCAGCCGGCTGCGCCAGTTCTTCGAGGTGAACAGCGACTTCGTGATCTTGGCGGCACTCAAGGCGCTGGCCGACGAGGGCACCATCCCGCCCGCTCGGGTGGGCGAGGCCATGCGCAAGCTGGGCATCGACCCGGAGAAACCCAATCCCACGACCATCTGAGGGAGAAACGCGTTGACCAAGACCATTGATGTACGCGTCCCGGACATCGGCGACTTTCACGACGTCCCCATCATCGAGGTTCGGATCCGCGAGGGAAGCCCCATCGGGCGTGACGAGGCGGTGGTGGTGCTCGAGAGCGACAAGGCCTCCATGGAGGTGCCCTCGCCCGTCGGCGGAGTGGTGCGCGCGGTGCGGGCCAAGGTGGGCGACAGGGTTTCACAGGGCTCACCCCTGGCCTCGCTGGAGGTGAGCGAGGAGGCCGCCACGGGCGGGCCCGCCGCGAAGACGCCCACACCCACCCCCGCGCAAGGCAAACCGTCGCCCGCTTCGCCTCAGCCGAGTGAGTCTCCTGCCCCCCCCATCAGCGCGACACGTCCTCTGCCCCGGACCCCGGGCATCGTCCCCGACGAGCTGCCCGGCCTGGCCGAACGAGGTGGCGCCCGGCCATCTCCCACGGAAAGCATTCCGCTGGTGCTCGACCCCGGCAAGCCTCAGCACCACGCCTCGCCCGCGGTCCGGCGTCTGGCGCGCGAGCTGGGCGTGGACCTCGGCCACGTCGCGGGTTCCGGTCGTAACGGACGCATCCTCGACGAGGATATCCGTCGCCACGTCAGAGCGGCGCTCGCCCACCCGCCCTCGCCCAGCGCGACCGGGTTTCGCTTGCCCGATCTGCCCCCTGTCGATTTTGCCAGGTTCGGTCCCATCGAATCGCGCCCGTTGGGGCGCGTCCGCAAGGTCACGGCCAAGCACATGCACCGCTCGTGGTTGCAGGTCCCGCATGTCACCCACCACGAAGAGGCCGACATCACCGAGCTGGATGCTTTTCGTCGAAGCCAAGCCGACGAGGCCAAAAGGCGGGGCGTGCGCTTGACCCTGCTGGCCTTCGTCATGAAAGCGGTGGCCGTCACCCTGAAGGAACACGCCACCTTCAACGCTTCGTTGGATCCTTCGGACGACAACCTGATCCTCAAGCGCTACGTCCACATCGGCATCGCCGTGGACACGACCGAGGGCCTGCTGGTGCCGGTGGTGCGCGACGTGGATCGCAAGGGCATCTGGGAATTGGCCGCCGCACTCGAAGGAGTGAGTCAACGCGCGCGCGAGCAAAAGCTGAGCCTGGACGACTTGCAGGGCGCCAGCTTCACCATCTCCAGCCTGGGCGGCATCGGCGGGACGGCTTTCTCGCCCATCGTGAACGCACCCGAGGTGGCCATCCTGGGCGTGTCGCGCGCCGACCTGCGCCCCCTGTACCTCAACGGCCAGTGGCTGCCCCGCCTGATGCTGCCCCTGTCGCTCTCCTATGATCATCGGGCCAACGACGGGGCCCAGGCCACGCGTTTCGCGGCGCGCCTGCGCGGTTTTCTCTCGGACATGCGTCAGGTTCTTCTGTAGAGCGCAGCAATCCGCATTGACAGCCTGGGTGGGGATAGGGATTCTCCCCGCCACCATGCGCTCTGACGGTCGAAGCCCTGACCAGTTACGTCCTGTCCGCATCACGCCGGATTTCAACCGCTACGCCGAGGGATCGGTGTTGGTCGAGTTCGGCGAAACCAAGGTGATCTGCACAGCCAGCCTGGAGCAGAAGATTCCGCCCTGGTTGGAGGGCAAGGGCAAGGGCTGGGTCACGGCGGAGTACGCCATGCTGCCGCGTTCGACCCATACCCGCTCGGCGCGCAAGACGAGCGGCCGCAGCGAGGAGATCCAGCGCCTCATCGGACGCGCCCTGCGCGCGGCGGTGTACATGCCCCGCATGGGAGAACGGCAGATCACGGTGGACTGCGACGTCATCCAGGCCGACGGCGGCACGCGCACGGCGGCCATCACGGGCGGCTGGGTGGCGTTGGCCCTGGCCCTGCGGCGTTTGAACAAGGCGGAGAAGTTGAAAAACGATCCCCTGCGCCGGGGCGTGGCCGCCGTCTCGGTCGGCATGGTGGACGGCGTGCCCTGCCTGGACCTGGCCTACACCGAGGATTCCAACGCCGACGTCGACTTCAACTTCGTCATGACCGACGCCGGCCAGTTCATCGAGATCCAGGGCACCGCCGAGAAGGAGCCTTTCTCCGCCGAGGACTACGCCAAGCTGGTGACCCTGGCCAGCCAGGGCATCAAGCAGTTGCTGGTCCTGCAACAAGAGGCGCTCAAGGCCGCCAAGCTGCCATGAGAGTCGTCGTCGCAAGTCGCAACCGACACAAGGTTCGCGAGATTGGTGTGCTGCTGGCCGAGGCCGGCCTGGGCTGGACCCTGGTGACCATCGACGAGGTCGCGCCCGCGTGCGCGCTCATCGAGGACGAGCCGAGCTTCGAGGGCAACGCCCTGGCCAAGGCTCGCCAGGCCGCCGTGGCCACCGCCCTGCCCGCCCTGGCCGACGATTCGGGCATCGAGGTCGACGCGCTGGCCGGTGCCCCGGGCGTATTCTCGGCCCGCTGGAGCGGCGAGCCCTGTGACGACGCCCGCAACAACCGCAAGATGCTGAGCGAGCTGACGGGTGTTCCGCCCGATAAGCGCAGCGCCCGCTACCGCTGCGTGGCCGCCTTCGTGGATCCCGGAAGCCAGCGAGAGGTGGTGCGCGCGGGCTCCTGCGAGGGCCGCATCCTCGACGCGCCACGGGGCACGGGCGGCTTCGGCTACGACCCCCTCTTCTTCATCGAGTCGCTCGGCCGCACCATGGCCGAGATCTCGCTGGAAGAGAAGAACCGACTCTCCCACCGTGCCGCCGCCTTCCGCGAGCTGGCGCGCGCCTTGGCCAGCGTCTATCCGGCCGCGCGCTAGCTCATCTGAGAATCAACGGCCGGTGTCCGTGCCGTTGAGGCCGTGGAAACCCGTGCCCGTGTTGATGATGAACCGGGTGTTCAGATCCGTGTTCTTGGAGGTGCCGGTCCCAGTAGACAAACCGGTGGTTTTGAAGGTGAAGCTGCGGGTGACCGTGCTGGTGTGCGACGCCGTGGCCGCCGGGGCATCGCTCCCGGCGTCGAGGAGAGTCCCCGTCCCGGTGCCCGTGACCGTGCTGGTGGCGGTGGCCACACCGGTACCGCCGTCGGGCGGCACGGGCGTGGAGTCGCCGCTGCCGCCGTCGCGCGCGATGGCCTGACAAAGGCCGCCCTTGCAGGCAAAGGCAGCCCCCGTACACGCGTCGTTCTCGCAGCATGGCTGCTTCGCGCCGCCACAAGCCAGGCATACCTGCGCGCTGCATACCAGAGAGTCGTCGGTGCATTTTGACCCTGAGCAGCAGGGCCGATCCGCGATCCCGCACAAGACACAGGTTCCCGCTGCGCAAGCCATGCGATTGTTGTTGCACACGGCCCCGGCACAGCACGGCGCGCCCAGTGTGCCGCAACCGGAGGTGCCGGTCCCCGTGCCGGTGTTGGTGCGGGTGAACGTGACGGACGCGGTGCCCGTCTGGGTGTCCTTGCCCGTACCCACCGCCGTGCCTGAACTCACGTCCGTCGTGGTTCCCGTGGCGGGCGCGTCCGCCGGGGAGGCGTCGATGTCGCTCTTGCTGCCCGTCCCGCTGTAGCACTTGTTGTCGGGGCCGCACACGTATCCGCTGGGACAGCGCTTGCCGTCATCGGGCGCGCAGGTCATCTTGCCCCCCTGCGGGTGCGGATCGTACTGGCAGGCCGAGATCCCCCAAAGAAGGCCCAGCAGAGCGAGAGTGCGAGTCTTGTCCATCAGAACACCCCCATGGCGGAGACACCCGCGCTGTCCGGTCCCACCAGCGGGCCAAGGCTGATCGACGGCGCCACCGGCGACGACGGCATGCCCAGGTAGTAGAGCACCCCGCCGGTGACCAGGGCGCCGGCCCCGATTCCGTAGAAAGCCCACTGCAACGTCTCGGCCCGCTGACCGGCGGAATCGTCGGAGCGGCTGAACGCGTCCGCCTCCGTAACCCGGTTCGACAGAGATCGGGCGCGCAGGCCGAAGATGGCCCCCACGATGGCGGCCCCTGCGCCGACCGAGCCGCACACGATGCCAGCGATGCGCAGAGCCCGCCCAGGATTGGACGGACGGCCCACGCCCTGAACGGCCGGAACGCCGGGCGGGGCCGCGACCTGGGCAGACGCCGCCCCCGGCAGCAAGGCCGGAGGCTGGGTCGCCGGCGGGGTCACGGATTCACCGCCCCCGTACGCGCTGCCCACCGGCGCGACCGACGGCGCCGCGGGCTCGACGGCGGGCCTGGTCGCCGCCTCGTCGACCTGCTTTTGCAGAGCCGCGATCTTCTCCTCGACATCCTCGCGCTGTGGGCTGGAAGGATCCTTGCGCAGATAGTTCTTGTAGAGCTCCAGCGCGCGCTTGGCGTCGCCCTTGCGTCGGCAGGTCTGGGCCAGGTTGTAAAGGAAGCTGGGGTCCGGTCGCAGCTCGTAGGCTTTCTCGTAATCCGCAATGGCCTCGTCCCAACGCCCAAGGTCATAGTTTCTGGTCCCGCTCTCGTAGTGCTGGCGGGCCTGCTCGGTGGCCTGGTCATCGGCCCGAGCCGCCCAGGCCATGGTCAAGACCACCGCCGCAAGCGCGGCCGCGAGGGCTTTTGCCAGGTTCGGTTTTCGCTGCGCCACGCGGGGATTTTACACGCAGCCCGTGGGAAGTGGGAAACCTTCGCTGCCCCAGGTCATCACATTCGCGCCAAGTCATGGTCCCCGCGTGGGCAGGATCACAAGATGCCCGTCAATGACAGACGTCAAAGAGAAGAAATGATCTATATTCCGGCCGACCATCGAGTGAGCTCTAGGAGACCTGATTCGCACTTGGTTAGATTCAGCCGCGAGCCACCTGGCACAAGAGAGGGCATCATGACCAAAAAAGTAACACCAGGACGATTCCTTCGAAATGCAGGCATGGGATTCGCGACCCTGTGCTTCGCCGGATTGCTCGCGACCGGGGCCGGCTGTCTTCCCGCGGCCAGCAACGACACCAGCCCCAGCGGTGGCTCCACCAGCTCCAGCACCTCATCGGGTGGCGGCGGCGGCTCCAACTCCGAAGGCGGCTCGTCGAGCAGCAGCTCCAGCGAGAGCGGCGGCAGCTCGGGTGGCAACAGCAGCTCCAGCTCCAGCGACAAGGCCGGCAGCTCGGGTGGCAGCAGCAGCTCCAGCAGCAAATCGTCCTCCGCCAGTGGTGGCAGCAGCAGCTCCAGCTCCAGCGACAAGGCCGGCAGCTCGGGCGGCGGCGGCAGCAGCGCCAGCAGCAGCGCCGCGGCCGGCTCCAGTGGCAGCGGGCTCACCGGCACCACGGTGACCTTCAGCTCCGGCAAGGCGGTGGGGGCCATGAGCGGCTACGGCTGGATCGCCTATGGTACCGCGACGGAATCCATCACCGAGCCCACCTGTGGCACGGAGAAGTTCACCAGCGCCACCAAGTCCTGTGCGGCGACCACGTGGGGCACGAAGGATTCGCTGTGCATGACGGCGACGATTCCGGCGCTCGACAAGGACAAGCCCGACTACACCGCCAACTGGGGCGTCAT
Organism: uncultured Myxococcales bacterium; assembly: GCA_964535465.1. GTDB lineage: Bacteria > Myxococcota_A > Polyangia > Fen-1088 > Fen-1088 > Fen-1137. The sequence goes on from CAZHUY010000008.1 coordinate 6,734, forward strand.
GCTGGGAGTCGACTCCACCGATGCCAAGGGCTCGCTCGGGCAGTCCTTCTCGTCCGTCACCATCGCGGTGACCGGCTCGCCCTCCAGCGGCCTGCGCGCCAAGGTGCACCTGAAGGGTGACGCCGAAGGCACCGATTATTGTCAGGCCTACGCCTCGGGAGCCCTTTCCTTCACCAGCTTCACCAAGACCTGCTACGACACGGCCAGCCCCGGCACCGCCATCACCGCGGCGGATGTCGCCAAGATCGACCAGATCGGGATCCAGGTTCCGTCGGGCAGCTCCGCCATCGACGTCAAGAGCCTGTGCATCACCGGCATCACCTTCAAGTAAGCGATTTCGCCTGACTCACGAAACGGGGCACCTCGGTGCCCCGTTTTTTTTTATCGGCGTTGCGCGGCCCGAGACGCGCGCTCGCGCAGACCCACAAGCCGTCGCCCCGCGGCTTCCAGGGTCGCGGGTTGCTTGGCGAAGTGGAAGCGGATCAGGTTGCGCACGGGTTCGCGGAAGAAGCTGGAGCCTGGCACCGCGGCCACGCCCACGTCCTTGACCAACCATTCGCAGAACGCGCGATCGTCGGTCCAGCCCGAGGCCGCGATGTCCAGCAGGACGTAGTAGGCGCCTTCCGGCTCGGTGAAAGAGAGGCCGGTCTGGCGCAAAAGCCCCAGGAACAGGTCGCGCTTGGCGGCGTAGCTGGCCTGCAGCTCCTGGTAGTAGCTGTCGGGCAAGTCCAGGCCGGCGATGGCCGCCTCTTGCAGCGGGGCGGCCGCACCCACCGTCAGGAAGTCGTGCACCTTGCGCACGCCCGCGATGATGTCGGGCGCCGCGATCACGTAGCCCAGGCGCCAGCCGGTGATGGAGTAGGTCTTGGAGAGCGAACCGCAGGTGATGGTGCGTTCCTGCATCCCGGGCAGGCTGGCGAAATAGGTATGCCGGTGAGGCGCGAACACGATGTGCTCGTACACCTCGTCGGTGATCACGAAGGCGTCGGCCTGGGCGGCCAACTTGGCGATCAGCTCCAGCTCAGGCCGGGTGAAGACGCGGCCCGAGGGATTCGACGGGTTACACAGGATGATGGCCTTGGGCTTTTGCGCGAAGGCCGCCACCAGGTCCTTGTCGTCGAAGCGGAAGGTCGGCGGGCGCAGGGGCACGTAGATGGGCTCGGCCCCCGACAGGATCGTGTCGGCCACGTAGTTCTCGTAAAAGGGCGAGAACACCACCACGCGATCGCCAGGGTTGCACGCCGTCATCATGGCCGCCATCATGGCCTCGGTGCTGCCGCAGGTGACCACCAGGTTGGCGTCGGGATCGACGTCCTGCCCGGAGAAGCGCGCGTGCTTGGCCGCCAGCGCCCGACGGAAATTGGGCGCGCCCCAGGTCACCGCGTACTGGTGCGGCCCGCTGCGCCCGACACGCTCGGCCGCCTGTTTCATCACCTCGGGCGGGTCGAAGTCCGGGAACCCCTGCGACAGATTGATGGCCCCGTGCGCATTCGCCAGCCGGGTCATGTGGCGAATGACGGACTCGGTGAACGTTCCGACGCGCTGGCTGGTCTTCGGCATGCGATACGCTCGACCCGAGGGCCCTTATTCGGCCCCGACGCTCTCGGCGTTGGGGAAGTTGCGGCAGGCGGCATCATACTCGGTCCACCAACCCTTGAGCTTGTCCATGTCGGTGGGACGCGGGGCATCGCCGTCGCCGGCGATGTGCAGGTACGCCTTGAGCAAGGGCCGGAAGTGGGCGTGGGCGCAGCGTTCGATGATGTCCAAGGCTCGGTGGCGGGCCGAGCGCAGCTCGAAGGTCGGCGCGAAGCCTTGCTCGGTGGCGAAGCACTTCACGTCGTGCTCGGTGTGATCGATGTGGCGCACGTAGGGCATCACGCAGCTCACCACCCGTCCGTCCTTCAGCTTGCGCACCGAGGGGGAGTGCACGATGCTGATGTAAGCGTTGCGCAGAAAATCCCCGCTGCCGCCCAGGCCGTTGATGATGCGCGAGCCGTTCACGTGCGTCGAGTTGACGTGTCCGTAGATATCGAACTCGATGGGGGTGTTCATCGCGATGACGAACAGGCGCGTGATGAGCTCGGGTGAATTGGACAGCCACATGGGTCGCAGCACCAGGCGGTCGCGAATGTGCTTGAACAGCCGATCGAACTCGCTGCGCGCATTCTTGGAGAAGGAGATGGCGGTGGCCGAGGCCTGCTCGAACTTGTCCTCGTTCTCGACGAAGCGGAGCATGCCGTCTTGGAACACCTCGGTCCAGAAGCGCATGCGCTGGAAGGAGGAGTTGTAAAGCTCGCCCACGATGGCGTTGGCCACGTTGCCCACGCCCGACTGGATGGGCGGGATGTTGTCGCCCCAATTGAAGCGCTTCTGGCAGTCGTAGAGGAACTGCATCACCTGCTGCCCGATCTTCACGTCGGTGGGTCCGGTGGGCTTGAAGGGCACGGGGTAGTCCGGGATGGTGGACTCGATCACCGCCACCACCTTGCCCAGGTCGATCTGCACGTAGGGGGTGCCCACGCGATCACCCACGTTCACCACCGGGACGGGCCAGCCCACGTGGGGGTGCATGGCGGGCGCCACGATGTCGTGGTAGCCGGTGAAGTCGGGCTGGGCGGTGCTGACCTCCAGGATGATCTTCTTGGCGCGCGCCAGCGCCTCGACCGAGACGCCCACCGAAGAGCTGAGGATGAGGCTGCCGTCGGGGCGAATGCGCGAGACCTCGATGACCGCCACATCGATCTCGCCGTAGAAGCCGTACATCATGCCGCGCGCGAAAATCGAGAGGTGCTGATCGAAGAAATCCATCTTGCCCGCATGGATCAGCTTGCGCGCCACGCTGGAGGACATGTAGGGACCGCGCGCGCCCACGAAGGGCGCGATGGGGTTTTCGGCCTCTTCGGCCAGCGAGGCGCCCGAGAGCAGGGAGATGCGCGTTTCGGGCGCGTGCGTGGCCAGGTGCTTGGCCAGGGCAGGCAGGAAGACCTTGGGATCGCCCGACTTGGTGAAGCCGCTGATGCCCACCACGTCCCCGTGCTTGACGTGCTTGACCGCCTCCTCGACAGGGGTCAGCTTGGCCATCAGAGCGGGACACTGGATTCGTTCTTCAAGCAACGTCATGGGGGCGATCCTTTGCGGCTTCGGGTTTGAAAACGAGCGACAGGGTAAACCAGCACCCGCTCCCGAGTGAAGCGGATTTCGGGCTAGAAAGGTCGGTAAACCCTTTGGGATCACCCAACTGCGATGACGACCTTGCCCATGGGGCCTTCGGCCAGGCGCGCAAAGGCCGCCTTCACGTCCTCGAAGGGGAAGACCCGGTCGACCACCGGGCGTTGGCCCATGCCGTCCAGAAGGTCCACGATCCGCGCCCAGATGGACTGGGCCTGGGCCGCGGTGTAGTCGCCCGCCGCCACGCCTCCAATGCGATTGCGTCGGAAGAACAGTGTGGCGGTGTTGAAGTCGGGGACCACGCCCCCGCTGCGGCCCGCCACGCTGATGCGGCCGTCGCGTCCCAGTACCGCGATGATCTGGTTGAACACAGGGCCCGCCACGGTATCCACGGCCAAATCCACCTTGCGACCGGCCAGCCCCTCTAGAATGGCCTTGCGCAGGTCGGGCCGCGCCGGGTCGAAAGTCAGGTCGGCGCCCAACTTGGTCAAGCGGGCCCGCTTGTCCTCGCTGCGCGACAGGGCCACCACGGTCAGACCAAAGGCCTTGCCGAGCAGCACCGAGGCCACGCCCACCCCGCCCGAGGCGCCCGTGACCAGCAGGACCTGGCCGGCCGTCGGCGGCGCGGGCTCGCTCCATTGGGTCAGGGCCTGCCAGGCGGTCAGAAAGACCAGGGGCGCGCCCGACATCTCTTGTTCGGACCAACCCGCGGGAATGGGCGCCAGGCTGTCCGCGGGGACCACGACCTTGCCGGCCAGGGTTCCCCAGCTGGTCACGCCCGCCTCGCAACGAAGGATGCCCACCGTGTCGCCGGGGTGAACCTGCTGCACGCCCTCGCCCACCGCCATCACCGTACCGACACCATCACGCCCCAGCACGTGAGGCAGCGTCGGCTTGGCCGGGTACAGGCCCTGGGACAAGAAGGCATCGGCCGGGTTCAAAGCCGCGAAGTGCAGGTCGAGCAAGGCCTGCCCGGGGCCGGGCACCGGGTCGTCCACCTCGGCCAGCCTGAGCTTGGAGACACCTTCCTGCGAATCCATGAGCCATGCGCGCATGGATGATTGAGTAGTCCGCCAACCGCAGCCGGCGCAAGGGGAAAGAGAAGGCGTCCGCAACCCAAACCGGCAATGTCGTGGTCGTAGACGTGGTCGTGGCCGGACACTTCCATTCGTCTGCGACCACGGCCACGGCCACGGCCACGGCAATACCTCCTGAGGGGCGGAGGGGCCTACCGAGGCTTCGCGCAGGAGGCTTGGGCCTGGGCGAACTCGCGCGCGGCCGGCTTGATGGTCGAGAACAACCGACCCAGATCCTCGGTGTCCAGGGTCTCCTTCTGCAAGAGCTGACGGGCACTCTCCTCCAGCAGCGACCGGTTGTCCTTCAGAACGGCGACCGCCCGGTCGAAGGCCGTGAGCACGATGGCACGCACCGCGCAGTCGATTTCGCGGGCGGTATCATCGCCGTAGTTGCGCTGGCGGTAGGCCTCGCCGCCCGGGCCCAGCATCGAGGGTTGTCCGGCCTCGAAGGCCACGTGACCGAAGCGCGGATCCATGGCGTAGCGGGTGACCATGCTGCGGGCGATGTCGGCGATCTTGCCCAGATCATCGGCCGCGCCTGTCGAGAAGTGACCATAGATTACATACTCCGCCGCGCGCCCTCCCATCAGGACCGCCATGCGGTTCTCCAGCTCCTCGCGGGTCATCAGGTAACGATCGTCGGTGGGCCGCTGGATGGTGTAGCCGAGCGCGCCGATGCCACGCGGGATGATGGAGACCTTGTGGACCGGGTCGGCGCCCGCGATGGCCGAAGCCAGGATGGCGTGCCCCATCTCGTGGTGGGCGACGATCTCGCGTTCACGCGGGTTGAGCAGGCGGTTCTTTCGCTCCAGGCCCGCCACGATGCGCTCGACCCCTGAGTTGAAATCGCTCAAGGACAGCCCCTCGGCCCCTCGGCGGGTGGCGGCCAGCGCCGCCTCGTTCACCAGGTTCGCCAGATCCGCACCGGTGAAGCCAGGGGTCAAGGCCGCGACTTGCTCCAAGTCGACGCCCGGCTCCAGCTTGACCTTCTTGACGTGCACCTTGAGGATGTCGATCCGTCCTTGCTTGTCGGGACGGTCCACCAGCACCTGGCGATCGAAGCGGCCCGCGCGCAGCAGCGCGGGATCCAGCACCTCGGGCCGGTTGGTGGCCGCCAGCAAGACGATGCCGCTCGACGAGTCGAAGCCATCCATCTCGACCAACAGTTGGTTCAGGGTCTGTTCCTTTTCGTCGTGCCCGCCGCCAAAGGGCGAGGCGTTGCGGGCGCGGCCAAGGGCATCGAGCTCATCGATGAAAATGATGGCCGGGGCTTTGGCGCGCGCCTGCTCGAAGAGATCGCGCACGCGCGCGGCGCCCACGCCCACGAACATCTCGACGAAGTCCGATCCGCTGATGGAGAAGAAGGGCACGCCCGCCTCACCCGCCACGGCCCGCGCCAGCAGGGTCTTGCCCGTGCCGGGCGGTCCCACCAACAGGACCCCCTTGGGCATGCGCGCGCCCAGACGCCCGTAGCGTTCCGCATCCTTGAGGAAGTCGACGGTCTCGCGCAGCTCGGCCTTGGCCTCCTCCACACCCGCCACGTCGGCGAAGGTGGTCTTGGTGTTGGCCTCGACGTAGACCTTGGCCTTGCTCTTGCCAATGGACAGGAGGCCGCCGCCCGCCCCCATCTGCCGAGAGAAGCGCCGCATCAAAAGCACCCAAACCCCGAAGAACAACAGGACAGGCAGGACCCACGACAGCACGGTGGCCAGGGCCCTGCTCTCCACGTGGCCCGAAAACTTCACGCCGTGCTTGGCCAATTCATCGGCAAGGTCCACGTCGACCCGCGTGGTCTTGAACTTCTTGCTTTCGGTCCCTTCCTGCAGCTCGCCGCGGATCTCGTTGTCCGCGATGACGATCTCCTTGACCTTCCCCTCCGCCACCGCCTTTTTGAATTCGCTGTAGGGGAGCGTGGTCACCGACTGATAACTCATCCACAAGTCGTGGGCCAGCATGACCCCCAACATCGCCAGGAACGCGTAGAAGAGATTGAACCTGGTGGTCTTCTGCATGGGCTCTACCTAGATCCGATTCCGCCCCAAGCCAAGGGTTTCATCCATGATCCCGCCTGTGCAAGTCGGGATTGCCCAAGACGGCGCATCCCAGAAAACCCGTCCGTGGGTTGGCAAAAAGGCCTACAATTGCCTCTTGGTCAGGTCGAGATCCAGGAGCAAGGAATGGTTATTCTGAAGGGGTATTCGATCTCTGAGACGTTGTACCGAAGTGGCACCACATTGGTGTATCGAGGGGTGCGCACCTCCGATGGCGCGCCGGTGGTCTGCAAGCTGCTCAGCATGGAGTACCCCTCGGCCCAGGACCTGTCCTCCTTCCGGCGCGAATACGAGATCACCGCCAAGCTGCGCGGACAAGGCACGGTCAAGGTCCACGCCCTGGAAGAGGTGGGCAACAGCCTGGCGATGGTCATGGAGGATTTTGGCGGCGAGCCGCTCACCCAGCTCACCGGTGCGGGTTTCGAGGAGCGCCTGCACATCGCCACGCAGATCGCGGACGCGCTCGCCCGGATTCACCGCTGGAACATCATTCACAAGGATATCAACCCCTCGAACATCATCGGAAATCCCAAGACGGGGGTGGTGAAGATCATCGACTTCGGCATCGCCACCGAACTCTCGCGCGAGGCGGCGTCTCCCCTGGACGTGGCGGCGATGGAGGGGACGCTGCCCTACATCTCGCCCGAGCAGACCGGTCGGATGAATCGCCCGCTCGACTACCGCACTGATCTCTACTCACTGGGGATCACCCTGTGGGAGCTCTTCACCGGTCAGCTGCCCTTCAGCAGCGATGACCCGCTCGAGCTCGTCTATGCCCATATCGCGCGACTCCCGCCCTCGCCCCACCAGGTGAGGCCGGATGTCCCGGAAGCGGTGGCCGCCATCATCCTCAAGCTACTGGCCAAGGCCCCGGAGGATCGTTACCAGAGCGCCGCCGGTGTGCTGGCCGATCTCGATCGATGCATCCGCGAGCTCGCCGAGAGGGGAAACATCGAGACCTTCATGTTGGGAGAGGCCGATGCCAGCGATCGCTTCTCGATCCCGAACCGCTTGTACGGCCGCGAGGGCGAGATCTCGGTGCTCGAAGAGACCTTCGCCGAGGCCGTGGACGACGACGCCCGGCTGCTGCTGGTCTCGGGCGCGCCCGGGGTGGGCAAGACCTCGCTGATTCAGGAGGTACACAAGCTCCTTCCCAAGAAGAAGGGCCTTCTCGCCTCCGGCAAGTTCAATCAGCTCGAAGCCAGCATCCCCTACAGCGCCCTTTTGCGGGCCTTGCGTGACCTGCTCGACCAACTGCTCTGCGCCTCGGCCGACGTGGTGAACTCCTGCAAGGCGGCCATGCTGAACGCGCTGGGCGGCAACGCCGGTGTGCTGATCGAGCTGCTCCCCCGGCTGGGCCAGCTGCTCGGCCCGCAGCCGCCCCCTCGGCCCTTGGATCCGGTCGCGGCTCACAACCGCTTGCAGTTGGTGTTTCGCGAGTTTCTGGGAGCCTTCACCGGCAACGACCATCCCGTGGTGCTCTTCCTCGATGACCTGCAGTGGAGCGACCCACCCACCCTGGATTTGATCAAGTACCTGCTGGGCCATGGTCTGCCCGGCCTCCTCTTGGTGGGCGCCTACCGCGACAACGAGGTGCGCGAGGGTCATCCCCTGTCCGTCATGCTCAAGGCCTTCGCGGACAATCCCGGCGTCGGCCCCCATCGGACACGCAAGCTGGTCATCCAGCCGCTGGGGCTCGAGGAGGTCAACCAGTTGGTGGCCGACACCTTGCGCCGCGATTCGCAGGACACCCGCCCGCTGAGCGGGTTGATCCATGGAAAGACCGACGGCAACCCCTTCTTCACCACCCAGATGCTGATGGCTCTGCACACGCAGGGCGCGATTGCCTACAAGGCGACGGAGAACTACTGGGACTGGGATTTCGCCCAGGTGGCCCGGGCCGAGCTGAGCGACAACGTGGTCGCCTTCCTGGTGCAGGAGCTGCGCACCCTGCCCGAGCGAGGGAAGAACCTGCTGAAGATCGCCGCATGCATTGGACACACCTTCGATCTGAAGACCGTGGTGCAAGTCCACGGCGCGACCGACAGCGAGCTCGGCTTGGACCTCTGGCAGGCCATCGAGAAGGGCCTCATCATTCCGCTCGATCGCAACTATCGTCTGCTCAGCCTGCAAGAGAGCCAGGTGGAGCTCTCGGCCCTCGATGTCGTCTTTCGCTTTCAGCACGACCGCCTGGTTCAGGCCGTGCAATCCATGCTTTCCGAGGAGGAGCAGGCCCGCATTCACTACGCGATTGGGCGCGAGATGCTCAAGGTGTTTCGGGATGCGGACCTGTTCCCGCTGGTCAACCATCTCAACGTGGGACAACGCCATGTGGCCGAGGCGGGCGAGCGTGTCGAGCTGGCGGAGCTGAACGCCATGGCGGGCCGCAAGGCCTTCGCCGCGACCGCGTTCAAGAGCGCCGCCCAGTACTTCGCCAGCGCCGTCTCGCTTCACCAGGAGGATCAGTGGACCAGTCGCCCGCATGAGCGCTTCCCGTTGTGCTTGCAGATGGCCGAGTCCGTATTCCTGGCGGGAGACCTGGGGCGCGCGGCCACGCTGACCGAGCCGTTGTTCGACCTGGCGCACGACAACCTGGAACGCGCCTCGGTCCACAACCTGAAATCGCGCATCCTCGAGTTTCAATGCGATCTGAGCGGCGCCATCGACGAGATCCGCAAGAGCCTCAGAGCCTTCGGGATCTCGTTGCCCGAGGCCCAGGATGAGATTCAACGCCGTGTGGGCATGGGCCTGGGGCGCTTGCAGCAGAGCCTGGCGCGCATGGCCCCCGAGGAGCTTCTGCAGCTACCGGAGATGAACGATCCGGAAAAGCTCATGGCCATGCGCCTCCTGTCCCAGGTGGTTCCGTCCGCCATCCAGTGCAACTACCCGCTGTACATGATCGCCACCATGATGATGGCCGACCTGACGCTCGCCCACGGCATCACCGCCGAGTCCTGCAAGTGCATCGCCGACTGCGGGATCATCAGCAGCTCGGCCCTGGGAGATTACGAGAACGGTTATCGTCTGGGCAAGGTGGCCTTCGCCCTCATCGAAAAGCTGAACGTCGAATGGCAGAAACCGCCGGTCTGTTTCTCCTTCACCTATGTCTCGCACATGCGAAGACACTTCCAGGAGGGCCTCGACCACTACGAGATGTCCTACCGGCTGGGCATGAAGGTCGGGGATCTGCAACACGCCACCTACGCCCGGGCCCACAAGATCCACCTGATGTTCTGGGTGGGCGTCAATCTGGAAGAGTGCCGCGACGAAACCCAGAGCACCATCGCGTTCCTGAAGGAATCGCAAGGCTTCGTCCAGCTCATGCTGGCCAACATCGTGTCCCATGCCATCGGCAAGCTGCGAGCCACGCCGACCCCGGAGCAGGCGCAAGAGCAAGCCAAGACCGACGAGGACATCATGGCCACGGTCGGGCAGATGCGGCACGTGGTGCTCATCGGTCGCTTCTCGCAATACAACGCCTTTCACCATTTCCTGCTGGGCGAATCCGATCAAGCCGAGCGCTGGAGCGAGTCGGCCGATGGTCTGCTGTTTGCCATGGGCACCGATTTCCCCGTGGCCGACCATTTCCTCGTGCAGTGCCTGTTGTGCATCGACAAGTTGAAGCGCTCCGCCCCCCACGATCGAGGGGCGCTGCACGCGAAGATCTCGGCCAACTTGGCCAAGCTGAAGAAGTTCACCGACAACTGCCCCGACAATTTCGCGCACAAATACCACCTGGTGTGCGCCGAGCTCGCGGCGGTTCAAGGCGAGCCCCTGGAAAAAGTGGTGGAGCACTACCGAGAAGCGCTGGCCGCCATTCGCAAGCGGGAGTTCCCGCAGATGGTGGCGCTCATCAACGAGCGGCAAGGCAAGTTCTGGATCGAGCGAAACAGCGACACCATCGCCCGGGCCTTTCTGCGCGAAGCCCACTACCACTATCAACAGTGGGGGGCGCTTCGTAAAGCCGAAGCCATGGAACACGAGTACCACGACTACTTCGCTTTCAAGGACGACATGGCGCCCGCGCCCGGCAAGACCCACCGCACCACGCGCAAGCCGCGGACCTCGGGGCATTCGCTCTCGAACGCCGCCTTGGACATCACCTCGATCGTCAAGTCCACCCAGGCCATCTCCAGCGAGATCCGCACCGAGAAGCTGTTGCGCACGCTGCTGCAAACCATCATGGAGAACGCGGGCGCGCAGAACGGATGCCTGATGTTGGCGAACGAGTCGAGCGCCACCCTGGACATCGTGGCGCAGAGGGGCCCCACCTCGGACGCCATCGAAATCGTCACTTCGACCCCCTACCAGCGCAGCCCCGACCTCTGCCGCGAAATCGTCGAATACGTGGAGCGTACGCGAGAGAGCGTGGTACTGGACAACGCCGCGGTTCAGGGCAACTTCAGCGGCAACCCCTACCTGCAAGAGCGTGGGGTCAAGTCGGTGCTGTGCCTGCCGGTCATCCGGCAAAGCTTCCTCAAGGGCGCCGTCTACCTGGAAAACAACCTGACCGACCACGCCTTCACCACAGAACGTCTGAATGTCCTGACCATCCTGGCCGCACAAGCCTCCATTTCGATTGAGAACGCGCGCCTCTACGAGGACATGGAGGAAAAGGTTCGGGACAGAACCAACCTGCTCCGTCAGGCCAACGTCAAGCTTCGTGAGCTGTCGCTCATCGACCCCCTGACCCGGTTGAACAACCGTCGCTTCTTCCACGACCACATCACGGGCGTGACCGAAGGCTACGTGCGCAAGCTGAACCCAAGCCCCCAGGGAATCGAGAACCGGAATCTCTCCCCCTCCGAGAACGTCATGGGGGTGTTCCTTGTCGACATCGACCATTTCAAACAGGTCAACGACACCTGGGGCCACACGGCCGGCGACGCCGTGCTGGTCAACATCTCGAGGATCCTGAAATCCCTGGTGCGCGCCGACGACTTCATCGTGCGCTGGGGTGGCGAGGAATTCCTGGTCGTCTTGAACAAGACCGACCCAGCCTATCTCGCCCGTTTCGCGCAGCGGGTTCTACAAGCGGTCAGAGCCGGCTCCATCACGGTGGACCCGGACACCGTGATTCACAAGACCTGCTCCATCGGCTACGCGCGGATCCCGTTCTGTCGTGCGGCCCCCGAGTTCCTGTCGCTGGAACACACCATCAAGCTGGCCGACTACGCGATGTACCAGGCCAAGCAGTCGGGCCGCAACCAGGCGGTCTCCATCTCGCCCAGGGATGGAACGGCACCCACCGAGGCCTTGCGAGCCTGCCTGAAGGCCTTGTCGCGCCACGTGCCCAGCGACACGAGCTGCGTCGAATTGAAGCACCTGCAGGCGGAGGACTGAGGGGTCACTTCAAGAGGGTGACGCTGTCGACGTACATCGTCCCGGTGAAGCCCTCGCAGTAGGTGCTGACGCCGATGAATGACTCGTCGTTGGTCGGGGCTTCCGGGAACCTGTAGCGGATCTCGAACCACGAGTCACCGTAGGTGAGTTCATTGGTCTGGCCCGGGTAGGACGAGAAGTTGAGGTAGACGTAGCACCCCTCCGCGGGCATGCCCGTCCCGGACAACATGACCCTGGCCGAAAGCTCGTAGGTGGCCAGCGAGACGAGGGAGGGGCAAGGCTTGACCTCGATCCGAGCGTTCTTGGTGAAACCCACGGCTAACGAGTACTTGCCCTCGTAGACGTGATCGTTGTTGATGGCCAAGGAGGTGATGCCCGTGCTTGAATCCGGGTCGATCCAACCTTCGGTCGAGCTTGGACCGGAGTCGAACCCCCAGCTTCCGCACTGACCGCAGGACAAGGTGGTGCCGCTGCACGAGCAGACATTGTTGCTGCACTTGTGGTTGGGGCCGCAGCACGAGGAACCGCACTTCACGCTGTTGGCGTCGCAACACAGGCCCGCCATGCACTGCTGGCTGCCGCACGTACGGCCACAGGCTCCGCAGTGGGCGTTGCTGGTCTGCAGGTCGACACACGCGTCTCCGCACCACGTGAGCCCGGCGGCGCAGCAGGTCTTGTTTGAACAGTTGCCGCTCACACACTGGACCTTGTCGGTGCAAGAACCGCCAGCCGGCAGCTTGCTGGTGCAAGCGCCGCTGGAGCAGTAGCTGCCGCTCGCGCCGCAGTTGATGCCCTGGGCCGAGGTGCAGGCACCCTCTCCGTCGCACAGCTCGGCTGGGGTCGCGGTGACCAGGTCGTCGGAGCACTTGGCGGCGCTACACTTCTTCTCCTCGCCGGGATAGGCGCACTTCGTGTCGGACAAGCCGTCGCACGTTCCTCCGCAAGTCGCGACCACGCTCTTGCATGGCGGGCGCGTTCCACGCGGCGTCCCGGTGACGCGGGTGCAGGTGCCGATCTTGCCGGGCTCGTTGCAGGCTTGGCACTGGCCGCCGCACGCGGTCGCACAACACACGTTGTCGGCACACACGGCGGAGACGCACTCGTCGTTACCCGTGCACTGCTCGCCGTTCTTCCTCTTGGCCAGGCAGACACCGGTCTTGCTGCAATACATGTCCTGGCCGCAGTTGCCGCTCTCGCAGTTGTCTTGGCACTTGCTGCCGTCGCTGGAGCAGAGGTTGCTGGGGCAGGCGTTCGCGTCTGGGGTCGTGCACGTCCCCTGGCCGTCGCAGCCCGCCGCGGGTGTGGCCTTGCCGTCCTTGCAGCTGGCCGCCTTGCAGGTCGTGGTGCCACCGGGATAGGTGCAGGCCTTGCCGTTGCCGTCGCACTGGCCTTTGCACGTGCCGGTGCCGTCACACGCGAGCTTGCCGGAAATGGGGTTTCCCTTCACGGTCTTGCAGGCACCGAGCGAACCCGTCTGCGCGCACGACTCGCACTGTCCATCGCACTCGCTGTCGCAACAAACGCCCTCGACGCACAGACCGCTTTCACACTCCGAACCGCCCGTGCAGGAAGCGCCGTTGGCCAGCAAGGGCGCGGGCGCGTCGGTCGGCCGAACCCCGCCGTCTGGATTGCCTCCGCTACCTCCCGCGGCGTGCGTGGTACCGCCGGCGCCGGCCGTCGACTCGCCGCCCGCCGAGCTGACAGTCGTGCCGCCGTCGCTGTTCACCAGAACGCCGCCCAGACCACCGGTCCCGCTGCTGCTCTGCGAACCAGCGCTGGCGCCGCCCTTGCCTCCAGTGGCGCCAGCGTCAGAAACAGCGCCGCCCTTCCCTCCGGTCGACGAGGTGACGGAGACACAGGCCCCCACCTTGCTGTTCGCGGGGATCGAACAAATCCAGCCCTTGGGACAATGCGAATTGTCCTGGCACCTGATGTCCGAGCTCTCGAACTTGGTGAAACAAGCCGCACTCTGAAGACAAAGGGCCAGCAACGCGAAACGAAGGACGGTCATGATCAGAATGCTCCCGTCAGGGCGACGCCAGCCTGGCCGCCGGAGAGGACGGGCAGAAGGGCCAGATTTTGCGGGTTGTCGGCCTGCTTGAGACCCACGATGTACAGCACCGCGCCGGTCACGATGCACGCGGCGCCGGCGCCGTAGCCGACCCAGGCCGCGGTTCGATAGTTCTTGCGACTGGCTTCCTTGCTGGGTGAATAGCCGCCGACGTCCTTCAATTCCTTGGCCATGCTGTTGGTTTTCACATTGAAGACCACTCCGGCCACGACCGCCGCCAGCCCGACGGAAGCGGTGACGACACCGCCGATGCGCAATCCCGCGCCCGCCTCGGAAGAAGCGTCCGACGGCTCGGCCTGGGTGGCCACGGTTGTGCCCGTCTCGGGCGCGGGTTCCGGCGCTCTTGCGGGCTCGGGCGCCGACGCGACGAAGGGAGCCGGGGAGGTTGCGCCCGTCTTCTCTCTTTCCTCGGCCAGGACACTCTTGCAGTCGTTGATGTGCCGTTCGGCGGCCACCCGATCCCCTGGATCGAGCTCGGTGCTCGCGCTGGCCCGCAGGAATTCCTGAAAGCGTGCGATGGCATCGAGGTACTGGCGATTCTGTTCGAAGCACCGTCCCTGGTTGAAGATGTAGGTTGGGTTCTTGGTGTCGAGGAACAGATCAGCCAGGATGGTCACGCCCTTGGCGTAGTCGCCGATCAGACAGGCCCGTCTCGCCTCCCGCTCACGGTTCGAACGCTCTTGCACCTCCTGGGTCTGCTTGCCTGCCGCGAGGACCGGCATCGCCGTTCCCCAGAGGGAGGCGAACACGAGGAAGCCCATGGTTACTGCTGGGGCTGGCCTGGTGACGAAAAACATGGCGCAAAATGTAAGGGACAAGTGGGCGTCGTCAACCGCGTCCTGCAAAGGCCACCAGAATGAGCTGCGAGTACGCCCAGATAGGCCGGTCCGCCGCCCCGGAAACACGGGAGGGGCACGCCCCATCCTCGACGGTCCCAGGCTGGGCCCAGGTCGACCAGGCCGTGCCAGGCACCGCCGCCGCTGAGCAGCCGGCACGGCCCGTTCCTTTGTTGCCATCCTCGGCGGGCTGACCGATGCTCGTGGCGATGCCGCAGAATCTCCGTTTCCAGCCAACCGCTGCTGATGTACTCGTGCTTGCCGCGGCTCTTGAGCGGGACGAATCGATGTCACCCGCCGGAATCGCGGCGCGCGATCAGCGGATCGGAAGGGAGGCCGGGACGCTTCCGGGGACCGACCTGGCATTGTCCCAGCTATGGCTCGACAGAGCCTGCGCGGAGGATGCGACGTTGCGAGGACTGCGCGAACGCGTGTCCGCCCTCCTCACGGGGGCCGGCTGGCTGACGGCGCTGGCGGGGGGGGTCGTGGGGTGGGGGACCGCGCTCGGGGTCTTCTATTACGACGGCGCGGGCCGGGTGAACGCACTCGCCGTGCTCGCCGCCTTCGTGCTGCTGCCGGCGGTCTTTCTCCTGCTCTTTTGCTGGTCGGCGATGCCCGCCGGCATGTTGGCATGGCTTCCGGGTGCCGAGACCATCGCCTCGCTGCTGTCCAGGGCCAGCCCCGGCCGCCTGACGGGACTGGTCGTTCGTTTTCTGCCCCAAACCACCCGCGAGGCGTGGCAGCGGTTGACCGGACGGGCAAGTGCCAACCAGCGAGTTCATGGCGTTCTGCAGAAATGGATCCTTCTGCGCTGGTCGCAAGTGTTCGCGCTCGGATTCCAGGTGGCCGCCCTGACAGCTTCGCTCGGGCTCGTGGTCTTCAGTGATCTGGCCTTCGGCTGGAGCACGACGCTGACCACAGGCAACCCGCTGGAGGACGCGAGCAGGCTGCACACCATCACGGACGTGGTGTCGGCGCCCTGGAGCGGATTCGTCCCACAAGCGTCCCCCTCGGCCGAGCTCATCCGCGACTCACGCTATTTCCGCGTGGCGGCCGCACCGCTCACCGGCGAGCAGGCGGCACGTCTCGGGGGATGGTGGTCGTTCGCGGTGATGGCCATGCTCGCGTATGGTCTGTTGCCGCGTCTGCTGACACTGACCTTGGCCTTGCTGCGCGTGCGCTCAGCCGCTCGCGCGGCCTGGCTGGCCACGCCAGGCCTCGGGCCGCTGTTGCGCCGTCTGCACCGGGCACGCGTCGAGACGGAAGCCACGGAGCCCGAGTCCGGGGGCGCATCGCTCGTCCGCACACCGGAGGACAAGGTGGCTGCGGTGCCGGAGTCGGCCGGCGCCGTGGTCAACTGGGCCGCGGCACCCGTCGACGATCGTCGCGCGGCTGCCTCGTTCGGCAACGCGACCGTGCATCACGCGGGCGGAGCCCTGTCGCCCGAAGACGACCGATTGCTCGGCCCCCGCCTGGCCAAGTCGCACGATCTCGCGGCCGGGATCGCGATCATCGTGAAGGCGTGGGAGCCGCCGCTGATGGAGTTCGTCGATTTCCTCAAGGGCCTGCGTTCGGCGTGCGGAGACCGGCTGCCCATCATGGTGGTCCCCATCGGGATCGACGCCGGGGCGGAGGCAGACAGCGGAAAGGCCGGTCTGCCCGCGCCCGAGCAGCGCCACCTGGACGTCTGGCGGAGCAAGATGGCCACGGTGGGCGATCCCTGGATACGTGTGACCGCGCCGCAAGCGGAGGATAGGCCATGACGAGCGAGCCGACCTTCGTGGTGGTTGGTCACCCCAACAAAGGCAAGTCGAGCCTGGTGGCGACACTGGCGCGAGACACGTCGGTGGCGATCGGCCCCGAGCCAGGAACGACGACACGCTCACGCCGCTATCCGATGCGGGTGGGCGGCGAGGTGATCTACACGCTGGTCGACACGCCGGGTTTCCAGCGCGCCCGGGCCGCGCTCGACTGGATGAGGCAGCGCGAGGGGGATGCGGCATCGCGGGCCGGCGTGGTCACGCGCTTCGTGAAAGAACATGCCGGCGAGCCGCGCTTTGCCGACGAGTGCGAGCTGCTCGGCCCCATCGTGGAGGGGGCCGGTCTCATCTACGTGGTGGATGGCGCGGCCCCCTACGGGCCGGAATACGAAGCCGAGATGGAGATCCTGCGATGGACCGGGCGCCCCAGCATGGCGATCATCAACCCCATCGGCAGCCCCCGCTTCGTGGAGGAATGGCGCGCGGCGCTCGAGCAGTTCTTCCGGGTCGTGCGCGTGCTCGACGTGCTCGCGGCGCCGTTTGCCCGACAGATCGATCTGCTGCGAACATTCGGCGAGCTGCGCGAAGAATGGCGTGCGCCGCTCGAGCGCGGGGTCGCGGCTTTGATCGATAATCGCCGCCGCCAGCGCAAGGACGCCGCGCAGGTGGTCGCGGAGATGATCGCGAATGCCCTCTCCCATAGCGAGACCCTCGATGTCGAACAGGAGGACGATCCGGCGCGACACGAGGCAGCGCTGCAGGAGAGATACTGCGCAGGACTGCGCAAGCTCGAGCGTCGGGCGCGCGCGGAAGTCGAGGTGATTTACGGATACCCGGATCTCGAGCGCCGTGAGCATGAGATGGAGTTGCTCGAAGCCGACCTGCTGTCACAGGAGAGCTGGATCGCCTTCGGACTGCGCAAGCGCGATCTGGTGGCGGCCGGCATGGTGAGCGGGGCGGTTGCGGGTGGCGCGATCGACGTCGCGATGGCCGGCTCTTCCTTGCTGCTGGGCGCCGCGCTGGGCAGCGTGGTGGGGGGCGCGCTGGGATTCTTCACCTCGGACCAGATGGCCAGCATTCGCGTCTTGCGCCAGCCTCTCGGCGGGAAGCGCCTCAGATTCGGGCCGACCAAGAACGTCCAATTTCCCTTCGTGCTGCTGGGCCGCGCGCGCTTGCATCACACGCTCATCGCGGGTCGCACGCATGCCCAGCGCACCGCGCTAATGGTCGAGGCGGCGGGCCCTGTCGCATCGCTGGACGATGACGCACGCAGGGCGCTGCTGCGCATCTTCGAACGTCTTCGTCGCACCGAGCCGGGTACGGCAGAGCGAGGCGCGGCCGTCACGCAGCTCGCGGAACGAATCGGCGCGCTGCCCGAGTGGAGTGAAGACAGTCGCGGCCAGGACCGCTAGATCAGGAGCCAACGCCGTTGTTTGCTTGTGCTCCTGGCCCTTGCTGTCGTTATCTATATCCATAGCGTGAGTCCGGAAGTCCCCCCCACGAGTTACGGCAACCGCTTTCGCATCGAAGGCGAACCGATCGAAGGAGGCATGGGTCTGGTCTATCGGGCCAAGGACCTGCAGACCGGCGAAGACGTGGCCCTGAAGGTGCTGTCGGAAAACCGGGGCACCCAGCCGCTGCGTTTTCGCCAAGAGGCGCAGCTGCTGGCCGACCTCGCCCACCCGGCCATCGTGCGCTACCTGGCCCACGGAACGACTCCCCAGGGCGAGCCGTACATGGTGATGGAGTGGTTGCAGGGAGAGACGCTGGAAGACCGGCTGGCGCGCGGCCGTCTGCGCGTCTCGGAGACGCTGCAGGTCGGCCGACGCGTGGCCGAGGCCCTGGCCGCGGCCCACAAGCTCGGTGTCGTCCATCGCGACATCAAACCCGCCAACGTGTTCCTGTCACACGGCGATGCCAGCCAAGCCAAGGTGCTGGACTTCGGCATCGCGCGCCGGCTTTACGATCCACGGGCCAGCCCGAGCCTGACCGGAGTCAACGCCGCCTTGGGGACCCCGCTGTACATGGCGCCCGAGCAGGCCCGAGGCACCACGGCGGTGGACGGGCGTGCCGACATCTTCTCGCTCGGCTGCGTGCTGTTCGAATGCCTGGCCGGCCATCCGCCCTTTGCCGGTGATTCGCCCACGGCCATCATGGCCAAGATCCTCCTGGACGAGTCGGTGGATGTGGCCCGCCAGCGCCCCGAGACTCCCGCGCGCTTGGTGGACTTGCTCAGGCGCATGCTGGCCAAGGAGCCAGAGCAGCGCCCCGGCAAGGCCGACGAGATTGCGGCCACGCTGGGGGACATCATCACCCAGTTTTTGAGACGGGCGACTGCCAGCAACCTGAACGCTGTGGCCCCCGACGCCACACCACCGCCGACCTCCTTGGGAACCGCCGGGGAACAACGGGTGCTGGCGGCTATCTTGGTCTCGCGGCCGTCCCTGGATGCGGGCACCGCCACGCGCATGAACGATCCGGCTCAGACCGCGGACCTGGCCGGAATTCTCTCCGATCGATTGGCGAATCCCGCTCTCAGCGAAGGCGAGCTGGCACAGTTGAAGGCCGAGATCGCCCCGCTGGGCGCTCGCTTGGAGCGCTTGGCCGGTGGGTCGTTGGTCATCGCCCTGGGCGGCGAGCAGAACACGCCCACCGACCAGGCCAGTCAGGCCGGCCGCTGTGCGCTGCGACTCAAGAGAACCCTCCCGCAAGCCAAGCTGGGCATTGCCACCGTGCGCATCGATCACGCAGGCAAGCATGCCTGGGCCAGCGTCATCGACCACGCGGGGCAACTTCTGGCCGCCACCCCCTCGGGCCACATTCACGTCGACGCCCTGACCGCGCGCCTGCTGGAAACACGCTTCGAGATCGCGGCCCTGCCCGAAGGTCAGTTCGACCTGCTGTTCGAGAAGGGCCTGCGCGAGGCCCCCCGGACCTTGGTTGGACGCACGGTCCCCTGCTTCGGGCGCGAGCGTGAGATCGGCATCCTGGAGGGCCTTTGGGACGAGGTGTGTGACGAGCCGGTGGCCCGGGCCATGCTCATCTCGGCGCCGGCGGGCGGCGGAAAATCACGCGTGCGCCAGGAGTTCTGCGACCGCGTTCAGCAGCGCGAGCGCCCCTTCGAGCTTCTGCTGGGCCGAGGCGATCCGATGCGCGACGGGGCGCCCCTGGCTCTGATTGGAATCGCCCTGCGAACCGCGGCCGGCATCGTCGGGGGCGAGTCCCTGGAGCTGCAACGCGAACGCCTCACGGCTCACGTCACGCGCTTCGTACCCGCCCAGGAACGGCCGCGTATCGCGGTCTTCTTGGGCGAGATTGCCTCCATCCCCTTCCCTGACCACGACAACCTACCGCTGCGAGCCGCGCGCCAGGATCCGCGCCTCATGGCCGACCAGATGCAGATGGCCTGGGTCGACTGGCTGGACGCCGAGTGCCAGCACCACCCGGTGCTGCTGGTGTTGGAGGACCTGCACTGGGGCGATCCCTCGACCGTGAGCTTCGTGGACGCGGCCCTGCGCGTGCTGAAGGACAAGCCGCTGATGGTGGTGGCGCTGGCGCGGCCCGAGGTGGACCGACGCTTCATGAACCTGTGGAGCGAGCGCGGCGCCCAGCGCATCAACCTGGGCCCGCTGCCGCCCAAGCAAGCCCAGCGCATGATCGAACACGTGGTGGGCACGCTGGCGGCGGACAGCGTGCGCTGGATGGTCGAGCGCGCCCAGGGCAATCCTTTCTACCTGGAAGAGCTGCTGCGCGTGGTGATCGACGGCGGCCAGGTGGGCGACGACCGCCACCTGCCCGAGACCATCGTCGGGATGGTGCAGGCGCGCTTCGACATCTTCGGGCCGGAAGCGAAACTGGTGCTTCGGGCCGGCAGCATCTTCGGGCAGACCTTCCGCGCCGAGGGGATCAAGGCCCTGGTGGAAGAGGATCGTCGCAAGGACGTGGACCGCTGGCTGGAGATCCTCGGCAAGAAGGAGATTCTGTTCTCGCGCCCCTCGGCCGACCAGCGCGAGTACGCCTTTCGCCACGCGCTCCTACGCCAGGCCTCGTACGAGATGCTGCCGCCCGACGAACGACGCTTGGGCCACCTGCTGGCCGGCCGCTTCCTGGAAAAGGCGGGCGAGCGCGAGGGCATCGTGCTGGCGGACCACTTCGAGCGCGGCCAGGACCACGCGCGCGCGGTCCACTGGTTGAAGGTGGCGGCCCAGCAAGCCCTGGATGCCGACGATCTGGCCGGCACCCTGAATCGCGTGGAACGGGCCGTTCACCTGAGCGCTGCCGACGAGGATCTTTACGTCCTGCGCATCATCGAGTCCCAGGTGCGGTTCTGGAGGGGCGAATTCGCTCTGGCCGAGACGGCGGCACGCGAGGCCCTGGCGTCCCAGCACGCGCTCACCAGGTTGAAGGCCACCAGCAGCCTCTTCGATGCGCTTGGACCAACCGGGAAGTATCAGGAGATCGCGGACTGGTGGAAAGCGATGCCCGAACGTCCCGCGGAACCCAAGCTGCTCAACCCTTGGCTGGAGTGCTTGGCGAACGCGGTCGGCTACCTGGCGCAGACCGGCGAGTCGCAGATGCGCGAGCGCGCGCTGTCTATCCTGGAAGGACTCAAGGACAAGCTGGATCCACTTCTCGTGGGACGGGCCGCGACCATGAAGGCCCACCTGGCGGTCGCGGCGGGCAAACCCAGCCAGACCGTGGCCAATTTCGCATGGGCAGCCGAGCACTACGCGAGCATCGGAAACCGACGGGCCCAGTGCGAAACACTGGCCAACCTGGGGCAAGCGCTTTCCCTGAGTGGCCAACTGGAACGAGCGGAAGAATGCATGCGGCGCGAACTGGAGATGGCCGAGCGACTCGATCTCAAGGTCATGGTCGCGGGCACGTGGACCAACTTGACGCTGATACTGGCCTATCTCGGGTTGTCGGAAGAGGCGCGCGACCTTGGGCACAAGGCTCGTGCCCTGACCAAGGCTCAGGGCAATCGCTACTTTCAGGGAGCGGCCGAGGCTTATCTCTCGGTCGTGGAGTTCCTGGCAGGGAGATTCCAGGAGGCCGAGGCCTTCGCCGCGGCCGCCGCGGTGACCTGGGAGGACTGTCCCAAGTATCGCCCCTTCGCGCTCGCCCTGTGGGCAAGGGCCTTGCTGAGGCAGGGACGGACGGACGAAGCCCGTGCGCAGGCGTGCAGGGCCCATCACCAGCTCATCGACCTGGGCGCTCTCGAAGAAGGCGAATCGACGATCAGGCTGGCCATGGCCGAGTGCTGGCTGCAGGAAGGGGAAAAGGCCCAGGCGCGGACCGTGCTGGCCACGGCCGCCCAGCGGCTCTCCGAGCTGGCTCAGGGCATCGAAGAGACCTCGGCCCGTCAGTCGTTTCTCACACGGATACCCGAGAACCGTCGCATCCTGGAGCTCTGTGAGCAGCTCGAATGCGGCAGCGGCCTGCCCCAGCCAAGCTGACCCGGGGCAAAAGATGCGCTAGAGCCCGATGTCCTTGCGGATGGCGAGCACCATCCGACAGTGGTTCTTGCCCTCGCTGTTGTCCTGCCACTCGCGCGTGTAGTTGAGTCCATAGGGCCAGAAGTGGTTTCCGCCACACTCGACCACATCGGAGGCCACGCCCGTGATGGCGCGCAGCTCGGCCGTGGCGGTGCGGCCGGAGAACACACCGTTGACACACATGGAATTGAACTTGGTCCCCCCGATGCCGAAGGTGTGGGCCATCTCGTGCATGGCGGTGATGTAGTTCATCGCGGCGGTGCTGCCGAACCGGATGTTGCCGGTGGCGCTCGCCCCGTCGGTGGTGCCGTCGGCGGTGGCCACCCCCGCGTTGTATTGCACCGTCAATCGTTTGCTCAGGGTCGTGTACGCGCTGTAGAGGCACACCGCCGTGTTCATGGCCGGGATGATACGGTTGTAGGCGTCCCGCTCGGCGGCGGTGGGGCTGGCGGCCATGGACAGTGACCAGGTGATCCCCCCAGGAGCGGGCAGCGGGGTCGTGCCGCTGTTGACCGGACAGTTGGCGACGCCCGTGCCGGGATCGATCCAGGCATCGCCAAGGGCCGAGTCGGTGCGCCGGCGGGTATCGCGGGCCGTGTCCGAGGCCGCATCTCCGCGCCGCGCATCCTCGCGAACCCCATCGGCTGCCCCTGCGTCCACCTTCGACGTCGCCCCGCCCGTCGCCGACAGGCCGCCGCTTGCCGACGCCCCTCCCGAGGAATGAGCCGCGCCCGTTTCCGACGCGCCACCCGTGGATGAGCCCGCCATCCCCCCCGAGGTCACGCCGCCCGAGGCGATGTTTCCCGCCCCCGAGCTCCCGCCCGTGAGAACCGCGCCCCCCGTGGCTGAAAGCCTGGCATCGCCTCCCCCATCCGTCCTCACGGGAACGCTGCCGTCTCCGCCATCGCACGCCACGATCAACATGAGCCCCGTGAGGGCTAGTAGGGACGTTCGACGGAAACAGGTGCTTTGCGGCGACACGCGACTCCTTGCTGGGGGCGACTCTCTTGGGAGTGGCCCTGGCGGTGGCGAACGCTCGGAGACACGACTATAGCGCACAAGATGTGGTTTACCGGTCTCGCGCCCATCGTGTAGATTGGCCGATGCAGCATGCGCTAGGTCCTTGTCGTTTCCGCTTCGAACGAAAGGGCTGCCGGTCCTTGCTCGGTCTCGTGCTGTTGCGTCCAGGGCTCTTGCGGAGGGCGAACAGCGCTTCTCCAGCCTGGTGCCGACGAGACTGCGAAAAATCCTCGGAAGGCACGCGACGGTGGCCCGCCCGATGGTGCGCCCGCGCTTTTGGACAGCGGGCTTCGCTTGTCGGTCGACGCGCGCATCGACGGGCGGGTAGCGGATCACGAAATCGCCGCCGGAAACCGACATGCTGACCGGCGTGCAAGATGCCAGCGTCGGATTGTTTCACGCTTGCGCCTTGATGTCGGGCGGAACCGTCCGATGTTGGGGGGACAACAGCGCTGGACAACTTGGTGACGGCACAACCGCCAGGTGCACGCTCTCCGAAGCCAAGGACGTGCTGAGCAGGGTCGAGGCCGTCGAGGCGGGGTACTTTCACACCTGCGCCGTGATGACCGGTGGTGGTTTGCGCTGCTGAAGCGGTCGCCCTCGGGCAGGCACACACATGCGCCTTGAGCAAGAGCGGTGGGGTCCGTTGCTGGGGCCTCAACGGTTACGGTCAGCTTGGCGACAAGGTCGAGGGCTATCGACCGATGCCCCCCAGCTGCACACCTGTGCCCTGATGGTCGAGGGCGGCGTCCGCTGTTGGGGCCACAACGAGGTCGGCCAGCTCGGCGATGGCACCACCCAGAACCGAGCGAGCCCACCCAGCCGCGACGCCCTTACAAGTGCCATCGGCATCGCGACCGGGGGAGCGGTGAGCTGTGCCATCACCGCCAGCCATGGCCTGCGCTGTTGGGGCACCAACCAGAATGGTCAGTTCGGCGACGGTTATCTGGGCTATACTCCGCTGCCCGCCATGGTCCACACGTTCTGCCGCTGACGGGGTTCCGGTTTTCGGCCCTCGAGGTCCTGGCCCTGCCCGTGTGTTCACGCCATTCCGGTTCGTGGCTGGGTCATACGTGTGCTATAGCCATGGCCATTGGTGACAGCGCAGCGGATCGGAAACACGGAAGGGATCGGCATGCAGACCATCGAGACCGCGGGAGGCGCCCGTTTGCGGGTGGACCTTCGGGCGGAGAACGACAAGATCACGTGTGTACTCGAACATGAGCAGGCCGTGGCGTGCGTTCTGCACTGGGGGTTGTTGCGCGGCGAGCGCACGGGGTGGAAGACCCCCAGTCGCAGGATCTGGCCCGCGGGCTCGAAGCCTGTGTTGGGGGCGCTGCAGACACCTTTTGCGCAGGCTGATGGGACCGCCAGGCTGACCCTGCAGATCGATCCGGCTTGGGGCTTTGCCTTTCTGGAATTCGCGCTGTTTCACCCCGCCGGCAATCGATGGGACAACAACCGTGGCCGCAACTACCGCGTCGCCCTGCCCGTCACCGCGCAACCCACACTGCCGCCCTTGCAAGCCGCCCGCTCCATGGCGCGTGCGCCAGAACTGCGCCACGAGATCGCGCATGGATTGGAGGAAGGTTACGAGCTGGCGGTCGTGGTGGGCACATCCGAACAGGCCGCCGACATCGTCATCACCACCGATCTCGAAGGGCCCCTGCTGTTGCACTGGGGGATAGCGAGCTGCCGGCGCTGCCAATGGAGCCTGCCCCCATCGAGCGAGTGGCCCGCCGGCACCACGGCCTTCGACGCGCATGCCGCGCGCACGCCTTTCCTCGACCAGGACGGCCTTCGCCATCTGCGCCTCACCCTGCCGGTGGGCGAACAGCGCGCCCTGTGCTTCGTCCTCTACCAGCCGGACGACGAGCGTTGGTGGAAGAACCGCGGCAGCAATTTTTATGTTCCCTTGCGCACGGGCCAGGCGACCGGCCCCTTGCAGGACCCTGCCCTGGCCGAGATCGCCGAGGAGATCATCGAGAAAGAGGCGGGCGACAACTCGTGGACCCTCATGCACCGTTTCGAGCTGGCCCACAACGTGCTCGATCGTTTTCCGGCCGACAACGTGCAGGGCCTGGCCCTGGTCTTCGTTTGGCTGCGCTTCTCGGCCATTCGCCAGTTGGATTGGCAACGCCGCTTCAACACCAAGCCGCGCGAGCTGGCCCACGCCCAGGATCGCCTGACCCTCAAGTTGAGCGAGCGCTACGCCTCGGCCGACAAGACGCGTCCGCTGCTGCGCCTGATCGTCACCACCCTGGGTCGTGGCGGCGAGGGCCAGCGCGTGCGCGACGGGATCCTGGAGATCATGCACCGGCACCACATCAAGGAAGTGTCCGGGCATTTTTTGGAGGAGTGGCACCAGAAGCTACACAACAACACCACCCCCGACGACGTGGTCATCGCCGAGGCTTACATGGCCTTCCTGCGCGCCAACGGCGATCGCGATGTTTTCTATGCCACGCTGAACTCCGGGGGCGTCACCCGCGAGCGTCTGAGCAGCTACGAGCGCCCCATCCGCAGCGAGCCGGACTTCGTGCCGCATCTACGGGATGCGCTGTTGCGCGACTTCGACGAGTTTCTGGGCGTGCTGCGCGCGGTTCACCGGGCCACCGACCTGGGCACGTCCATCGCGGCGGCCCGCCCCTTCCTGGACGGTGCCACCCACAACCTGCTCGATACCATGCGACGCCGCCACCGCGAGCCTGGGGCGGAGACCTGGCTGCTGCAGTCGGTGACCCAGGTGCGCGCCACCATCCAGGGTCAGCTTCATCCCGGTCGCCCAGGCCTGCGCGAATGGCTGTACCTGGATCTCGCCTTGGAGGATTTCCTGCGGGTGGTGGTCGAGCGCAACCTGCAGCGCGATCTCGCGCCGGCCGACCTGCGCGCCTGGACCGAGTTGGTCCTGCGCAACCTGATGCTCTCGCGCCCCCACGACGAGCTGGATCTGGGGCTACGTCACCTGCAACGCTTGCCCCAGCTCGCGGGCCGCGAGGAGGCCCTGCACGGACAGGCGGTGCTGGAGCGTCTGCGCCGCGCGCTGGCCGCCATGGTCGACGCCGATTTCCGTCTGCTGCAACCGCTGGCCGACCATCTGGGGCACGAAGTGGGCGCGGCCGAGTGGTCGGTGCGCCTCTTCACCGAAGAGGTGGTGCGCGGGCGGCTGGAGTTCGTGGCCTCGGCCTTGCTGCGCAAGCTGGACGCGAGCCTGCGGGCCAGCGCGGGCCTGGGGAGCTGGCAAGTGGTCAGCCGCGGGCGCGGGCATGCCAGCGGCGTGACCGAACGTCAGACTTCGTTGGCCGGTGTGCAGGGACGGGTGTACGCGACCCCGACGATTCTCATCCTCGACGAGATCCGCGGCGACGAAGACATCCCGCAGGGGGTAACCGCCATCCTGAGCCGCGGCACGGTCGACCTGGTTTCCCACCTGGCGGTGCGCTCGCGCAATGCCGGCGTCCTGCTGGCCACCTGCTGGGAGGCCGGGGGGCTGGACGGTTGGGGCCACCACCCCGATGAATGGCTTCACCTGCGCGTCACGCCGGCCGGCGAGATCGCTGCCGAGCTGGGCGAACCCGAACGCCAAGCCGGCGCCAGCGCGCCCGCGCAACGCAAGTTGGTGTCCCGTCCCGCCCCCGGACCCTGGGCGGTGACGGCCTCGGGATTCCGCGACGATCTGGTGGGCGCCAAGACCTTGAACCTGCACGGCCTTCAGGGGCGACTGCCCGAGTGGATCCACCTGCCCGCCTCTGTCGCCCTGCCCTTTGGCGTGTGCGAGCGCACCTGGGAGGCCCCCGACAATCGGACACTGCTTGACGAGCATCGTGCGCTGCTCGGACGCCTCTCGGCCGCGCCCGCGGAAACCCTGTCGGACCTGCTGGCCAACCTGCGTGAGCAGACCACGCGTCTACAGCCCCCGCCCGGACTGGAGCCCGCCCTGCGCGCGGCCATGTCCGCATCTGGCCTACCCAACCCTGAACCCTGGCCGGAGATCTGGCGCAACATCACCCGCGTGTGGGGTTCAAAATGGAACGAGCGAGCCTTCTTCAATAGACGCGCCAACGGCCTGGCCGACCACCAACTGCTCATGGCCGTTCTCATTCAAGAGGTGGTCTCCGCCGATTACGCCTTCGTCATTCACACCGCCAATCCCGCCACCGGCGATCGCGACGAATTGTATGCCGAGCTGGTGCCCGGATTGGGAGAGATCCTGGTGGGCAATCATGCGGGCCGCGCCCTCGGCTTCGCCATGCGCCGCAACGAATCCGCCCCGCGCGTTCTGTCTTTCCCCAGCAAGAGCCTGGGCCTCTATGGTCAGGGGCTCATCTTCCGCTCCGATTCCAACGGCGAGGATCTGGCCGGATTCGCCGGCGCGGGACTGTACGACAGCTTCATGGTGCCGCCCGCGCAACCCCGCCCGTTGGATTATGCGCAGGACGATCTCTTGTGGAACAGCGAGCTGCGCCTGCGCGTCCTGACTGGCGTGGCCAAGCTGGGTTTCGAGATCGAGCGCATCCTGGGCGGCCCCCAAGACATCGAAGGCGTGTACGCACAAGGCCGTTTCTTCGTGGTGCAGACACGGCCACAGGTGGGGCTGGACCATGACTGACGAGACGTTCGCCATCGGCAATCAAACGGCGTTCTTCGTGCCGCCCTTGTTGCCCTTCACCTTTGCCATCGAGAAGGGTTTCGACGCCTTCGAGTTCTTCCCCGATGGCGGCCCGGAGGACCACGGATGGTCAGCCGCCGATCTCGGCCCCCATGCCCGCACCTTCATTCGCGCCACCGCCTTCGAGCACGACATGCGGCTGAGCGTGCACGCCACCTTGACCGCCGACCTGCACAGCACGGCTGGACGCGCGGCCCTCATGCGCGATGTGGAACTGGCCCACGAGATCGGTGCCCACGTGCTCAACACCCACTTCGAACCGCGTGACCCGCAATGGCTGGCGCACGACCTGCAGGACATCTCCGAAATCCTGCGGGCGGCTGGCCTGGTGCTGACCCTGGAGAACACCGTCGCCGTCTCGCCCGAGGATTTCAACGATCTGTTCGCCCGCTTGCCCCCGGGGCCTTTTGCCATGTGCCTGGATATCGGACACGCCAACCTGTACCAGGGCACGCACAACAATTACCTGGGTTACCTGGATCGCCTCTCCACGACCATCCCCATCGTCCACATCCATGCGCATGAGAACCGCGGCGATGCCGACCGCCATCTGCCGCTCTTCACCGGACCGTCCCGCCAGGATCCTTCGGGCATACAAGGACTGATCGAGCGACTACGAAAGCGCGCATTCTCCGGCTCCGTGATCCTGGAGCAGTGGCCGGATCCCCCGGACTTGCTGGTGGCCGCCCGCAACGAGCTGCGCGCCCTGATCGAGGGACAGCCTATCTCACGATGACCGTCCCCACCATGCCCTGGCCTCGAAAGGGCGTGCTGGAGTAGTCGACCACCCCGGCCTGGTTGAAGGTGAAGGTGAAGACGCCGTCCTGACCCAGGGGACCGCTGTCGAAGGCGACGGCGGCGTTCGACTCGCTGGTCACGGTGTGAATGGGCAATCCCGTGTTGGTCCACGTCACGGTGGTGCCCATGCGCACGGTGATACATCGGGGCGAGAAGCCGAGGTCGGCCACCGTCACCGCGGAAGCTGCCACGGCTGTTCCTCCGTCCCCACAAAGGGGCAACTTGTCCTTCGAGCTGTCGCTGCAACTCGCAAACAACAGGCAGACGACGGCTAGCGTGATCCGAATGATTCTTGCAACGATCATGGCCCCCCCCCCATTGCGCACCCAGTCCAAGCTGACCACGCGTTGGATGTCTGTTCGGCGAGGACATCACGCCGTGGTCACGGGCGCCGGTTTTGCGGCATCGAACCGCCCAAGGTTGGTGGAGGTGGACCATGCGAAGCAAGCGCGGAGGTCGCGGTCTTCTGCCGGGCTCGGCGGGCGCTCGGATTGTGAAGTAGACCTCGCATGCGTTGGCTGGGCGCTCTTCTGCTTCTCTTGGTCCTGAACGCGGGGCTCAAGGTGCTGGCCTGGCAGGAGTCCCCCGCGCCTGACCCGCAACCCAGATTCGTGCAGGTGGGCGAGGTGCAAATCGTCGAAATGACAAGTGACGACCCTCGCGGCGATCAGATGGGAGATATGCGCCACACGACCGTGCGCTTTCCCTTGCTCTGGTTGGTGGGGTTGCTCTTGCTCGATGTCACGGGACTGATTCCGAGGACGGATGTGAAGAGCACGTCGCGGTCCGCCTAGCGACCGACATCAAACGGCCTGCAACGGGACACGCGCCCCAAACACCTCGCATCGAATTCGCCATGACCCTGCGACGCCCCCCGGTGATCTCCTCGCTCTGGTTTCAGGCCTCGATCGTGACCTTCGCCTTCGGGTTCGGTGTCCTGGGGTACCTCGCCCTGCGCATCCACAGCGATCAACCACCCATTCCCGCGCGGGTGACCACCCCCGATGGAGCGGTTCTATTTACCGGCGAGGACATCATGGCCGGGCAGCACATCTTTCAGAAGTACGGACTCATGCAATACGGGACCCTGTTCGGGCACGGCGCCTACCTGGGCCCGGACTTCACCGCCCAATACCTGCACATGGCCGCGGTCGCCATGGTGAAGAGATACAGTGACCAGGGACGTTCGCAGGCCGCGGCGGAGGCCCAGGTCGAGCGCGAGCTGAAGAGCAACCGGTACCAGGCCAACACCGACACCCTGCCCTTGACCGCCGGTCAGGTGGGCGCTTTCCAGCTCATGCGCGATCACTACCAGGCCTTCTTCGCGGACCAGCCGACACAAACCGGTCTTCGCCGCCCGAGCATCACCGATCCCGACGAGATTCGCAGGCTGACGGCCTACTTCGCTTGGGCCGCCTGGGTCGCGTCCGCGTTGCGCCCCGGGACCGACTACTCCTATACCAACAACTGGCCACCCGAGCCGCTGGCGGGCAACCGTGCCACGCCCCAGGTCTTCCTGTGGAGCGTCCTTTCACTCATCGCCCTGCTGGGCGGCACCGGCATCGTCTTGTTCTTCGTGGGCAAGTATGACCTGCTCGGCTGGCGCCATAGCCAACGTGAGGAAGCCGGCGGTGGCGTGTTGTTCCGCCCGCCCGAGCAAATCGCCCTGACCCCGGCCCAGCGCGCGACCGCCTGGTACTTCCTGGTGGTGGCGGGTCTCTTCCTGGTGCAGGGCCTGTTGGGCGGCGCCAACGCCCACTACCACGTCGAGCCGACCACCTTCTACGGCACCAACCTGAGTCAGTGGTTGCCCTACAACCTGTCGCGCGTGTGGCACCTCCAGTTGGCGATCTTCTTCGTGGCGGCCAGCTTCCTGGCCATGGGCATCTTCATCACGCCCATGATCACCGGTCACGAGCCTCGCCATCAGGACAAGCTGGCCATGGCCCTGTTCGCGGCCATCGTGCTGGTCGTGCTGGGCAGCCTGGTGGGCGAAGCCGCCAGCTACAAAGACGTGATCCCACGCAGCGGGCCCTGGTTCTGGTTGGGGGCGCAGGGTTGGGAGTATCTCGATCTCGGTCGTCTGTGGCAGCTTCTGCTGGTGGCCGGCATGTTCTTCTGGGTCGCCATCCTGGTCCGTGGCCTGTCGCGCCGCCTGCGTGGCGAGCACCCCGCCGACCTCCCTTCCCTCTTCCTGTACAGCGCCCTCTCCATCCCCATCTTCTACGCGGCCGGGCTGGCCTTTGGTAAAGGCTCGAGCTTCCCCGTCATCGACTTCTGGCGCTTCTGGGTGGTGCACCTGTGGGTCGAGGACTTCCTCGAGCTCTTCACCACCATCATGGTCGCGTACATCTTCGTCCTCCTGGGTGTGGTGCGCACCAGTACCGCGACCCGGGTGGTCTACCTGGACATCATCCTCTACTCGGTGGGCGGGGTCATCGGGACCATGCACCACCTGTACTTCAGTGGCGCACCCGCAGTCCACATGGCCTTGGGCGCGACCTTCTCCGCCATGGAGGTCATCCCGCTGGTCTTGCTCAGCTTCGAAGCCTGGCGTTTCATGCAACTGGGCAGCGCCAGTGGCGCGGACTCGGCTCTGGCCACCCCCAGCAGTGCCTTTCCTCACAAGTGGGCGGTCATGTTCCTCATCGCCGTGGGCTTCTGGAACTTCCTGGGCGCCGGTGTGTTCGGCTTCCTCATCAACCTCCCCATCGTCAGCTACTACGAGATCGGCACGCAATGGACGGCCAACCACGGCCACGGCGCCATGATGGGCGTCTACGGGATGCTGGCCATCGGTTTCTTCATGTTCGTGGCCCGCCACTTCGTCCCATTCGATCGGGCCTGTCGGCGCGCCATGGCCACCAGCTTCTGGGGCCTCAACATCGGGCTCCTGCTCATGCTCCTCCTCAATCTGATCCCCTTGGGCGGCGTTCAGGTCTACGACGCCTTCGCCAATGGCTACTGGCACGCCCGCGACGCGGCCTTCTTCCAACGTCCGGCGGTGCGCGTCCTCGAATGGTTGCGCATGCCCGGCGACATCATCTTCATCGTGGCGGGGATCCTCCCGGTCGTCTACCTGGCCCTCCGCGTGTTCGCCAACCGCAAGCGCGTCTCGCTGGTGGACGCGGGTGAGCCCACGCAGACCTTCACCGAGCGACCGCGCTGACCCCTCAGAACAGAGGGCCGTGGGGACCGAATGATCGCCACTCCACCCGACAGCGCGTGCACTTCAGGGATTCGTAGGCGTTGTAGTAACTCGCATACCCCGTCGAGGTATCGGACTTGGCGAGCGTCAACTCATCATGGATCTGCGCGTGCTGCCGGCACAGCCCGCGTCCACAGACAGCACAAACGCCACGCGCCTCTTCCTCACAGAACCAACACTTCATGCTTCACCTCTTGCTTGCGCAATATCCGCGCAACCGTGGCCAAACTCTTGACCGCCGGATCGGCTCTGTCAAGCCTGGACCGTCTGAAGAGCGCAAGGGCGTTTTCCGACGCACACCACGCGCAGCTTGCATCCAATACCGGCATTTCAGCCTCCCACTCGGTTCACCGTAGAGAACCACATCGCCGTCGACATCGGTTTCGGTCTATTGGGGAAAACAAGCATGCGCATTGGGTTGTTTGCGTGGGAATCGTTGCATTCGATCGCGGTCGGCGGTGTCGGGGTTCACGTCACCGAATTGGCGGCCGCCCTGCAGAGGCGCGAACACGAGGTTCACGTTTTCACCCGGCAAGGCCAAGGTCAGAACCACTACGACAACGTGGCGGGCGTTCACTACCACCGCTGTCCATTCGCGCTCAGCCCCAACTTCGTGGACGAGATCAACAACATGTGCCGGGCCTTCGTGGCCGAGTGTTTCGCCGTCGAGGATGGCATCGGCCGCTTCGATGTGCTGCACGCCCACGATTGGCTGGCGTCCAACGCCGTGACCTGGGCCAAGCAAGGCCGCGGTCATCGAGCCGTGCTGACCATGCACTCGACCGAATTCGGCCGCAACGGCAACCGTCTATATGGCGGCCAAGCCCAACGCATCGCCGACCACGAGCGCCATGGCACCTTCTGCGTGGACCGCATCATCACGGTCTCGAACCAGCTCAAGAGCGAAATCAAGTGGCTGTACCAGGTGCCGGACAGCAAGGCCAAGGTCATCTACAACGGGGTCAACGCCCACGCCTTCGACTACGACCTGGATCCGGGCGAGGTGAAACGTCGTTACGCCATGGGGCCGCTCGATCCGCTGGTGCTCTTCGCTGGACGGCTGACCGTGCAGAAGGGCCCGGACATCCTGGTTCGCACCATTCCCTCCATCCTGCGTTTCCATCCCCAAGCCAAGTTCGTGTTCGCGGGCGACGGCCACATGCGTGGCGAGATCTGCGCCTTGGCCCATCAGCTCGGAGTGGCGCACGCCTTGCGCATGCTGGGTCAAATGGGTGGACGCACCTTGGCCGATCTCTTCAAGGCCGCCGACGTGGTCGCCGTCCCCAGTCGCAACGAGCCCTTTGGCATCGTCATCCTCGAGGCGTGGAGCGCCGGCCGACCAGTGGTGAGCAGCAAACGGGGCGGCCCCGCCGAGTTCGTCTGGCACGGGATCAACGGATTCCAGGTGGATGACACGCCGGACTCGGTGGCATGGGGCCTGGGCACTGTGCTGGCGGACTACGCTCGCGGGTGCTGGATGGGGCGCAACGGGAGGGCGGCGGTGGATGCGGTCTTCAGTTGGGACTGCATCGCGGAGCAAACTGAATCGGTCTACCGCGAACTCTGCTGAAATGGACGTTCAAAAAGGGGGCTGTGGATGCTTCAGATGGAGACTGGGGTTGTGGCGGATTCACGAGACGATCGCGGATCGGATCGGACGAACAACAAGGGGATACGTTCAGGAGACAATGCCGCCGCTTCTCCGCTTCCCGAATATGACATCGAGGCCCTGCGCCGCTACGCCTGGGAGATCGGTGAACGCCACGCCCATACCCAATACGCATGCCCCGACAGCTACCTCAACCTCTGCGTGGCCTCTCCTGGTCAGGCCTTCGTGGTGTGGCGCCTGCAACCCTCGTGGGTTGAAGCCAGCGCGAACCGCAAGGCAGGGCAGTGGGACGGCGCCCGCCTGCTCATCCGGCTATACGATGTCTCCTTCATCGAGTTCAACGGCTTCAACGCGCACCGCATGCGTGACATCCTGGTCGACGGACTCCAGGGCGAACGCCTGGTGAGCTTTCCCTTCTCGGGCACCACCCAGATCGCCGAGGTCGGGTTTCTTCTGCGCCACGGTGAGTTTCTGCCAGGCGCGCGCTCGCACGCGGTTCTCTTCCCCTCGCTGACCGTGTCTGCCCTGCACGACAACACGGCCCTCTACGTCGATGATCGGCTCTCCCCCGAGCCCGTGCCCAGCCCCTGGGAGGCCGCCGCCTACCTGCGCGAGCGCACCCGCCCTCGCCTGCGCAAGGGACTCAACATGGCTCTGCTCAGCTTCGAGACAGAGGCCACGGGTCAACAGGGGTCAGTGGCCACGTTCGTCAGCTCGCTGGCGACGGAGCTGTGCCAGCAGGGACAGCATGTGCACGCCTTCGTACCCGCCCGCGACGGCATGACCGACGATTTCAAGCGAGACGGTGTGGTCTATCACCCGCTTGCCTTGGGCCCCTGCGACGGCCCGGTGAACGCGGCGCTGGCTTTCGCGCGGTCGCTGGAATCCCGCTTGGCCGAACTCCCGCCCTTCGACTTCTTCCACATGCAGGACTGGATGACAGCGCTCGTGCCCTGGGTCGGGTCGCGCCCCGCCCTGCTCGCCCTCAGCTCGCTGGAGAGCACACGCAGGCAAGGCGCGCCCCCCGATGAAGCCTCCCGTCAGATCGAAAGGACGGAACGCGAGGCCGCCCGGCTCTTCGAGTGTCTCATCGTGCCCGAGTGGCTGCGTGAGCAGGCGCTCGTGCAACTCGGCACCGACCAGTCGCGGGTTCACTGCTTCCCCATGGAGGGCCGACCGCCTGATGAATGGGAGGCGCCCCTGGATTTCGGTCGGGTCAAGTCCGAGCTCGGCCTTCATCCCTTCGACCGTCTGCTGCTTTTCGTGGGTCCGCTGGACCACGGGGCGGGTGCCGATCTGCTGGTCGAGGCGCTCCCCACGGTGGTCTCGCGCGCACCAAACGTCAAGCTGCTGGTGGTGGGTTGCGGCGAACTCCACGCCCACCTGCAGTCCCGGGCCCATCACATGGGCGTGGCCCACGCGCTTCGCCTGCTCGGCCACGTCGAGTCGCCACGGCTCATCGGCCTGCTGCGGGCCAGCGAGGCCATGCTGCTGCCCTCGCGCCATCGTGTTTGGGGCGATGAAGGCGTGGTGGATCTGGCGCGACGGGCGGGTCGCCCGGTGATGGTCACCCACGGAGGTCCGGCCCACCTGGTCCGCCATGAAGAGAATGGCTTGGTGGTCTACGACAATCCTCCGTCCCTGGTTTGGGGAATGAGCCGGCTGTTGGAGGACACCCGGCACGCCGAGGCCATGGGGCGCAACGGGCTTCGACAAGGTCAAGGCGCGAGCTGGGCGGGGCTGGCCCGCCGTTACGCCGAGCTGTGCGCGAACAGCTTCGCGGAGCTGAACGAGATCGTGACGGGAGGAAAATCCACATGGAAGCCCGAGAAGTAGTCCACAGGTCAGAGACGCGCCATCACTCAGGCCCACGCGCGCGGCACCGTCCCGAAAGCGAGATGCCGCCTCGTCACGAGGTCCCCGAGACCGAGCATCGCCCGCCCGAGCCACCGCCGCGCACCTTTCCCGTCGAGGAGTTCGCGTCAAGCCTCGATCCCGGGCTGGTGAAGGCTCGCTACCTGGTTGGCCCCATCGATCCCACCATCGTCTTCGTCGGTGACTTGGACGAGCGCCACGGGCCCGATCTGCTCATGCGCGCCATGCCCGCCGTGCTCAAGAACCATCCGCAAACCCGCCTGGTCATCGTGGGGGATGGCCCGCTCATCTGGCCCTTGCGGGTCATGTCACGTTACATGCTGCTCGACTATGCCGTGCGCATCGCGGGACACGTCGAGGGCCGCGAGGTGCGCGAGCTTGTCGCCGCGGCCGATGTGGTGGCCGTGCCCAGCCGGGTCAAGACCGAGGACTGGCAGATTCTGGCCGGCTGGTCGGCGCACCGGCCCGTGGTGGCCACCAACATCGTCTCGGATCACCTGTGCCGTCACGAAGAGGACAGCATCATCGTCTATCCCAACCCAGGCAGTTGCGTCTGGGGCCTGGAACGTGCGCTGTTCGACGCCGAGGTCGGCCGCCGCATCGGCGAGCGCGGCTATCAGCGGGTCACGCACGAGTTCTCGGGCAAGCGCTGAAGAGGAGGACACCATGCCCAAAGGCTATCTGATGATGGTTCTGCACGCGCACCTGCCTTACGTGCACCATCCGGAGTACGACCGCTTCCTCGAGGAGCGCTGGCTGTTCGAGGCCGTCACCGAGACTTACATTCCGCTCATCAAGTTCTTCGATCGCCTACGCGCCGAGGGCATTCGCTTTCGCATGACCCTGTCCATCTCGCCTTCCCTGGCGGCCATGCTGGACAACCCCATCCTGTGCGAACGCTGCACGCGCCACCTCGACATGTCGTTGCGTCTGGCCGAGGCGGAGATCCAACGCACACGCCACTGGCCCGAGGTGAACCGGCTGGCGCACATGTACCACTCGCTCTTCTCCGAGGCCCGCCAGGTGTTCGTCGAACGCGCGGGCAAACGGTTGCTGCCGGTCTTTCGCGAATTCGAACAAGCCGGCTTGCTCGAGCTGATGACCTGCGCCAGCACCCATGCCTACTTTCCGGGTCTGTCGGCCTATCCGGGCTCCATCCGCGCTCAGGTCTTCTCGGCGGTGGATGAGCACGAACGCCTCTTCGGACGAAAGCCCAAGGGCTTCTGGATGCCTGAATGCGGCTACTTTCCCGGCGTGGACCATGTGCTCGCCGAGGCCGGGCTGCGCTACTCATTCGTCGAAAGCCACGGCATCGAGAACGCCACCCCCAAGCCTTTGTTCGGTCCCTATGCGCCGCTCTACTGTCCGTCGGGCCTGGCGGTGTTCGGCCGCCTCAACACCACCTCCAAGCTGGTGTGGAGCAGCATGGTGGGCTACCCCGCGGACACGCGTTACCGCGAGTACTACCGGGACATCGGCTACGACTTGGATCAGGACTATCTGGCCCCCTACGAATACGCGCCGGGCGTGCGCACCGCCACGGGCATCAAGTATCACCGCATCACCGGCCCGGGGAAGGACAAGCATCTTTACGATCCCGACCGCGGCCGCGAGGCGGCGCAGGCCCATGCGCGCGACTTCGTGAACCGCTGCCGCGAACAAGCCCGTCACGCCTCGCACCGGGTGCCCTTCCCGGCCGCCCTGGTGTCACCCTACGACGCCGAGCTGTTCGGACACTGGTGGTTCGAAGGCACGCAATGGCTGTACTACGTCTTGCGCGAGCTGGCCCAGGCCAACGACGATCTGCAGGCGGCCACACCCAGCCAGTACCTGGCGGACCACCCGGTACAGCAGCGGGCCGTGCCCTCGCCCAGCAGTTGGGGTCACAACGGCTACTCCGAGCAATGGATCAACCCGAAGACCCAATGGATCTGGCAGCCGATGCACGAGGCCTCCGAGCGCATGGCGAGGACGCTGTCGGGCACGCCCATCCTGGCGGCGGGCTCGCTGGAGGATCGAGCCATGCGCCAAGCCGCGCGCGAATTGATGCTGGTGCAGGACTCGGATTGGCCCTTTGCCATCACCAACGGCACCACCGAGGTTTACGCCAAACGGCGGTTCCTCGATCACCTCTCGCGCTTCCACGAGCTGCTCGACGACGTCGAGCACCACCACATCGATGCGGGAAAACTGGCCGCGCTGGAGCTGATGGACGGCCTGCTGCCCAAGCTGGACTACCGCCTCTTCAATCCGCTGCAGTGAGCCGCCCCTCGTCTCCGCGCACCGCGATCACACGATCACCATCCCTTGAGCATGCGTCTGGTCACTGGCCCCTGGCTTGCAATGAAATGACGGCGCTCTGGCCCAAGGAGGGTGCGATGACCAAGAAGACGGACCTGCACGCGATCATTTTGGCGGATGGCCACGACCATAGCCTGAAACCCCTGGTCGAGGCGCTGGAGGAGGCCGATATCCCCAAGCAGTTGGCCTGCATCGCGGGGCGCGGCTCGCTCCTGCAACAGACGGTTCGCCGCTACGCGGGCCTGATCGCCCCTGAACGCATGATCGTCGTGGTCCCTGCCGCCTTCGAGGCCTTGGCCCACTCACAACTCTGCGCCTGGCGCGGCATCTCGATCATGGCGCGTCCGGGTGACATGGATCGACGGCCCGACGTTCTCTTGCCGCTTGGCTACCTGCTGGCGCGAGCCCCTGGGGCGCGCGTGTTGGTCACACCGGCCCATCACTACGCCCCCTCGGCTGAAGCCCTGGTGGCGGCCGCGTTCACGGCGGCAGGCGCGCTGGATCACATTCCCTTGGTTCTGCTGGGGGTGCCCGCGGGACAGTACCGCACCACCCAAGGCTGGATCCTCCCCGGCCGGCCGCTGGAAAACGGCCTCGCGACCGTGGCGGGCTTGCTCGAGGACGCATCCACCTCGCGCTCGGCCGAGCTGGCCATGTTGGGCGGCCTGTGGAACATCGAAACCTGCGTGGGCAGCGCCGAGTACCTGTGGCACCAGAGTGCGAGCCTGGCGCCCCTGCAGGCCGAGGCGGTGGCCGGTTTCTGGGCCTCCCGACACCCCTCCGTGGACGATCTCTCGTCGTCCCTCCTCGACCCCCCCTCGATCGAGCTGGGAAGCGCGCTCCTGCGTTCGGCCAGGAACATCGCGGTCCTGACGGTGCACGGCTCGGGTTGGAGCGACTGGACCTCCACCGAGCACGTCATCGATTCCATCGGCAATCCTCGCGAGGTGGAGCAACTCCTGGCGCGCATCTGGGACAAGCAGATCGCCCACGGTCGCACCGAGCTTCACCGCCCGGTCCCCGTCCGTCACGCCTCTGCTGTCTAGCGAAGTCTGGCCCGCTGATGCTACCGGCCGGTAGCACCAGCCACCAAAGCGAAACACGAGGAGGGATTCAGGTCCTCTGCGTCCCACCCGTGACGGGCACGGTGAGGGCCTCGGCCGTGGCTGGCTCGGCCGCCTTGGCCTCGGCCCGCTCGCCAGCGTTCATCGCGTCCCAAGCCGGGTCGGCCAGCTCTTTCCACCTCGCCGCGTACGACCGCAACGACGGGAGCAGATCGTTGACCAGCCGGAACGCGCCGCCTCGACAGGTTTCATGCGGCTGTGCCTCGGCGATCACAGCCTTCAGCACATCGGGGTGATCGATGATCATGCAGGGGCGCAGGGTGTTCGGGCTGTGCGGCTGTCGCTTTCTGATGGCCTGCAACAGGCGCGAAGTCTGCAGGATTTCCAGCAGGCTCTTTTCGCGAACGCTGTCGGTGGAGATCTGACAGAAGACGCAGGGCTCGACCTCGGCGGCGTTGTTGATGTGCAGATAGCGACGGCCACCGGCGATGCACCCCCCGACCAAGGGGCCATCGTTCCAGAAATCCGCCAGCAACAGAGGGAACTGCTTGCGCAATTCGCCCAGCCGATGCAAACGCGCCAGGCGCTGCTCGGGGGTCGGCATCAGGTCAAGCATGGGCTCCCGACCGATGGGCATGTACTGGAAGTACCAACCCACCGAGGCGCCCTGATCGATGTAGAATCTGACGAATTCGTCCGACGTCGCCAGCTCGTTGTTTTCGCGCGTGGTGGTCACCGAGAAGCCAAAGGGCACGCCCTCGGCGCGCAAGTTGGTAAAGACCCCCATCAGGCGCTTGAAGTGCCCGCTGCCCCTTCGCCGATCGGTTTGTTCGGCGAAGCCCTCCACGCTGATACAGGGCATGACGTTTCCCAGCTCGGCCAGGCGCCGCGCCCCGGCTTGGTTCAGGGTCACGCCCGAAGTGTAGACCTGGAACCACATGTCGCTGTGTCGTTTCCAGATGTCGTGAATGCCTGGATAGGTGAAGGGCTCCCCCCCCGAAACCACGATGAAGTAGATCCCCAGGGCCTTGGCTTCGTCCAGCACACGATTGAACAGAGCCGCGTCCAGGTCAGACGAGCGTTCGTACTCGGCCGAATAGCAGCCATAGCAATGCAGAGGACACCGCATGGTCGGCGAGATCACCAGGAGCACAGGCAACTCGAACCCGAGCTCGCGGGTCAGCCGACTGCGCACGGCCTCGCCGCGCACCATTTCGTTGATGACCAGGCTCCGGATGAGCCTCTTGCGGTACGCCGGGTTGGCGTGAACCAAGGCGTGCTTGAGCGAGATCAGCCCCTTTTCCAGGAACTGCTGTCCCATGGGATAGTGGTTCACGCCCGCCAGGCGGCGCACCGCCCGCACCAGGGTCCTGTCCGAGACATGCGCGGAGGCCCTGAGGACGCTGGAGACCAGCATCGAGGTTGCCCCAATCCCCAATCGTCGTCCCCAAGGAAGCTGTTCCTGCAGATTCATCCCGTGCATCTCCCGGCGCGACTCCCCACACTGAACCGCGAAAATTGCCGTTTGAACACGACAATGAGATGCCACGGCCTGCCGCCGATAACAGCGCAAGCCGTACCAACTTTTGCGTGGACGCGAAAGCTGCGTTCAGACCGTCAAGCGAGACGGAGAGTCGTCAGTCGCTGTTGATGACCAGGTCGATGGCCGCACCCTTGGCCACCGCGGTGTTGGCGGCGGGTTTCTGGTCGAGCACGATGCCGGGGCTGCGGTCGTCGTTGGATCCGTAGCGCACCTGCCCGGTGGTCAGACCGGCCTGGGTCAGCAACTCCTTGGCCTTGGACAGCGACTTGCCGGTCACGGACGGGACCGTGATGCTGTCGGCCCCCTTGGACACCTTCAGCTCCAAGCCACTGCCCGCGCGGACCTCCGCGCCCTCGGGAATGCTCTGCGTGATGACCATGCCCACGCCCAGGGTGGCGTGGGTTTGCTCCACGGTATTGCTGATGATCAGGCGCGCCTTCTCCAGGCGGGTCTTGGCCTCGCCGACCAACTGGCCCACCACGTTGGGCACCTTGACCATGACGGGCGGACGCGCCACGGTCACGCTCACGGCATTTCCCGCGTGCAACTTGGAACCAGGCAGCGGGCGCTGGGCGACGATCTGCCCGGGAGGCGCCCCGGTATCCTCGCGATCCTCGGCCACCACCAGCAGGAGTCCGCTTTGGTCCAAAGCCGAGCGCGCCGTGTCAACGGAGGCCCCAACCAAGGCGGGCACATCGACCGAACGACGGAAATAGTCGCC
This sequence comes from uncultured Myxococcales bacterium, assembly GCA_964535465.1. GTDB lineage: Bacteria > Myxococcota_A > Polyangia > Fen-1088 > Fen-1088 > Fen-1137. The sequence goes on from CAZHUY010000008.1 coordinate 47,345, forward strand.
CCGGATCGCGACATAGGAGATAACGGCGGACACCAGGGCCGCCACCACGATGGAAACGAGTGTCTGGCGCATGATGGCGGCAGGTTACCGTCACTTCGTGCACACAAGCAACAGGCGATTGTCCTCATTCCTGCCTTCGGCCGTCGGCATCATTCAGTTCCGAAGCGCACACCAGGCCCGGCTCCGGGCTTTCTCGTTTCGGTCGCCTTCATTATTATTGAGTCATGGTTCACCCTAGAATTCTTGTCTTAGTCGCCTCTCTCCTGCCCGCACTTGCTTGCAGCCAAGCCTCGGTCGACAACTCCGGTGGCCGCGGCGGCGTGGGCGGCAACGACGAATCCAGCGCGGGCGGTAGCTCACCGCTGAACATGGGGGGCTCCCCGCTGGGCAGCATCAAGTTGGACGGCGGCACGAGCCACTACAACAACAACACGGACGCCGATAGCTGCCGGCACCTGGACAAAGACGGCAAGTGCGTCTGCATGACCATCGCCTCGCTGGGCAAGGTCGCCCACTACGGGAACCAGAGCGGGGATGGCGACAACACCGATGCTTTTCAGGAGTACATGAACAGCAAGGCCACCGCCAAGATGGATCTGTACGGCAATGAGCGACAAGCGAAGAAGCCCTTCCCGCTCACCGCCGACTTCCTCAGCAAGTACGACGTCCTCATCTTGCAGGCCCTGGAAGACGCCGAGTACGGCGGCAACGACAACGTCTGGACCTTCAGCCAGGACGAGATCGACGCGCTCTCGGAGTGGGTGAACAACGGCGGCGGGCTCATCGCCATGACCGGCTACGGCGGGAATACCGACGAGGTCAAGTCCACCAACCAGCTCCTGAGCTTCGCCGGCATCTCCTACAACGGCGACGACATCTTCACCCAGTGCCCGGACAACACCTGCTACTGCCGCAACAGCTCGCTGGCCTTTGGCGGCTGGGAAAACGATCCTCCCCTGACCAGCAACCTGGACGGCCAGACCAACCAGGTGGGCGTCTTCCACGGGCGCTCGATCAACTGCTCGGATTGCCAGGTCATGGCCAGCGATGGCAACACCAAGGTGGCGGTGCACAAGGAGATCGGCAAGGGCCGGGTCTTCGTCTTCGCCGACGAGTGGGTCACCTACACCAGCCAATGGAAGGGCGATCCGCAGTTCATGGCGCAAGCCAACTGCGACGGGGAGACGGCGGACAAGCGCTTCAACGTGCCGCAGTTCTGGTACAACGTGTTTCGCTGGGTTTCGGGCGATCCCGTGTGCTTCAAGATCGACGATCCCCAGATCATCATTTACTGAGCGGCCTGTGCGGCCTGGTAACCGCGCGATTTTTTCATGAGCGGCGGGGCTTGGGCCGGCCCACGCTGAAGAAGAGGCCAAGGAGGATGGACCATGGAGCGAGCGCAGTTTCGACGCATCTTGGTTCCGACCGACTTTTCCCATCCAGCGATGCAGGCGGTGCGGTCGGCGGAGGCCTTGGCGCTGGTCTTCGACGCCAGCCTCGAGCTGCTCCACGTGACGACCTCGGTGACCATGCTGCCGCCGCCGGTGGAGATGGTGCCCTTCACCACCCTGATGCCGGACATCGCCCGGCAAATCCAGGAGAGACTGGACGAAGAGGCCAAGCGGGTGCGCGCCACCGGCGTGCCTTGTGCCACCAAGGCCATGGACGGTTCACCGGCAACCGAGATCGTCCGGCGCGCCCAGGAAATCGAAGCTGACCTGATCGTCATGGGAACGCACGGCCACGGCGGGCTGGCCCACGCCGTGTTGGGCAGCGTGACCGAACGGGTCCTGCACAAATCTCAGTGCCCGGTTCTGGTGGTGCCGGTACGTCGAACCACGTGAGCCTCGCTGACCCCATCCGGCCACGCTCGACCTGCCAGCGAGCGCGTTGGCGAGCACAATGCGACTGCAGCTCGCCCTTCGTCTGCACGATGGGAAGATGCCACGAGGCGTGCCGCGCGACGGCCGACTGTCCGAACCGTCAGAGTTGCGTGAGGGTCGGCAGCGTGGCCGGGCCCGCCGAGGAGGCGGAGCCCTCGTGGT
>CAZHUY010000009.1:0-46438 GCA_964535465.1 uncultured Myxococcales bacterium
CCGTTCTTGGCCATCTGGTACAGGCGGTGCACGCCGGTGGTGGTCTCCTCGGACACGCCCTTGATCTCCTTGACCAGCTTGGTGAAGCGCTGGTTGTCGGCCTTCAGGCACTTGGCCAACAGCGTGAGGATGACCTTCATCTCTTCCACGTTGGTGGTCGAGGGATCCGGCACCTTGCCGGCCTTCTCGAACTCGACGCCCTTGTGAACCAACAGGGTCAAGTCGCCGCCGTCGTCGAGCAACAGGTTGGGCCCCTTGCCGCCCTTGAACGCGGTGATCTGGGTCTCGATGTTGGCCCAGTAGTCGGTCAGGGTCTCGCCCTTCCAGGCAAACACCGGCACGCCCGCCTTGGCGATGGCCGCCGCGGCCTCGTCCTGGGTCGAATAGATGTTGCACGAGGTCCAGGTCACCTCGGCGCCCAGGGCCACCAGGGTCTCGATGAGCACCGCGGTCTCGATGGTCATGTGCAGGCAGCCGGCGATGCGCGCGCCAGCCAACGGCTTCTGCGCACCGAACTCCGCGCGCAGAGCCATCAGGCCCGGCATCTCTTTTTCCGACATGCGGATCTTCTTGCGGCCCAGGTCGGCCAGGGAAATGTCCTTCACTTTGTAGGCGGGAAACTCGTTACGAATGTCCATGGGATCTCCTTGTCGTGTTGGTTCTTGGTCTCAAATCAGACGGGCCGCTGGCCCAGAATCATGTGCAAAGGGGGAACTTGCGGTCCAAGCAGGGGCGCCGTGCGCAGACAGGTCAGCCCGCCCCAAGACAGGAACGACTGCAGGGTGGTCGGCTCGAAACCCAGCCACACGTGCCCGGCCTCGCGTAGCGATTCGTCGCCGTGCGGAACCAGGTCGATGATCACCATGTGCCCGCCCGGCCGCAGCCAACGTCCCGCGGTCGACACCAAATCACGTGGGGTGGCCACATAGGTCAGCACGCGCGAGAGCAGGACCAGATCGGCCCCGCCGAGCTTCTCGATCTCCTGAACCAGCTCATCGTTTTCGGCGTTCCATTCGCGCAGGCGCACGTTGGGGATGGCCAAGGAAGCCAGTCGAGCCGCGGCCTGAGCCAGACGCGCGGCGCTGCGGTCCACCGCGATGACCCGGTCGAAGAGAGGGGCCAGAACTGGCAAGAGCGCCCCATCCCCGGTGCCCACGTCGACCGCCAAGCCGTGCCGGGGCAAGAGTGGCGCCAGACACTGCAACAGAGTGGACCAGCCGGCGAAAGACTCAGCCACACTGCCACCCGCCTGCGCTGTCGAAGCCGGTTGGGCGGCGAAGAGACTGCGGCTGGCATCCTCACGCCGGGCCACCACCGAGGGCACGCGAGAGAGCGTGCCTTCCGCCAGGCACAGTGACTTGCCCGCGTCCAGAGCCGCCAGGAGAACCGCATCATCCTTGGTGTCAGCCCGTAGAAGAACGCGGGTCCCGTCTCGCCGCGCGTGCAACAAGCCGGCATCACGTAGCGGCTGGGTCTTGCGGGTGACCTGGGGTTGGCTCTGGCGCAGCAGCTCGGCCAGCTCGCCGACCGTCAGCTCGTCCGCGTCGCACAAGGCAAGCAAGCGCAGGCGATCTTCGTCGCCAAGCAGCCGAAACAGGTCGGCGCGGGTGGTTGCATTGCGGGACACCCAGGGAATATATGCATTGATACGCATAGACGCAAGAAGGACGCGGTTTCCCCGCAAAATGACCGTACCGACGCGCCTCGCCAAGGGAGCGAACGCGCCCGAACCTGCTACGATGGGGCCCGTCTTCACTCACGCCCAACCGGCGGCCTCCAGAACTCCCCCAGCCATGTCTACCCTCCCCCAGCCCATTCCTCTCCTGGCCATCGTGCCCTTCGTTCTCATCCTCGCGGGCATTGCGATTCTGCCCTTCGCCACCCCGGTCTTCTGGGAACACAACCGCAACAAGGCCATCTTCGCGGGGGTGCTGGCAGCCCCGGTTGCCATCTGGCTGCAGACGAAAATGCCGGGGCATTTGCTGCATGTCGGCCTGGACTACATCTCTTTCATTTGTCTGCTCGGGGCGCTCTTCGTGGTGGCCGGCGGAATCCACCTGGGCGGCGATCTGCGTGCCACGCCCCGCAACAACACCGTCATGCTCGGCATAGGCGCGGTGTTGGCCAGCCTGCTGGGAACCACGGGGGCCAGCATGTTGCTGATCCGCCTGGTGCTGCGGACCAACCGGCAACGCCGTCACGTCAGTCATATTCCTTTCTTCTTCATCCTGTTGGTCTCCAATGCTGGCGGGATGCTCACCCCACTGGGCGATCCGCCGCTCTTCTTGGGCTACCTGCGCGGCGTTCCCTTCCACTGGACCCTGCGCCTGTTCCCCATCTGGCTCTTGGCGGTGGGCTATCTGCTGGTTCTCTTCTTCGTGGTTGATCGTCGCGCCTATGCCAGAGAGGAACAAAGCCTCCTGGTGCGCGACGCCGGCCAAGTCTCACCCTTGACCATAGAAGGCCGGCTGAACCTGCTGTGGCTGCTGATCGTGATCCTGTCGGTGTTCCTGCCCACGCCTTGGCGAGAGTTGGTCATGGTCGGGGCGACCTTGGCCTCGCTGTTTGTGGGCAACCGGAAGGCACGCGAGAAGAACGAATTCGGCTTCGCGCCTATCGCCGAGGTGGCCATCCTCTTCGCCGGCATCTTCGTGACCATGGCGCCCGCCTTGATACTGCTGGAGCAGAGGGGCCTCGAACTGGGCCTGGTCGAACCCTGGCACTTCTTCTGGGGTACGGGCACCCTGTCCAGCGTGCTCGACAACGCGCCCACCTACTTGACCTTCTTGACCGCTGCGCAAAGCACGGCAGCGGCGCTGAAGCTGCCCATAGGCGTGGTGGCCGTCCCGACGGCCCACCTGGCCGCTATCAGCGCCGGTTCCGTCCTGATGGGCGCCAACACCTATATCGGCAATGGCCCCAACTTCATGGTCAAGGCCATCGCCGAATCTTCCGGCTACCGCATGCCCAGCTTCGTCAAGTACGCCCTGCTCGCCTCCGTCGTCCTGCTTCCGGTCTACCTGGCCACCTCGTGGCTGGTTTCGCTCTATTAGGGCGTGTCGGCCTCCTTCGAACACGCGCTTGAGCCGCGAAACCCCGGGCGGTTCCGTCGACCTTCATGGCAGACTGGGTCTGATGTCAGCCGAACCTCGACCCTTTCACGACCTGCTGGGCCGTTTCGCTCAGTTGCAGGTCCGACGTTTCACCCCGTCCGGGGCGTTCCTGGCCCGACCAGACGACGGGCCGCAGGCCCCCACCATTCTGCTGCTGGGGCCTGAGATTCCCAAGGACGCGCGCGAAGGCGACGAGATCGAGGTCTTCGTGTGTCTGGATTCTGAGGCTCGACCGCTGGCCACCACCACGGTTCCCAAGCTGGCCCTGGGCGAGGTGGCCTACCTGCGTGTGACCGCGAGCACGCCCTTTGGTGCCTTCGTGGACTGGGGCTTGCCCAAGGAGCTGCTGGTGCCCTTTGCCGAGCAGATCTGCCCGATACGCGTGGGGGAATCGCACTTCATCGGCCTGTACATAGATCCCACCGGCCGCTTGGCCGGGACCATGCGGATCAGCGAGCTCCTGAAGAAGACGGGGGGCGATTTTGAGAGAGGGCAATGGGTGCAGGGCGAGGCCTGGCGCTACGAACCCAAGATCGGGCTGTTCGTCATCATCGAACGCAGGTTTCTGGGCCTGGTGCCCAAGCACGAACCAACCCGCCTTGACCGCGGCCAGGCGGCTCAATTCCGAGTGGCCCACGTGCACCCTGACGGCAAGATCGAGCTGTCGGTACGCGGATTGGCCCATGAGGAGATGGACGGCGACGGCGACAAGATCCTGGCGCTGCTGGCGCGCCCCAACCCACCCAAGCTGGGCGACCATTCGAGCCCGGAGCAGATCCGGGACTACGTCGGCCTGAGCAAGAAGGCTTTCAAACGGGCCGTGGGACGATTGCTGAAGCAAGGGAGAGTGGCGATGGACAGCGAGGGCAACCTGCGGTCGAAGACGGGATAGCCTGCCCTACTCGCTCATCTCCTCAAGCGCCGTGCGGTCGCGCACGCGCAGACGTTTCTCGTCGACCAACTCCACCAATCCGGCGTCGGCCAGCCGGCGCAGCACGCGGGAGAAGGTTTCGCTGGTCAGGTTCAGGTGGCTGGCGATGTGCTTCTTCAGACCGGCCAAGCTCAGGGTGCCGCGTGCGTCGACCTTGGCCTGCAACAGGTGACGAGCCACGCGGCCACTGGCGTCGCGCAGGGTGATGTCCTCAATCAGGCCGGTCAGATAGCGCACCCAGTGGCTCATGCCCACCAGCAGCTCCAAGCAGAACGCGTGCTCCTCGCGCAGCATGGTCTTGATGGGCGCGGTAGGCAGAAGGGCACAACGGGCGGCCTCGGTGACCTCGGCGAAAGCAGGACAAGGGAAGCCTCCGATGACCGCCACCTCGGCAAAGGTCTGGCCCGGACCTGCCATGTGCAGAGTGTGCTCCTTGCCGCCCGCGCCGATGCGGTAGATGCGCACGGCGCCGCTGCCCACGCAGTAGATGCCGGGGACAGGTTCGCCCTGGCGAAAAACCAGGGTACCCGCCGGCAGGGATAGCGAGCGTGCCATGGCCACCAGCTTGCGGCGGTGTCCGGGGCTAACGCCCTGGAACAAATTGCACTGGCTGATGATGGCCTCGGCGTTCATGGGGCAAAGATCGCGCGCGGCTTGATCCAGATCAAGGCGCACCTTCCCCAGGGTTGGCATGGTGGCCGGCGTTCCCATTCAACACAAGGAGACATCATGTTCTGCAATCAATGCGAGCAATTCGGCAAGGGATGCGCGACCACCGGCCCAGGCGTGTGCGGCAAGGATCCGGACGTGCAGTCTCTACAAGAGACCATCCTGTACGGCTTGAAGGGAATGGCCGCCTATGCCCACCACGCGCGCCGTCTGGGCATGGTGGACGAAAACGTCGACGCGTTCGTCGAAGAGGCGCTCTTCGCCACGCTGACCAACGTGAACTTCGACACAGCCACGCTGTTCCAGTACGCGATGGACCTCGGCAAGTGGAACCTGCGGGTCATGCAGATGCTGGACGAGGGCCACGTACGCCGCTTCGGCAAACCCAGCCCCACCCAGGTCTTCGAAGGCACCAAGGCCGGCCCCGGCATCTTAATCACCGGGCACGACCTGGTCGACCTGGAGGATCTGCTCAACCAGTGCAAAGGCACCAACGTGATGGTCTACACCCACGGCGAGATGCTGCCTGCGCACATGTACCCGAACCTGCGCAACCACCCCAACCTGGCGGGCCACTTCGGCGGAGCCTGGCAAGACCAGAAGCGCGAATTCGCCGCCTTCTCGGGCGCCATCTTGGCCACCACCAACTGCGTGCTCATTCCCCCGCCCAGCTACGCCGACCGTTTCTTCACCACCCGCGCCACCGCGGTGCCGGGAGCGACCCGCCTCGACGGCCATGACTTCTCGGCGGTCATCGCCAAGGCCAAGGCCTGCGCCCCCCTGCCCGCCTCAGGTGGCAAGAAGTCGACCGTTGGCTTCCACCACTCGGCCATCCTGGAGCTGGCGCCCACCATCGTCGAGGCGGTCAAGGCCGGCAAGATCAGCCGCTTCTTCGTCATCGGCGGCTGCGACGGCGCCGAGGCGGGCCGCAACTACTTCACCGAATACGCCAAGCTGACCCCGCCCGATTCCTTCATCCTGACCCTGGGCTGCGGCAAGTACCGCATCCGCGAGCACGAATACGGCGCTCACCTGGGCCTGCCGCGCCTGATGGACATGGGCCAGTGCAACGACTCCTACGGCGCCATTCAGGTCGCCGTGGCCCTGGCCACTGCCTTTGGCTGCGGAGTCAATGACCTGCCGCTGACCCTGGTGGTGTCGTGGTTCGAACAGAAGGCGGTCGCCGTGCTGCTGACCCTGCTTCACCTGGGCGTGAAAAAGATCACCCTCGGCCCCAACCCACCCGCCTTCATCACCCCCGGCGTGTTCAAGATCCTGCAGGACAAGTTCGACCTGCGAATTGCCGGAAACGATCCGGCCAAGGATCTCGCTGCCGCCTTGGGTTAGCCGGAGGAGGAAAGCCACAGAGGCCACATTCGAAGTGTGTCCTTTGTGGCGCGGTCCCTAGAAGTTGACGCCCACGTTCCCCAACGAAACGCTGGGCCCGAAGATGACCGCCCAATGGCTGGCCGCGCGGTCGGGTCGGGTCGCATCGGGAACGTAACGATCGCGGAATTCGTACACACCCCACAGGTGCACGCTGATGGCGGTGTTGCCACCGCCCAGCGGCATGCGCAAACCCAGGCCGGCCACCGCGCCCAGGGTGGGAGGGAACGGTGCCTCGTTGGCGGGCTGAAGCAGGCCCATACCCATCAGCCCCAACTCGATGCCCCACAAGCTCTCCCTGCCCCGGCGGTCCAGGGTGACGATGCGGGTGAGCACCCCGAAGTTCAGGTCCAGTGGGCCAGTGGGGCGCGTCACGCGGTACAGTCCCGCCGGAATGGAGAAGGTCCCGTACACGCGCGCCCAGCCGCCCTGAATGGTCATCGACCACTGGGCAGCGGGTAGGCCTTCGGTGGTCAAGGGCCCGAGGGTGTAGTGGTTCTCGTCGATGGCGTGAGCCGCGCGCACCACGATGTGGTCGAACTCGCGCAGGCCACCCTTGAGCGGAATGTTGCGCAGCTCGCCCCCCGGGCGAAGGATCATGCGCTCGTGCAGCCCCGCCGCCCCTCGCGAGCCGCCATCGGGAGAGGTCACCTCAACGTCGAGGATGATCTCCTGTTGACCGTACTCCGGCTTCAAGCGATCGCCGTGGATGAGCACACGACAGGTGCTGCGCGACTCGTAAGGGATGGAGTTCTCCTTTCCCGTCTCCACGCGATGCGGCTGCCCCTGCCTATCCGCACACACCACCTCGATGAGATCCCTATTCGCGCCTCCACTGGCAAACGGTGCCGGCACGCTGGCCTCACGCAGCGCCCGCTGGATCTGCTCGTCGAAGACGGCCAGGTTGGTGCCGAGAAACTCGGTGGGCACGTCGTCCCGCTGATAGCCAAGCCGCAGGGAAGCGAAACCCGAAACCCCGGGCTCACCGCGCAGGTGATAGTTGCGGCGATCCGACGCCTTGGTCACCGTATAGGCGCCGGGAACATCGAGCGGCACGAAACGGGCGGAATCGCGCGCCCCCGACACGGTCACAATCACCTCACGGTTGGTTGGCACGAAATCGACCAAGCCGTGCTTCGGCAATTCCAGCCTCACCTGCGGCCGCGGAGCAGGAATCGTGGGTGTTTCCACCACGCCGATGACGGTACCGCCCAGATCACCGCGGGTCACCGTCAAGGTCAGCCGTTCGCCCAAGATGCGCCCCACCCACAACAACAGCAGGGTGGCGTCCTGGCCCGTCACGGTACGGAGCACGTCCACCGAGCGTCCGTCGGCCGACCAACGCATGCGTGAACCCGAGAGGCAACGGGCGTCGCTTCGCACGATCACGTGAGTGGAAGCGGCGTCGCGCAGGGGCGGCCCGGATACGATGGTCAAGGGACAATGCCGAAGGGACAAGTTGGCCGCGGCGGTTTGGTCTTGGCTGTTGCCATGGGCCAGAAAATAGCGTGGCCCCAGACGCAGCCGCATGGTGACAGAGGTGGCGGTCGGCGAGAAGTTGCGCACCACCACCGCGCCGTCATTCAACTCGCAACGGGCCTGACCGCAGTCCACCGCGGTGACAGCCTCGGGGTGCACCAACGCCACCCGTCCCTGTCCCTGGCTGACATCGACCGAATCCAGATCCGGGAACAGGTTGGAGAGCACCACGCGCGCAGGCCGCAGAACAAAATCGCCTGGCTGCATGAGCGAGCCGTCGGCGTCATAGGCCACCAGGTCCTTGTCGAACCGACCGCCTTCGGGGGCCCAACGCAGGACGGACTCGTCGGGCAGATCCCGTCCCACGGGGATCACACAGTGCTCTTGCTTGCCCTGCGTGTCGGGATCCAGGCAGGTCTCCTCGCCGCCCCGCTGCGTCGTCTGCCATTGCACCTGCACGCCACGCAGGTTACGTCCCTTCAGCTCCAGGCGTCCCTCGTCGGCCCACAGCACCACACTGGCGGAGTTGATCTGAGGCAAGGCCTTGCTGGCGACCACCGTGACCGTCTCGCTGGCACGCGCGCAGGATGCCTTGTCCGTCGCCACCTTCAACTCGATCACGCGCGGTCCGGGGCTGCTGGCGCTGGGCGGACGCACCATGCGCCCTTCCTGCCCCGTGGACCATCCCACGGGCAAAGGGCTGCACACGGCCCCGCGGCTCACGACCGGGACGGGCGCGCTGCCCTCGGGGACCTGGATTGTCGCGGCCCAAACCGACGCCGCAGGAAGGACCCCGGCCACGACCAAGGGGAGCAGAGCGTGGCCAAGGAGGGGATTCGCTCGCGTGACTGTCTTACGCACCAAGTAGCATCTCCGAGGCTGTGCGGGCGAGTATGGCACCGGCTTGGACGCGCGAACAGAAGAGCGCGAGTCCCGTATCTCTTATTTGCGTGTCAGCATCATAGGGCCATGCACGACGACATCATGATGACGGGTCTCATGTTCGGGGTGGCAATCCTCGGGTCGCCTTTGATGGCACGAGCCAATGGCATGCCCAAGGTGGGGGATGTAGCGCCGGATTTCACCCTGCCCACCCAGGACGGCGACAAGGTGCAGCTGAGCAAGCTGCGCGGCCAATGGGTGGTTCTGTATTTCTACCCCAAGGACAACACCCCGGGGTGCACGGTCGAGGCCCACAACTTCTCGAAAGACCAACCGGCCTATGCCGCCCGCAATGCCACGATCCTGGGCGTCAGTGTGGACGGCATCGAGTCGCACAAGAAGTTCTGCGCCAAGCAGGGCATCAACTTTCGCCTCTTGGCCGACTCGGAGCGCAAGGTCTCGACGGCATACGGGTCGTTGAACAACTTGGTCGTGACCAAGGTTTCCGCGCGCAACACCTTCCTCATCGATCCAGAGGGCAAGGTAGCCCGCGTCTTCCCCAAGGTGAGTCCGGCGCAGCACAGCCAGGAAGTCCTCGCCGCCCTGGACGAGTTGGGCGCGAAGGCCAAGTGAACCTGGCGAACTGGCGGCTCGCGCGTGGCAAGCCGCCGTTCCGTGTTCTCTACGCCATCAGCTTCTCCGCGGCCTGGCACGCGGCGGCCAGCGAAGCCTTGACGATGTCGCGGTCGCGCCCCGCCGCGTACTCCACCCGGCCTGCCTGGCCGCGCAGGCCCACGTAAGCGATGGCCTCGGCGTCTGCGCCGTCCCCCAGGGCGTGCTCGCTGTATTCCGTCACATGGACGTCCACGCCCAAGATCTTGGCCAGGCCGTGCACGAACCCATCGATGGGACCGGTCCCCTGCCCTTCGATGGAGACCCGCCGCGGCCCATCGGCCACCTGAGCCTTCACCACGCAGCCCCCCTGGGCGGGGTGCTGAGCGGCGAAGTCCAGCACGCGGAATCGTCCCGGTGACAGGTACTCGCGCTCGAACGCCGTCACGACCGCGTCGACCGTCTGCTCCTTGCCGGTGGCATCGGAGATCCGTTGCACAATCTGGCTGAAGGCCGCGCTCATGCCCTTGGGGATGCGGAAGCCGCGACTCTCTTCCAACACATAGGCAATCCCCCCCTTGCCCGATTGGCTATTGATGCGAATCAGGGGCTCGTACTTGCGTCCGATGTCCGCGGGATCGATGGGCAGGTAGGGCACTTGCCACGTGCCGCCCTTGTCCAGCACCGACAGCCCTTTGCGGATGGCGTCCTGGTGCGAGCCCGAAAAGGCGGTGAACACCAAGGCGCCGGCGTAGGGATGGCGTGGCGGCACGGCCATCTGGTTGCACGCTTGGAAGGTCTCGACCAACGCAGGAATGTCGGACAGGTCCAACGCGGGATCGATGCCCTGGCTGTACATGTTCATGGCCAGGTTGACCACGTCGGCGTTGCCAGTGCGCTCGCCGTTGCCAAACAATGTCCCTTCCACCCGCTCGGCCCCCGCCAACATGGCCAACTCGGCCGCGGCCACCGCGCAGCCCCGATCGTTGTGCGTATGCACGCTGATGATGATGCTCTCTCTCCTGGCCAGGTGGCGATGCATCCACTCGATCTGGTCGGCGTACACGTTGGCCGTGGACATCTCGACCGTGGCGGGCAGGTTGAAGATCATCTTGCGCTCGGGCGTGGGCCGCCATTCCGCGCTCACGGCGTCGCACACCTCCACCGCGAAATCCATCTCGGTTCCGCTGAAGCTCTCGGGCGAGTACTCCAGCACGATCTCGCTGCCCTTCATGCTCGCCGCCCGTTCGCGCACCTGGCGCACACCTCGCACCGCGATCTCCTTCACCGCCGGTCGCTCCATGCCGAACACCACACGCCGCTGCAACGTCGAGGTCGAATTGTAGATGTGAACGATGGCGCGCCGAACGCCCGCCAAGGCTTCGAAGGTGCGGTCGATCAAGTGCTCACGCGCCTGGGTCAGCACCTGAATGGTGACGTCGGCGGGGATGTGGCCGCCCTCGATCAAGGCGCGCACGAAATCGAATTCGGTCTGCGAGGCCGCCGGGAATCCCACCTCGATCTCCTTGAAACCCACGCCCACCAAGGCCCGGAAGAAACGCAGCTTGCGCTCCCTTCCCATGGGTTCGGCCAACGCCTGATTCCCATCGCGCAGGTCCACGCTGCACCAGATGGGCGCGTGGCTCAGGGTACGGGACGGCCAGGCGCGCTCAGGCATGGGCACCACGGGCGCCGGCGGGTATTTTCGAGCATCGAAGGTCATTTGTATCTCCAGGCCCCGCTTCCGCCGGAGATGGCCATGATTCTTCGTGGATCGAAAAACCCTCTCCGGCTTCCGCGGGAGAGGGTTTCGAGGTTGGTTCTGCGCCTTACCTCAGGCCTCTCCCGCGCTGCTAAGCAGCAGTCCGGAGAGAAGCAGGGTGGTCGCGAACTTCATGGCCAAGGAAGAGTGTGCGCGACGCCAGCGCGAAGGTCAAGAGATCGCTGCGCACAAGGGGCTTGCCTGTTCCTCCGTGTTTCGGTGTTACTGTCCGCAACCCGTGAGTTCCGCTTCCGACAACCCGGCCATGTCCCCATCATCGATCGCCGCCGCTGTCGAGGATCTGCACGCCAGTCTTGCCCATGGCCGCTCGAACCAGGTCAGTGCCACGCTGGAGCAGATGCGCGAGCTTTGGCGGAATCGGCCCGACCTGTTCTCCGCCCACACCGTGGCCCGCCTGCGCGACATCGCCCAGGCCTTGCGTGCCAGCCAGGATGTTCGCCCGCAGCCGCAACAGGTCCTGAGGGAAGTCTTTGGCTACTCGGCCTTTCGTCCTGGCCAGGAGGAGATCATCGCCACCCTCCTGGGGGGGCGCGACTGCGTGGGTGTCATGCCCACGGGCGCCGGCAAATCCATCACCTTTCAGATCCCGGCGCGCATCCTGGGCGGGACGACCCTGGTTATCTCGCCGCTCATCTCGCTCATGAAGGATCAGGTCGACGCCCTGGACGAGGTCGGCCTGCGCGCGACCTATCTCAATTCCAGCCTGACGCCCGAAGAGCGACGCGTTCGCGTCTCGGCCCTGCTGCGCGGCGAATACGAGCTGCTCTACGCCGCACCCGAAGGTATCGAAGCCTCGCTTGGCGGTCTGCTGGCCCAGATCAAGCCACGCCTGGTGGCGGTCGATGAGGCCCATTGCATCAGCCAGTGGGGCCACGATTTCCGCCCCGCCTATCGCAACCTGATTGGACTCAAGGCGCGCTTTGGCAGCCCGCCCGTGCTGGCGCTCACCGCCACGGCCACCGCCGAGGTCACCCGTGACATCATCGAGCAGTTGGCCATGCAGCGGCCGGCCACCTTCCGCGGCAGCTTCTTCCGCCCCAACCTGCACCTGCACGCCTACCGGAAGGGCGAGGACGGCCCAGGGGTGCGCGAGTGCATCACCCGTCTGGTTCGCTCGCGTCCTGGGCAGAGCGGCATCATCTACTGTCTGTCGCGCAAGTCCACCGAACAGACGGCCGAGCACCTGCGCGGCTACGGAGTCTCCGCCCTCGCCTACCATGCCGGCATGGACCCCGAGCAACGCACGCGCGTGCAAGACGCGTTTGCTCGCGACGAGGCCGACGTGGTGGTGGCCACCGTCGCCTTCGGCATGGGCATCGACAAATCCAACGTTCGCTACGTCATCCACCGCGACATGCCCCGATCCATCGAGGGGTACTACCAAGAGATCGGACGCGCGGGCCGCGACGGCGTGGACAGCGATTGCGTGCTCTTCTACTCGTGGGCCGATGTCATCGGTTATGACCGGCTGTTCATGATGAACGGCGAGCTGAGCGACGATCTGCTGGCCCGCCACCGCGCCCGCGTCCGCGAGATGTTCCGCCTGGCCGAGGCCAACACCTGCCGTCACCAGAACCTGACCGCCTACTTCGGGGAGAGCATGGCCGCGTGTCGAGCGTCCTGCGATCGCTGCGCACGTTGGGACGTCCTGGCCAAGGCCCGCCCCTCGGCCAAGAAGGCCAAGCGCGCCGTCGAACCCGCCCCCATCGCGAGCACCGAGGACCCCATCTTCCTGGCGCTCAAGGCTCTACGTCGGGAACTGGCCGACGCCCGCAAGGTGCCGGCCTACGTCGTGTTCAGCGACGCCACGCTCCTCGCCATGGCGGCCCGCAAGCCTCAGAGCGAAGACGACCTGTTGGCCATCCCGGGTGTCGGACCGAAGAAGCGCGCGGTGTACGGGGACGCGTTCCTGCGCCTGTTGCGCAACCTGTGAGCAGACCACAGAGGACTCCGGCTCCGCCGCAAGATCCTCTGTGGCCTGTTTCCTCTTGCCTAGTGAACGAAAGGCACGACCGAAGAGGCTCGGCGACCGACCTTTCGCAGCCCATCGGACAAGCTGTCCCGCACCTCTCGTCCCGTCTTGGGGGTGAGCAGCAGCGCCACACCCGCCCCCACCAGAACCCCCAATCCGACCAAACCCGAGATGCTGAGCCATGTCCGCACCGGGCTCTCCACCTTCACCCCCATCAAGTCCAGGAGCTTCTCCTTGGAGACTTCCTTGACGCTTTCCAAGTTCATGGACCTCCCCCTTTCGCTCAATCAACGCCCTAAGTATGGATCCAGTCCGACGCGAACGAGGGTGAATTGTTTGCGTCGACGTCGACGGTGCTAACCAGCGCGAACGCTGATCTGGCGAGGCTTCACTTCCTCGGACTTGGGCAGGTGAAGATGAAGGATGCCATTCTTCAGCTCCGCCGCGATCTTCGAGGTGTCGATGCCGGTCGGCACGACGAAGCTCCTCCGGTAGTCGCAGGCGCGATACTCCGTGCTCAGCACAGCGCCTTGGCTGGGCACATCCCGACGGGCCTCGAGCGTCAGCTCGTCGTTGTCTACGTTGATCTTCAGCGCCTCGGGGGTCACGCCTGGAAGATCCGCAACCAGCAGCACCTCTTCCTTGTTCTCGTAGATGTCGCATGCCGGAGTTGCCGTTCGCCTTTGATCCGACTGAACCAACGATTGCGCTTCCTGTTTCGCCAATCCTGTCTCGCGTGCCATGACTTGAATCCTCCTTTCTTTCATCTCACGCGGCCTTGACCGATATCTGCCTGGGCATCGCGTCTGCGGCCTTTTCCAGTGTCACGGTGACGATGCCGTCCTTGACCACCGCCGTGGCGTGTTCGGGGTTCACCCGACAAGGCAGCGAGAAGCTGCGCGAGAACTCCACCGAGGCTCGCTCTTGTCGGTGGGTCGAATACCCCTTGGGAGCTTCGATGGGCCGTTGGCCTGACAGAGTCAGCACGTCCTGGTTCAGGCTGACCTTGATGTCCTTGTCCGACAGACCCTGGACCTCAGCCGTGATGCTGATGTTGGCCCCCGTGTCGGTCAGGTTGGCGCGTGGCCAGCCGCCCAAACTGCGTCCTTCCCAGACGCGTGCGGCTCCGGTGTCGTCAAAGACCCGATCCATGTACGTCCGTAGTTGGCTCATCGCCGAGAACATGTCGTCGAAATCGTTCCATCCAAGATTCCATCGAGGCCACATTTTTGTTTTCCTCCTTTCCTTTGTCCGGCCGGCTGTTTCATCCGGCACATTGGCAGAGATGGACACGGCTGAGCGGGCGTCAAGTGTCCGACGCACCCTTCACCACCGCTCAAGGAAAGTCAGCGACAGGCCGTCTGACGGACCACGATCTAGAATTCATCCGCTGACAGCGAGCCGGCGCGAACCGCAGCCGGTCTGGCTGGGGCACCCCGCCGCGCCGTCGACGCACCGGTCAGGGGAACCACACCCGCGCGCCCGCGAACTCGGGCTTCTTCCACCCCACCCTGCGGTCGACCGCCCCCCGCCTGCGTGGTGGAAGAAACAGTGGCCGCTCGCGCTTTGCTGGCCTTCTTCTGCACCAGCGACTCCGGCTTCTCGGGGAGGCCGCAGTCCAACACCACCGCTTCGGGTTCGGCGACCAAGGGCTCGAGGACAGGCTCCGGCGAATACAGGGGGACCACGGTGGGAGAAACCGGCGAGGCCTGCGCGCCACCCCCGGCCTTCAAGACCTCGATGTTCGCGTTCGGCCGCGTGGCCTTCCACGCCGCGACACCCAGCACGACCCCCAGGACGGTCGCCAAACCGACCTTGCACAGCAGGCGCGTGGACCAGTCCAGTCCGTCCCGGTGAGCGGCGCGGGCCCATCTGCGACGGACCACATGGGTGTCGGTGCGGCGGCTCATCACCAGGGCGGACCCCTGCAAGGGCTCCCGGCCAGTCTCCCGCCTACCCCCCGGCGCCTGGGTCGGCAAAGCGTAGAACACCTTCGTTTCCTGATGGATCGGTGCTCCCGCGGGCGAGGTCTTGACCACCGCTTGCGACGCTCCAGGCAGAGCGCTGGGGGTAGACACTCCCAAGCCCAAGGCCAGCAACTCCGCCTCCACGGCCATAATCATCGCGTTCAAGCTGGCGAAGCGCTTCTCGGGCTGCTTGGCCATCGACCTTTCGATGATGCTCACCAACCCCGACGGAATGTCGGGACACCGGGATGTCACCGAAGGCGCTGGGTGCTTCATGATGGCGTGGAATAGCGTCGGCCCAGCCTCTCCCGGAAAGGCCATTTGCCCGGTCAGGGTCTCGTACAACAATAGCCCAAAGCCATAGACGTCAGCTCGGCCATCGATGATGGCCTCGCCCGCCAGATGCTCGGGTGACATGTAGTTCGGCGTACCCACGAACAGCCCGCGCGACAGATCGAGGACGCGATCGACCAGCACCGAGATGCCGAAATCCAGCACCTTGGTCGTCACGATGCGCCCAGTGGGCTCGACGCACAGGAAGATGTTCTGCGGTTTCAGATCGCGGTGGATGGCCCCTTGTGCGTGGGCGGCCGCCACACCCCGCATCGCCGGCAGGAGCAACCACGTCGCCTCCTGCACCGTCAGTCGTCCCTTGCGCTCCAAAAGGCGACTGAGGGGTTCGCCGTCGAGCAGCTCCATCACCATGCAGGTCATACCCTCGTGCTCGATGACATCGAAGATCGTCACCACATTGGGATGGTTGACCCTGCTGGCCACCAAGCCTTCCGTGTAGAACAACTCACGAGCCCCGGGTGCGCTGGCGAGCGATCGAAGAGTCGCCTTCAACGCGACACGCTTCCCCGTGCGTTCGTTGCTGCCTGCCCACACCGCAGCCATCCCGCCAACTCCGATCAGACGTTCAACCCGATACTTTCCGTCGATGAGTTGCCCTGGGAGGAAGCAGGCCTCAGCCGTCCGTTCCCCATTCGCGTCCGCGCCTAGCACACCCACTCACCCTCCCTCGCCTCCGCCAACCACCTGATCTCAGCTGCCCCCGACCCCTGGTCTTGTTCTGTAGCACGCGGCTCTGGGGGGTACAACTCGGGTCCAGAGAACCCCGAGGCGCGACGCTCTTTTCCCAAGTTTCGCGCAAGAAGGACAAACCACGACCTTCTTCAGGCACGCTCTTGCAGTGGCTGGCTGCGGGTGATGGATGGGACGGCGCGAATCAGACCGAGACGGCCAGCTCGAGCACGATGTCCAGCTTCAGCACTTTGGAGATCGGACAGCCCGCCTTGGCCGCCGCGGCGGCCTCTTCGATCTCAGCCTTGTCCGCGCCTTTCGCCCTCACCGAGGTCTGCAGCACGCTCTTGCTCAAGGTCAGGTTCTCGAAGGTGATGGTGCAAACGGTCTCCACGCTCTCGGGGGTGATGCCGCGTTCACCAAGTTGCGCGCTGAAGGCCATGCTGAAACAGCCGGCGTGGGCCGCGGCGATCAGCTCCTCGGGGTTGGTGCCCGGAGCATCCTCGAAACGCGTGCGGAACGTGAACTTCTGGTTGGTGATGGTTCCGCTGCCCACGCTGAAGGTCCCGTTACCGTCCTTGAGGCCGCCATTCCAGGTCGCACGTGCTGTTCGCTTCATGAATCGTTCCTTTCGCTTGGTCCTCGTCTTTGCCTTGTATCTGAGATGACGGCCGAACGCGAAAGGAGCACGAACCGCGCAAATTCCGGGACCTCACGGTCCGCAGCGCAGGGGAAGCGGACCGGGAAGCCGAATGCGGCGATGGCGGGGGTCGAAGTGCTGTTCGGGTGACAACCTGCCCCCCCTTTCGCGCAGGACGGCCGCCATGTGATCGCGAATGGGCACACCAATCTCGAACGCCAGTCTGGCATCGGAGAAGAAGCCATCGCCTCCGGTGGCAAGAAAGTCGGTGGTGGCCAGCGCCAGCTCGGCATCATCGGGGATGGCCGTTCCATCAGGCCGGAGCAGCTCGACCGTGAGGGTACGGCCCTGGCAACGAGCATGCACGTTCAAGCCCGACAGCGAAACCAGTGCGCCGCTGCGGACAAGGCTCCGCGCCAGCAGGGTGCGAAAGGTGGACGCACGCACCTTGGCCACCGCGAAGGCATTGTCGAAGGGGAAGGTCTCGTGCAGATGGCCGTAGGTGAGCGGGCCAGCCGGAAGACCTGTCCGCATCCCGCCGCCGTTGATCATGGCGACCGCCATGCCCGCACCGTCGACCTGGGTACGCATGAGGTCGGCCAACAGGTTGCCCAATGCGGTCTCTTGCGACCGGCTGTGCGGCAGGGGACGCGCGACCTCCACCCCAAGCCGCTCTTCACCCTTTCGGCGGGCAGCCGCGATGGCTGGCGCGATGAGCGCGGCCACCCGCTCATCCTTCTCGACCGGGCGCCCCAGGTAATCACCGGGCTGGCACGCGTCCGGTCGACCGGATGGGCAGATGTCTCGCGGCGGCTCGAGGTGCGAAGCCACGATCTCGCCACTCGTTCGCGCGACGGTCAGGTCGATGCGCCCAAAAGCGCGGCCGTCGGCATAGGACTGGATGATAGGGATACCATTCACCCGCTGGGCAATCCCCTGGTGCGTGTGAGCGGCGACGATCGCGTCCACGCAACCCCTGGGCAGCTTGGCGGCGACGGCGAAGATCTCGCTGCGGCCATCACACGATTCCAGCGCCTCGGGATGGGCGAAGGATCGACAGCCCCCACCCTCGTGGGCGATCGCGATGACCACCTTGGCACCGCGGGCACGCAGCCGCCGGGCCTCGCGCACGATGGTGCCCGTGAGCGGCTCGAAGGCCAGCCCGGCGACGTTTGCTGGCATGGTCATGCGGCCCGCATTGGCGGTGACCACGCCGACGATACCGACCTTGATTCCATCGGCGACCAGTAAGGTCGACGGACGAATATTCCGCCATGTCACCGCCGCGCGCGTGTCGTGCTCGACCAGGTTCGCCGCCAGGAAGGGAAAGCGGGCCTGAGCCGCCCGGGCCTTGAGCGCCCCCTGCGGGTCCTGACCGGGCTGCACGGGCCGCGGCGCCGGTCCCACCGGCCCGAAATCGAATTCGTGGTTGCCGATGGCGAGCGCACCATAACCGAGGGCATTGTACGCATCGATCACCGGCGCGCCCTCGAAGAGGTTGGATTCGAGCGTCCCTTGCAGCACGTCGCCTGCATCGAGCAAGATGACCGCCCCTGGCGCCCGCGCCGCGCGCAGGTTGCGCAGGTACCCGCCAAACCAGGGCAGCCCCGCCAAGTGTCCGTGCAGATCGCTGGTGCCGACGATTGTGAGGGTGGTCTGCTCCGGTTTGCCCGGGCGGACCTGGGATCCACTGACGAGCAGGAGCAGCGCGGCCAGTGATGATGCCAGGGTGGGCATGGGTGAGACGGCGGTCAGGATTTCCCCAAGCCACGCGAGGCCCAGAGACCTGACGAAAGCTCGAGGCGCGGGTTCCTGTGACGGTCCTAACGCCGCCGTCGCTTGACGAATGAGAGCGCCAGGCCCGCCAGCCCCAACATCATGAGGGCCGAGCCAGGCACGCGACCGCCGAAGTTGCAGCTGCAGCCATTGCCACCATCGTCAGCAGCCGAGCCGGTGCTCTTGTCCGAGGAGGACGAATCGCCGAGGCTGGCTTGCGCGCCACCCGTCGCGCTCCCGCCCGTGGCGGTCGGGCTCGACGAGGTCTGCGACTCCGAGCTGCTGCTGGCCGCCTGCCCGCCGGCGACCGCGGTCTCGATGCTCGATTGACCTCCCGAGGCCGCCGAAGACGGGCTGCTGGCCGCGATCTCGCCTCCGCTGGACCGCGCGCCGCCGCTGGAGGCGCCGCCCTTCTCGGTGGTTTTGGCGCCGCCCACATTTCCGCCCGTGCTGACCGTGGTCTTGCCCCCCACGCTTCCCGTGCTACCCCCCGAGCCGACCGTGCCGGTGCCCGAGGTTCCGCCGCTGCCCGAGGCCCCTGCCGTCCCCGACTCGCCATAGAACGACACCGGGCCGGTGCCGCCCCCCTTGGGTCCCCAGCCACGCCTATCCCAGGCCACCAACTCGAGGATGTGGGCCGCGTACTGGCCCCGGCCGTCTTCGGCAGCTTCGGCGGGGTTCGCCCACTTCACCGCGGGCATCAGGGTCGAGGTGACAGCCTCGTCGTCCCTGTCCACGATGCCCAGGGCCCCCGCACAGGCGACCTTGACGAAGGTCGAGCTGGATTTCAGGCCCGCTTGCACGTCGGCCTTCTGGGCGGTGTCACCCATCATGTAAAGCGCGGCCTTGGCGATCGCGGCCGTGTCGCCGCCCGCGCTGACTTTCTTTTGCAGGAACTCCTTGGCCTTGGCGTCGTCGCCCAAGTATCCGAGCACGAAGAGGGCGTAACCGCTGAAGCCCATGTCGCCGTCGTTGGAGCCGCACTGCAGGCGGTCGCGCAGGACCGCCAGGCGAGCTCCCAGCGCTGACTTTCGGATGGCCAACTCGCCGGCCGCCCACAGGTGCACGTAGTCGCTGACCGAGCCCACCGCTGTCGGCTTGGTGGTCGGGCACAGGGTGCTGGAGGTGTCCTTGCAGTTGGACTTGGAGATGTTGTCGTCGATTCCCCACGAGCCGCGGCCCGAACAGTAGTACTGCAGAAGCTTGTCGAGACCGACGTTCACGTCCTCGAAGTCCGCGATGGCGGGGTACTGCAAGGAGCGGCCAAGCGCCACGATGGCCACGCAGGGTTTGCCTGGAGCCTTGGCATTGCTCACCCCCGTCGGGGACTCCGGAAACAGACTGCCGTCGGTCTTGATGACCATGACCGGCTTGGCGCCGGCCAGGGGATAGCACGCATCCTGGGTGGTCCAGTTGGGAAAATCGTCGCCGAAGGCCACCGAGAAGGTGAGATCCTCGATCTTCGCCGGGGCTCCGGCCGTGATCTTCCAAACGCCCTTTTCGCCGGGGAGCAGGGTGTTCGCCACCTTGAGAGTGGTGGGCGGAGTCAGGGTGACCGCGCCGCCGCTCGAAGATGTCGCGCTCAGGATGAACTTGGGTAGCTGGTACCCCATGTTGTTTTGCACGTACAGGTTCTTGGGGGAGGTGTCGCTGTCGGGGCGAATGACGATGTTGTAGGCCGAGTGCCACATGTCGTCGCACCAGTGCGCCCGGGCATGCGTGGCAGGCAGCGCGAAAAACAGCGCCAGCGCCAAAAGTAACTTGTTTGTTCGAGTGCTCATGCTCGACCTCCCTTTCCGGAAGTGATCGCGAATCCGCCCGATCCCCTGACCCTACCAATTGGGTCACTCTATCACTTCGTTTCAATTGCGGAGCCACGTTCCAGGTGGACGCGACGATTTTCTGGGCGCGTTATCGACGGCCCCCGAGGTTGGTTTTCGCTATCATGGGCCAGCATGGCCGTCGGATTCCGCAAGCCCTTCGCCTTCACCAAAGGACGCTGGCTCGTTCTGGTCTTCCTCCTGGCGGGGTGTCGAGAGCGGCTCATCCAAGTGCCCATCGACTGGCAAGCCCCGATGCCCGAGAACGCCGCCCTGCTGCTCCTCGACCATCAAGGGACAGCCACCCGGGTATGCCTGCCCGGCCAAGCAGGCCCGCGACCCATCTTTGCTGGGTTAGCGGTTCGTCACATTCTGGATATCGCCTGGAACGGCGGCCCGTGGCTGGCCGGCCTGGCTCTCACCCCTGACGACGCGGGCGCAAACGAGCTGGTCCTGGCGTCGCCTTCCGGTCAAACGCGCAAACTGGGTCAGGGGGTCGTCAGCGCGCGCTTCTCACCCGATGGCACGGCGCTCGCCTTCCACATCCGGAAAACTAGCCCGGCGTTGGACACCAGCTACGTCCTCGATCTCGCTGCGGACCAGCTCAGTGAACTGCCCGCCTCCGTGGATCCTCGATGGGAAGCAGACGGACAACACCTGCGCGCCACCCTGCTGCGCGCGGATCCCCTGGGTGGGCCGCCGCGCTCGCTGCGCGTCCGCTGGGACCGCCAGTCCCAACACACGACCCTATTGGGACCTGGTTCCGCGCAGATTCCGGCCCCGCGGGGTGCCGCCGTGGCCTGGTCCGCAGACCAGCGAAGCCCGAACGCACCCACCTCCTGCGTGGTGCGCATGGGCTCGGCTGGCGCGGTTCAGGTCCCCCACAAGGTTCAGGGGGACTTCTGCCTGGGGATCGCCGACGACCGTTCCGTGCGCTGGTCTTCCGACGGGCAATACCTGGCCTTCCCCCACCCTGGCCCGGTGCCGGGCGGCAACGACCCCAGCAAGTCCTTCGTGGACGTGGTCATCCCGGCGGGTGGCCGCTTGAGCGTGCTCATGAGCCTGCACCGTCAGGTCGGGCCCGCCGTCTCCGACATCGCCGTGGCTCCGGAATCAGTCTGGTTCGACTGGTCACCTTCGCAACGTTTCCTGGCGATCCAGGACGGCCTTGGCGATCTTCGCGTCTACGACTTCGAGGCGCAGGGCATCGCCGGCTTGGGAAAAGGGGGGCAGCCCCAGTGGAGCCCCGGCGGCGCCTATCTATTGATCATGTCCAGCGACAGCACCAGCCACGCCTGGGTCCTTCCTGGCATTTCCGCGACCACGCGCATCGACCTCGGCCCAGCCCGCGAAGCCCGTTGGCTGCCCGCCCAGGCGTGCGACGGATAGCGTAGCCCTGCCCGAGCCGAGCTGATAGGTTCGTCCACGCTCGCGGACCCACGCTCAGGTTTTGCATGAAGCGACGAAACACGCTCATCGTCACGGCTGTCGGTTTGGCGGTAGCCGCGGTCGTGGCATGGGCCATCGGCAGGCCCCGCCCCGAGGGGCCGGCCGTTCCCGTGCAACCAGGCACCATCACCATCGACTATCCCGCCCAAGGTTCGCTCTTTCCGCCCGAGTTCCCGCCGCCCACTTGGCAATGGAGGGACAGCCAGGCTGGCTCCACCTCCTGGGACATCGACATCACATTCTCCGACGGGGCCGCCCCGATCCGCACGTCCTCCGCTGGCCCGCGCATGAACCTGGGCGAGAGCGATCCCCGCTGTGTCTCGCCGACCAACGAGCCCCCTGCCCTGACGCCCGAGCAGGCGGCGGCCCACACTTGGGTGCCCGACACCGCCACCTGGGCCACCATCAAGCAACACTCGGTGGGCCACCCGGTCACCATCACCCTCAGCGGACGTCGTCAGGGCCAAGGCGCGGTCCTGTCGCGCGGTCAGGTGACCATCGCCACCTCCGCCGATCCGGTGGCTGCCCCCATCTTCTATCGGGATGTGCCGCTCATGCCTTCGGAGAACGAGAAAGGCGTGATCAAGCCGTTGTCCCTGCAGGCCGTCCCCTTCGTGGCCTGGCGGCTGCGTAGTGTCGCCGAGAAAGAGAGCCGCGTGGTCATGCAGGGCTTGCACACCTGCGCCAACTGCCATTCCTTCTCCGCCGACGGCAAGACGCTGGGCTTGGACATGGACGGTCCCCGCAACGACAAGGGGCTGTACGCGATCGTCAAGGTCGCGCCCCACATGACCATCGGCAAGGACGACCTGGTGGCTTGGAGCACCTTTCGCGGCAAGCTGGGCAGCAAGCTGCGCGTGGGGTTCATGTCGCAGCTCTCGCCCGACGCCCGTTACGTGATCACCACGGTCAACGATCCCGGCATCGATCAGACCGACTATCAACGGCAGAAGAACCCTATCGACTTGGTTCGCAACATGTACGTCGCGAACTTCAAGGACTACCGTTTCTTGCAGGTCTTCTACGTCACCCGCGGCGTGCTGGCCTGGTACAAACGCGACTCCGCGCACCTGCGATACCTGCCGGGCGCCGATGACACGGAGTACGTGCACACCAACGCCGTGTGGAGCCCCGACGGTCGCACCCTGGTGTTCGCGCGCGCCAAGGCCCGCGACGCCTATCCCGAGGACGCCCAACTGGCGCAATACGCGGGCGATCCGAAAGAAACCCCGATCCAGTTCGACCTGTATCGCATCCCCTTCAATGACGGCAAAGGCGGCAAGCCCGAGCCTCTGGCGGGGGCCTCGGGCAACGGCATGAGCAATTCCTTTCCCAAGGTCTCCCCCGACGGGCGCTGGATCGTGTTCGTGCAGTCCCGCAATGGGCTGCTCATGCGACCTGATAGTCAACTCTTCATCGTGCCCGCCCAGGGCGGCACGGCCCGCCGCATGAACTGCAACACCAGCCGCATGAACTCATGGCACAGCTTCTCACCCAACGGTCGCTGGATGGTGTTCTCCTCGAAGAGCCTGTCGCCCTATACCCAGATGTTCCTGACCCACATCGATGAAAACGGAAATGACAGCCCGGCCGTCCTGATCGAGAACGCCACCGCCGCCAACCGGGCGGTCAACATCCCCGAGTTCGTGAACATCGCGGCCGACGGAATACAGGACATCGAAGCGCCCGCCGCCCAGTACGCGCGTCACACCGATCTTGCCGAGGAGGCCATGAGCGCGCGCCGCTACCACGACGCCGCCCGGGAATGGGCCAAGGTGGTCGAGCTGTCTCCCGACAATCCGCGAGCCCACAACAGCCTGGGCGTCGCCCTGGTTCACACCGGAAGGCTCGAAGAGGCCATCGCGCACTACCGGCAGGCGGTGGCGCAGACCCCCCAATACGCCGAGGCCTTCAACAATCTGGGTGAGGCTTTCGCGGCCAAAGGAGACGACAAGGAAGCCATCGCCTACTTCGAGAAGGCGACCCGGCTGGGCGCAACCTACGCAACCGCCCACGCCAATCTCGGCATGATGCTCGCCCGCACGGGGCAATCCAAGCGAGCCATCCCCCCTCTGAGGAAGGTCGTCGAGCTGAAACCGGAGGACGCCGAGGCCCGTCGCAACCTCGGACACGCTCTGGCCGAGAATGGCGATTTCAAGGAGGCGGTCGTGCAGCTGGAGAAAGCCGACAAACTCACGGGGGGGCAGGACCCGCTGACCGTGCACCTGCTCGGTAAGGTCTATGCCGATCTGAGCAGGATCCCGGAGGCCATAAGCGCGGAACGCAGAGCCCTCAAGCTGGCTGTCGAACAGAACAACCCAATGCTTGTCCAGTCCATCCGCGAACACGTCGACCAATTAACGCGATGAGCACCGCCAGACCATTCATCGATGAACCAAAAACGGCGGCACCAGGCACTGCACCTAATTCCCACGGAATGATGCCAATACCATCGTGCCCCACGCAATACTGGACTGACATCACAAACAGACCATCTGGAGACATCGGACCGCGATCGGCACCTTTCCCGAAGGTCCGATCTCTCGTGCAAAAGGAGAAGACATGAAATCCCACCATCGCTTCATCGCCAGGGCCGCCACCGCCGCCGTTTTCGGCGTGGTCGCACTGCCCGCCCTCAGCCACGCCAGCGATCCCGCGGGCCTTCCCGTTCCGCCCCAGGGGTTCGACCAGAAAAACAACAGCATCCCTCACGGCAAGCTGGACAAGTCCGTCACCTACCAATCCCAGAAGTACGGCTCCAGAAAGGTGACGGTGTACACCCCCCCCGGATACGAGACCTCCAAGAAGTATCCGGTCCTCTATCTCCACCACGGCATTGGCGGAAACGAAACGGCCTGGACCTCGGGGTCCGAGGGCAACGCCGACAACATCATGGACTACCTGTATTCCAAGAACCTGGCCGTGCCCATGATCGTGGTCATGCCGGACGGCAACGTGAGGTCGTTCTCCGATTCCTTCCAGGCCTTCGGTGCCCATGAGGAATCGTTGATCACCGACCTGATTCCCTGGGTCGAGAAGACCTACTCCGCTCTGACCGAGGCCGATTCGCGCGCCATCTCCGGCCTGTCAATGGGTGGTGGGCAGACTTTCAACGCCGGCTTCACCAACATCGACAAGTTCCACTACATCGGCCCCTATTCCGCCGCGCCCAATACGAAGCAGCCCAGTCAGACCATCAAGGACGTCGCCAAGCTCAAGGCCGAGGTGAAGCTCATCTTCATCGCCTGTGGCACCAACGACGGCCTGCTGAGCAACAGCAAGATGTATCACGACTTCCTCGACCAAAATAACGTCACCCATATGTACCAGCTCGAGCAGGGCGGTGGCCACGACAAGACCGTGTGGAACCGCAGCCTGTACAACTTCGCTCAGCGCCTCTTCCAGGGTACGCCGGGCACAGGTGGTTCCTCGGGCAACGACGGTGGCGCGGGCGGCTCGACCGGGACCACGCCCCGCGATGGCGGCCCCGACAAGGGCGGTGCCAGCGGCGGCAGCTCATCGGCCGAGGGCGGCGCCACGGCCAGCGGTGGCAAGACCGGCAACACCGATACCGGCGCGGGTGGCTCGGAACAGGGTGGCAACGGCGGCAAGGGCGGCGCGGGTGGCAAGGGCGGCAAGGGCGGCAACGCCTCCAGCAGCGGCGAATCCAGCTCCTCCGAGGGCGGCTCCAAGGCCGACAGCAGCTC
This sequence comes from uncultured Myxococcales bacterium, assembly GCA_964535465.1. Classification (GTDB taxonomy): domain Bacteria; phylum Myxococcota_A; class Polyangia; order Fen-1088; family Fen-1088; genus Fen-1137. The sequence continues at coordinate 25,210 of CAZHUY010000009.1, forward strand.
CAAGGAAGGCGGCAGCAGCGCGTCCAGCTCCGCGGCAGGCGGCAAGTCGTCTTCCAGCTCGTCGAAGGCCTCCAGCTCGGGTGGAAGCAAGGACAGCAGCAGCAGCAGCAGCAGCAGCAACAGCAGCGGCGGCAGCAGCGGCAGCGACAGCGACAGCGACAGCAGCGGTGACGATATCGGCGGCACCGCGGTCGGAGATAACGCTGGTTGCTCTTGCAGCCTCGGTCAGGCCGGACAGGGTGGCGGCGCGGCTCTGCTCCTCATCGCGTTCGTGGCCCTGCTACGACGCCGACGCTCGTCGTAAGAGAAACCGTTCCTGACAAACGCATCCGATGTCCCACGGGACGTCGGGTGCGTTTTTTTATGGTCCCGGTCCAAGCTCGTTGGCCATACGCAGCCATTCCACCGTGCTTCGGAAATAGGCGTTGCGAGCCGCGTCCGCCGAGTACTGCAAGAGCAGGCCATTGGCGACAGCCTGGGCGGGGGTTGCAGGATCTCGGTGGTAGCGCAGGCCAAAGAAGAGCAGCAGGCTGGCCATCACGGCGATCGCGGGCCACTTGCAGAAGCCCACGAGCCCCGCGCCACGATCCCAGGCCACCGCCACGCACAAATAGAAGCCGGCCAGGCACGGAGCGAGGTAGCCAGGGTGCTCGCACAGATACAGGGCACAGACCGCGAGCGGCCCCGCCGTCGCCAGGGCACCGTAGAGGGTCAGCATGCGCTGCCTTGGGGTCCACGGCCTTGCTGACCTCAGGCGCGGCAGCGCAAACCACAGCCCGAGTGTCGCCAGGCCGAACCAAAGCACGCTGCGACCCAGATTGAAGAGCGCCCGCGCCGCGAACCCTGACTCGATATAGGTGCGATTAACGAAGTTCTCCTTCCACACCATGAACCAGTACAGATCCCAGCTGCCCCAGGAGGCCATGGTCAGCAGTTGCAGCAGGACGATGGCCAGCCCGCTGGCCGCGAAGGCGACCCAGGCGCTGGCCTGACGACGATTCCGCCACAGAACCACCGCCAGCAGCGGGGTCATCATCAGCAGCGTGGTCAGCCGGAATCCGCCGCAGACGATCATGGCCAAGGCCAGGCCGATGGCGGAAGAACGCGTGGGTCGCTCCACGAAACGCAGCGCCGACAAAAGCACCAGGGGCACGGTGAAGAAATCCGATGTGCTCGATGTTCCGGTGTGATTGATCAGAAGCGGGACCCAAGAGAGCGCAAAGGTGAAGACCAGAATCGAAGCCTGCAGGGGACGAACCACCAGCCGCAGCAGGCGATAGAGCAAGAGCATCCCCGCCAGAGTCAAAGCCAGCGTCAGGATCTGCAGTGTCCCGTAGGGGCTCGCCAACCCCAGGGCCAGAAGCAGGCGCCCCAGGGCCATGAACAGGAGGTAGCCCGGCGGGTGGACCGCCCAGCGTCCGAGACCGAGGAACAGGGAGTATTCATCGGCGTCCATCCAGTAGGGATGCGGGTTCCAGGTCAGAGCGACGATCCCGGCGAACAAGGCCAGCCCGCCCGTCCACACCAGGGTCACGAGCCGCGTCTGGACCCGCGGCGACAGCTCATCGAGACCGGTTCGCGCGAGGTCGGAAAGCCAGGTCGGACGGCCCACGCCTGCATCCTATCCCAGCGTGACCATCAGGGAACCTGTTGCTTGCGCCGACGCAGGAACAACCAGATGACCACCACCAGAAGGGGCGCGGCCGCATAGACGAGGTAGTGCCAGCGCGACGCCGCTGGACGAATCGAGCCTTTCGCGAGACGGATCATGCCCTGATCCTCGGGAATCATGGTGGTGCGGGTGTCGACCTTGAGGTCAGCCTCGCCCAGCACCGCCCCACCCAGGCGCAAGGTGAGGAAAACCGGGTGCTCGCCCTCGGCCTTCTCCAGGTCGCGAAAGAGCGTCAGGATGAAATCCGCGTTCTGCCCAGGCAGGAGCAGCGGCACGGATTCCGGCGTGACCTGCATGCTGCAGCCAGGGCTGCGGGCGGAGATCTCCAGGTCACGCATGGGTTGGGCCGACACGTTGGTCAGGGTTACCGGCATCTGACCCATGATGCCGCGCAACCTCCCCAGCATGATACTGTGGAGCGAAAGGCCCTGGGGCTCGAAGGTCTCGATCCCCGCGGTCTCCATGGGCGTGCGCCCCCTGGGCGTCCGGATCCGTAGGTCGGCCTTCAGCCGCACCAACTCCTTGGCCACCAAGCCGTGCCGAGCCGTGTGCATGGGCGTCAATCCCTTGCTGGTGAGGGCATTGACGTCCGCCCCCGACTCGACCAGCACCTTCACGACCTTTTCGTTCGCCGCGAGGTGAAGGGGCATCATGCCCGAAGCGTTGCGCATGTCAGAGCGCGCACCCCGACGGGTCAGCAAGCCAGCCAACTCCGCGTGGCCCAGCATGGCGGCAAAGTGCAGCGACGTCATTTCGCCTTCGGCGCTGGCGTTGGGATTGGCTCCGTGGTCGAGGAGCAACGCAGCGGCCTTCAGCTGGCCTGCAAGGGCCGCCCTGTGCAGGGGGGTCTGGCCGCGCGAATCGCGAGCGTCCACCACGTCACCAGCCGCGATCCGTTGCTCCAATGCGGTCAGATCGCTCCGCTCAGCCGCACCGTGCAGTAACGTCACGCCAGAATCGGCGAGTGTTCCGGGGTCATTCGCCGCCTGGGCCCGTGCTGGTCGATGAGTCTCCGTGGAAAAGACCAGAGAAAAGACCAGACATGCCAGAAGGGTCAGAAGGAATGAACCAGTTCGCACGGCTGGCGCTACTGTAACAACTCACGCGCACTTTGAGAAAACGTAATCTGGTTCGAGGTCGACGACCTAGTCTTCGAGCCTCGGCTCGCAGAGCGCGCCCCGTTCAGGCGAGAACAGGCCAAGCGCTTGTCCGGACGATGACACCGCAGCCACGCCAAAGCACCATGCCAGTCCGATTCGCGGCGATTCCGCCATTTTCCGAGAATCCCTGGGAAAGCCTCGGTGCTAGTATGCGTGTGTCCTTGGGCGACAGGTGAAGGTGGAGAGAGGCAAACATGGACCACAATCGATTGTGCACGAACGGGAGGTCGAAGATGAGATCCACGAGAAAGCTCACTGTTCTCGCGGCAGCGCTGTTGACGACACTGACTTCGACCGCGGCCTGGGCTCACTGGTGCGATGACCTGTGGAGCTCTGCCTACAACATCATCGTCAGGCCCGACAGTGACACCTCACCCAAGGAGCTCTACGTAGAGAACCATTGGGGCTATCAGCTCATCAATTTCAAGCTGACCGCCACGTCCTCCAGCGGAGGCTCGATCACGCTCACGCCTCCTTCGACCCTGAAGGTGAAGGACACCCTGCTCCCGGGCGAGCGAGGCACCTGGAAGATCACGGCAGGCAATCCCGCCAAGATCGAGGATCTCAGCTTCCACGTCACCTTCGGCGACATGAAGGCCCCATTCGCCAAACAATACGCATGCTACCCGGTGCTGGGGGCCAGCCCCGTCATGGTGATCAAGACAGACGGCAAGCTCTTCCCCAACGCCATCGCCGGCATCCCCAAGGGCGCGGCCGAGCTTCCCAAGGCCAACACTCCCAATGGCTGCACCTACGGCGATGTTCCGCTCGGGCGCTCGCTGCAACAGCAGACCATCGCCGACTGGGACGATCTCGAGGTGGGACTGGACAACATCCTGCTGCTCTACTGCGCGGGCCGCGGCTCGTGGGGCAACAACGACAAGAACATCAAGCCGAACACGTACTGCAAGGATCCCAAGAGCACGACCTGCCCTGCCAAGCCGACGGCCATTCCCGGCTCGCGTTCGGACTACATGCGGCTGTGGGGCGCCGGCGCGCTCGCCATCAGGAAAGAGTCCTTGGGCGATCGCCTGCCGGTGTTCCGCACGCGCCTCATGTGCGGCATCAACGACGGCGACCCTGGGATCTCCGGCTACACCATGTTCGTCCTCGGGTATCTGGGCGACGACGCGGACTCGAAGAAGTTCCTGCAGACACAAGCCAGTGCCAGTGGCGATGGTGGCACCATCGCCAAGGCCGCGCTCTATCTGATGGGAGACACCTCGCAGAAGTCGGCGGTGCAGGCAGGAGTGAAGTCCAGCTCGGTCTGGGTCAAGGTGGCGTGCGCGGGCGCGCTCGGCATCGTCGACAAGGACGATGACGCCGTCAACACCGCCATCATCCCGGAGGTCAAGTGGATCGAGCCGGACAACATGGGCGGCACGACCGACCAAGGCAAGGGCATGTACTCGGCCCACATCCTGGAGATCGTGGCCGCCCACCGCCGCGGCTGGGTCTTCCGAGCCGCCGGCCCGGGTGCCATCACTTTCTATGGTGAAACCGAGACCACGCCCACGGGCGGCACATCGGGCAGTACCGGGGCCAGCGGCACAGGGGGCAAAACCGGCAGCGCGGGGACGACCGGCTCGGTCGGCAGCTCGGGCGGTGCAAGCGCCTCGGGTAGCGCGAGCAGCAAGCCCCCCGCTTCGGGAGGAACCCCGAGTGGCGGTAGCAAGTCGAGCGTGGCCTCCAGCAGCGCCGAAGGTGGCTCATCGGATGTCGGGGGCGCTTCCGCCGTCGGCGGCAAATCCGCCAGTGGCTCGCAGCCCAAGGACTCGTCCAGCGCCTCTTCCTCGTCTTCCGGTGGCGACAACCAAAGCAGCGACTCCTCGTCGGGCCAGGGCGGCGCCTCGTCAAGCGACGACAGCACGTCGAAGGTCTCTGCCGATGGCGGCAACGGCTGCGATTGCCATCTCGGTGGTCGCGTCCATCAGCCCACCCTTCTCTTCTCGGCGCTGGCAGGTCTGGCGCTCCTGCTGGTGCGGCGACGGCGTCGCTAGACCAAGCTCGCGTTCAAAGAATCATCGCGAGAGCTCCACGCTCGCTCTCGCATTGCGAAAACCCCAAAACTTCAGATAGTGTCTACCGGTTGCGGGCGCCTCTGCTCCCGCGCCCCATGAAGGAGGAATCGATGACCCGATCCGGCTTACTCGTTCTGTTCACGACATTGAGCACCGGACTTGTCGCCTGCGGTAGCAGCGAGAGTTCCAGCAACAGTGGCCCGCTTGAAGACCTCGTGCCCGGCGACAACGCCGTGTCCGGATGGACCATCGACAAGGACAGCAACATGGGCGGCACCACGGACCCCATGACCGCCACCACGATGGAAGGCGGAGGCAAGCTCATCGACGGCGGTATCGATCCCTTCTATCAGGACGGTTTCGCCCCCCTCAAGTTCCTCTGGCAGAACTATGCCAACAGTACGCTCCCGGACGCGCCGGTCTCGGAGGACCCCAAGGGGGCGACCATCATGCTCTATGCCTTCGAGATGTCGTCGACGGACCAGGCGAGCGGCATGTACACGAACCTGCTGAAGTACTCCGAGTACACCAGGAAGAAGACCGAGACCTCCGATGGCTGGGAGGATCCCTCCGATCCGAAGGTTGGCGACAAGTCCCGCATCCAGGACTCGGGCAGCGACTGGTTCATCAACTTCTGCAAGGGCAAGTACTACGTCGAGGTCAAGATGACCCCGTCGAACGGACCGGCGCCTGATTACACGCCTGGCAATGCCAATCTCAAGAAGGAAGCCTTGCGCTTCGCCGAAGAGGTCGCCAAGGGACTGTAGCGACGCTTGAACGCAGCTTGAGGCCGGGTTGACCTAGGTCAGCCCGGCCTTTTCATTTGTGCGGGACGAGAGGCGGTCGGGGCGCCCTCACCGACGGCCCACCATGGGCCTGGCGGGCGCAAATGGCCTTGGTGATCACCCGCCCGACCGTAATACTCTCGAGAACGTGATGGCGACGTTCTACATCATCGCTCCCTTGCTGCTTCTGGCGGTGGTCCTGGCCGCCGTGTGGCTCGATCGCTTCAGCGTGCCCGTCATCCTCGTGGCGCTCGGGCTCGGGCTCTTGGCGGGCAGCGATGTCCTCGGACTGTGGCACTTCGACAACGTCGAGCTGGCCAACCAGGTCGCGAACGCCAGCCTGGTGTTCATCCTGTTCCACGGTGGCTTCGTCAGCAAACGCAGCATCCTCAGGACGGTCGCGCTGCCAGCAGGCGGGATGGCGACCTGGGGGGTCGTGCTGACCGCGGCCACGGTGTTCTGCGTCCTTCACCTCGGCTTGGGCTGGGCCTTCGATCGATCGCTCCTGCTGGCCGCCGTCATCTCGTCGACCGACGCGGCCGCGACCTTCTCGATCCTCCGTCGCCAGTCCCTTCGGACGCGGCTCGCCTCGACCATCGAGATCGAGAGCGCGGCGAACGATCCCATGGCCATCCTCCTCACCCTGGTGGTGGTCGAGGCTTTCGCCGCCGGGACAGCGTTGAGCTGGACGATCCTGCCGGTGTTCGCATGGAAGTTCGTGGCCGGGCCGGTGGTGGGCTGGGTGCTCGCGCGCATCGCCATCGCCATCTTCGACCAGCTCAACCCCCAGGATCGCGGCTACTACTACGTACTGCTGATCGCGATGGTGCTGCTGACGTACGGCCTGGCCGAGGCCGCCAAGGCCAGCGGGATGCTCGCGGTCTTCACCGCGGGCCTGGTCATGGGGAACCGGAAGTTCATCTACCAGCAGGGGATTCGCAACTTCTCGGCCGCTTTGTCGATGATCGCGAACATCGGTGTGTTCGTGATGATGGGGCTCCTGGTCTTCCCCAGCCAGTGGAGCAACCTGTGGCTCGACGGCATCATCCTTTTCCTGGTGTTGACGCTGGTGGGCCGTCCCGTCGCCGTCTGGCTGGGTATGATCGGGATGGGGTTCCAGGCGAAGGAACGCCTCTTCATAAGCTGGGCGGGGCTGCGCGGTGCGGTCCCCATCGTCCTGGCCACCTACCCCATGGCCGCCGGACTCGCGACGGGGCAGGACGTCTTCAACCTCGTGTTCTTCGCGGTCGTCCTGTCGGTGGGCATTCAAGGTTCCACGCTGGGCTGGCTGGCCCGACGATTCGGGCTGTCCACGCCGTCACGTCCGCAACCCCGCTACGGGCTCGAGCTGGTCACAATGGCCCACAGCGATCTCGACCTGGTCGTGGTCGACCTGCCCGGCCCCAAAGGCCGCCCGGGACCACAGATTCGTGAGCTCTGCTTGCCCCCGGGCGCGATCCTTACGCTCGTCACCCGGGGTGACCAGGTCGTCGCGCCCACCGGCAACACCAGGCTGCTCGGCTGGGATCAGGTCACGGTCCTGGCCCACGCCAAGGATGAGGAAGACGTCCGCTCGGCCCTGCTCGATCCATTCGACCAGTCCGTCACGACGGATGGGCTCGAGATGCGCGCCATCGCGGCCAAGCCGGCCGAGCCCTCCGGGACCGAAGGCGATGTCCCGTCCCGCGACCATGTCGTGCTCCTCGGTCACGGCGACGTGGGCAGCGTGCTCACCCGATTCTTGCGGCTGCGCCAGATTCCCTTCGTCGTCATCGAGCAGGACGCCACCACCGCGGCGAGTCTGCGTGCCCAGGGTGTGCACGTCTTGCACGGCCACGGCGAGGATCCCCGGCTCCTGGACCAAGCCGGCATCAAGGACGCGAAGCTGCTCCTCGTCACCACGACGCAGCCGGTGTCTGCGCGCCGGGCGATCGAACACGCCCACCGCATGAATCCGAAGCTCGAAGTGATCGCCCGCGTCCACCATGGCTCGCTGCTCAACGCCCTGTCGGGCATGCCGCGGACCTGGGTCGCTCAGGGCGATATCGAGCTGGCGTACGCGATGGCCCGCTTCATGTTGCTGGCGTCCGGCGTGAGCGCTATCGAGACCGAGGCCCTGATCCTCGACGCGCGACGGGGCGAACCGGGCACCACCCCCACACGCTTCGTGGAGATCCCCATCCCGCCCACCTCCCCCGTCGTCGGCCGGCGACTCGCGGATCTCGCCATCCCGCCGGGCTCGCTGGTCATCAAGATCCTGCGAGGCGCAGAGACCATCGTCCCCGCAGGCCAGACCGCGGTCCAAGCGAACGACGTGCTGTATGTCCTGACCGACATCGACCAAGCCCACACCATCGAGCACCTGGTCAGCCCGGCCTGAGCAGGAGAGACTGAGAGAGCCTGCGCGCCCTCGCCTGCTACCTTGCTCGCAGGGCACGACGGAACAGGTAGTTGCAGCTCGTGATGTACTGTGGCGGCTCAGGTCTGCGTTGACGGACTGCTCGCGTTCAGAGTCCACATCCCCAACGGGAGGAGGCCCGCCATGAAGATCATCGACCTCACCGAGGACAAGAAGGACCTCTTCTGCCTGTGCCTCGAGGACTGGTCCGAGGAGGCCAAGGAAGCGGGGCCCAAGCGCCGGCAGCGGCTCGACCGCGGCGAGAAGCTCGGTCTGCGCGCCAAGCTCGCCGTGGACGACAATGGCGTCGAGGGCGGAATGATCCAGTACGGCCCCATCGAGCATTCGAACGTGGGTGGCGAAGGCCTCGTGGTTCAAGAAGCACGGCTATCGCAAGGCCGACCACCAGGGCATGGCGGTCTCCGTCCTGTCCTTGGATACGGTGACTCAGGCGTGGAAGAAAAGATCGATTCGTGGCTATCCTATGCCTGGCGGTGGCTAGCGCATGAACATGTATCCTGAGCCCGATGAGCACCTGCGACAGAGTCAGGGCCGGCCCTTGACGTATGAGCCAGATGATGGGGTTGCACGCTGGTTGGCAGAGTGGAACACAGGAGATGCCGCTGCCGAGCCGGATGTCGAGATAGATGTCGAGGCCGAGAGGCCAGCCGCAAGCACCATCCTTCAAGTCGTCGTGTCTGCTGTAGTCTCGGCGTTGGTGGCCGCGAGCATTTCCTATGCCTCGGTCAGCGGGCCCCTGTTTCGCCATTCTGTCGATGTTCCTAAGGTGGTCGGGTTGACCATGGATAGAGCACGTGCGGCACTCGATCAGGCCGGACTGCTGGTTGTCGTCGCCGATGAGATGGAGGATGCAATGACTCCACCGGGCCAGGTTGTGCTTCAGCGGCCCCTAGCAGGTTCCAAGCTGTATGGAGGCGCATCGGTGGAGGTGCTTGTTTCGCGGCCACCCATTCGGGTCAAGGTGCCCAGTGTGGTTGGCCAGGTCGTGGCTGATGCCCGCAAGCGCCTGGAGGATGTGCGCCTCACCGTCAGCAGAGTGGTCGAGCAGCATCATCCTTCCCTCGGGGTCGGGACGGTCATCTCTCAGAGCGTCCCCGAGAATGCCGAGGCGCGGGCCGGCATGGGGCTGGAGTTGACAGTGTCCAAGGGCGCTGAGACCGTGACCGTGCCCGCTCTTGTAGGGAAATCCTTGTCCAAGGCCAAGGACCTTCTGATACAGGCCGGGCTCGCCCCTGGCAAGATCCGCTATGCCTCCAACGACGATCGCAGCCAGGGGATCGTGCTTGGGCAAGATCCCGCCGCCAACCAGACTCTTGGCAAAGGCTTGGCGGTGGACCTCATCGTGAACAGCCATTGAGCCGTCGCCACCTTTTCGAGCCGATCGACGCTCAGGACGCGGTCTACCGGCCGTGACGTGGTGGTTGCATCGCTGCGCGGGTGCAAACAGGCGCTGAGCCCAAGGCACTGCCCCATCAGCCTGAACAGAGGACGTCCACGCAATGCTAGACCGGGCTTTGCGGTGGCGCCGGTCGCAAAACGGCGGCTAAGCGCAACCGACCGGTTTGGTGCATGCGGAGAGTCTCACCCACACCCCGGTCAGTTGCAGATGAAGTCAGCCCTCGTCAGCAACACTGTGCCGTCGAAGCCATCGACCCAGACGGTCCAGGAAAGCCCGCCCGATTCTTCCTGGGCGGCCACCTTGGCTTTCCACGCCGTCCGGTATTCCAGCCGGGTGCTGTCCGCGCTCGACGAACGAATGAACACCCCGAGAGAGGTCTCGATGGGCGTCGTGTCTTTCACTTGAAACCACCCGCCAGGGCATCCCAGAGGCAGCTCCCTGCCCACGAGCTTCGCGCGCCTTTCCGCTTGCTTCGGATGCGGGTACCGATGCCCCGACCGCTGATGTCGCTGAAGACGGCCCGTCGACAACGGACGCCACTGTCGACTAGTGCTTTGACCGGCGCCGGTGCCGGAAGAGCCGATGATGCAGTCAGCGCCCTCGGCCGGACTGGCCTGCTAAGCGCAGGCGGACAAGCATGAGCTACGAAGGCCGTGGAGCGGCCTATCGGTGGAGGAGGCCGAATCGCCACAACAGGAGCCCGACCACCAACGCCAGCAGGACCACAGTGACAACGTTGCCCAGGACGCGCCGGGTGCGCGAGGCAGGGTGGGAGGGCGCTTTCGTGGTCATGGCATGGGCTACCGAGCGGAACCCGCCGCGCAGAGAGGTCATGGTTCCGCCGGTTCTCTTGCCGGCGCGCTGGCGACTTCGCTTGCGTCCCACAGGCCACGTTCTAACACCATAACCTAGTGAAGAGCGAGCCGGGCGGCTGACCGATGCACCCAGCGGGTCGAGGAGGTCGCCAGCGGCGTCGCGGAGAGCAGGAGGCGTAATCGGTCGCCAAGACCCAGCCGTGGCCGGCCCGAGCCACGCCGGAGAATGTTGATCTGGTGCCGAAGGGTGGCGTATTCTCCACGACGAGGTCACGGCGAGAGCGGCAGCATAGGTCGGCTGCAACTTGGAGCGGCTCAACAGGGGTGGCCAAGGGAGCGAACGTCGACCATAGCCGGCGTGCGACCTCGAAGATGCGGGTGACGATGGAGGTGGCTTTCATGGCCAAATCCGACCAGAAGCCAGGTAGCCAGTCGAGGCATTTCCCTGTGGGCTATCTACCCGATTTCCTTCCGGATGCGGAAGGTAGCCAGCAAGCCGCCACCGCCCGTCGCCGTGATCTCTGGTTTTCAGCAGCCGGATCACTTCAGACCGGCGGTCAGCCAAAATCCCAGCGAATCCTGGCGCTCTGGCGACCTCGCCGACCTGCCCTCCTTCGGGCGCCGGTTAACCGCGGACGCGCCTCGAAGTTCGTGTGGGTGTTAGGGTGGCTCCGTGTGCGGCGCCGCCTGCGAACGCTCTCGGTAAACGGAGCCGGACAGGTTCGGAGGTTCGGACTGTCCGGCGTGGGCGCTCGCAGTGCGACTCCGAGAACTTCGAACCGGCGCGTCGGGACAGACTCGCGGGCTCGCGCTGACCGGTCACGGTCGAGGGTTCCACCGTCGCGTGCGTTCGAGCCCCGCTCAGCAGACGCGAGCTGTCCCGGAACGGGCTGGACTGACGCCGCGAAGGAAGCCTGAGTGGTGGGCGCATGGACCAAGCCCCGCCATTCGAACCCGCCGACTCGAGCGCCGCGCGCGACGAACGACGCGCTGACGTGCTGCGGCGGATGGACGAAGCGGCCGACGTGCTCGCCGAGACGCTGCTCCGCATGTGGCGAGCGAAGCATCGCGCTGAACAACGGGGCGTCGTTTGGCCTCCTCCGGAGCTGCGGCGCTGAATCCCGGAGGGCCGGGCGACGGGCGCCACCACGGCGCCCACGTTGGCGCGTGGCGCGCGCCGGGCCAATGGGACGGAGGCCTGGAGCCAGGCGGGCGACGGGCGAGCCCTGGGCCAACCTGGCCGTCCACGGGGCGCCGCTGCGAGCGATGACGCTCATGACTTCGAGCGCCCCTTCTTCGTGCGCGTGGAGGCGGGCTTCTTGAGCTGCTTGGCCGTTGCCTCGAAGGCGGCGTCGATCGCCCGGGGCTTGGCGTCCTGCAGCGCCTGGTAGCGCTCGAACTCGCGCTCGGCCTTCGCCTTCGCGACCTCCGCCGAGATGGTGCCGGCGTGGTCGAGCAGCTCGCGGTCGGAGATCTTGAGGAACTCGTCGAGCTTCGTGAGCCACGCGCGCATCGTCATCGGCTTGCGCCCGAGCGCCTGCAGCTCGGCGAACTCGAGGTAGAAGTTCACGATGCGATGGAGCGCCTGCAGCTCTGGTTCGGTCAGGTAGTTCTTCGCGATGGCGGCGTCGGCCTTGCGCACGATGCCGCCCGGACGCGTGGTCTGCATGCCCATGAACGGCTTGTCGCCATCGGCGCGCTCGTGGACGATCTCGGCGGCCGTGTGTCCGTGAACGGCGAAGTGCATCTTGTTCTGTACCGTCGCGAAGAACTGCTGCGAGAGCTCGTTGTCGGGCTGGTAGTCCACGCTCGTCGCGTAGATGTCGAGGACCTTTTGGTAGAAGCGCCGCTCGCTGGCGCGGATGTCGCGGATCCGCTCGAGCAGCTCGTCGAAGTAGTCGGTGTGGCCACGTCCGGGCGGGTTCTTCAGCCGCTCGTCGTCCATCGCGAAGCCCTTGACCAGGTACTCGGACAGGAGCGCGTTGGCCCACTTGCGAAACTGCGTGCCGCGATGGCTGCGCACGCGGAAGCTGGCTCCCCAAGAAACCTCGACGGACGCGCCACTCTCTCTCGGACGGCCTGAACTTCGCCCCATTCCACAACGAGGAAGCTGAGCAGCGACAGCGAGTTGCAGACGACGGCGAGGCCGAGGTCTACGGATGGACGCGGGATTTCGCGCTCACGGATTGCTGGTCGTCAGGTTGACAGCCAGGGTGGGACACACGGGCGACGGGGTCTGGCGCGTGACCGCGCGGCCTTTGGCGTTGCTCCCAAGAAACCGGTGATCGAGGGCCAGCGCGGGTGTGGATCGCTGCCGACCGGACCGCCGTGAGAGCGATCCGGGCTGATGACGAGGCCCACGACATCGGTCCCGGCGACGCCAAGGTACACAACGCCGACGACGCTCGCGGGCGCCATGTTCATCCTCGTTGTCCCCGGCCGCTGCCGGTCAGGCGGCGGCCGACTCCTCGTTCGCCAGCTCGTAGGCATTCAGCAGTCCGTGGGCGAAGGGTCGACGCACCAGCCTTCGCCGTCGCACCTCATCGAGATCGATCACCTCCGCGCCCGGCGAGCCCCGGCCGAAGGCCGCCGGTGTCTGTCCCTCGGTGGCCTGGTTGGCCCGGTGCTCGTTGTAGAAGGCGCGGTACTCGTCGAGGAACCACTGCAGCTCCTCGACGTCGCGCACGCGGATGTGGTTCAGCATCTCCATGCGCACGGACTTGATGGCCCGCTCGGCGGTGCCGTTCACGAAGGGCAGAGCCACCGGGGTGCGGCGTCTCTCGATCTCCAGCACGCGGAGCTGGCGCTCGAACTGGCCGAGGAAGTGGGTGCCATGGTCGTGGACCACGGCGCCAGGCTGACGGCCTTCGCGATGGATCGCGGTGGCGAAGGTGCAAATGGTCCACTCGGCAGTCGGGCCCCAGGCATCGCAGGCGCGCAGCTCGAGGATCTCCTTGGTGTGCAGGTCGATGACGAGGAGCACGTTGAGCCAGACGCCCTTGGCCGTGCGGACGAAGAAGAAGTCGAGCGCCCAGATGGCGTCCTTAACCGCGGCACGCCACTTGTCGAGGTTCAGCGGGTGGCCGCCGGTGGGTTGGAAGCCGCTCTCGCGGAGCACCTTCTGGATCGTGGGCTCGCTGACCCTGACGCCCATGCGGGCGAGCTCGTCCTTGATGCGGTGCGCGCCCCAGAGCGGATTCTCCATCTTGAGCTGGATGATGAGGTCCTTCAGGTCCTGCGCCAGCGGCGGCCTGCCACCCAGGTTCTTCCTGCGCCAGGGCCACGGTCCACGACGGAGCCTGGTCGCCCACCTCTCGATGGTCGTCTCGGACGCCGAGAGGTAGTAGTTCTGGAACGCGCTGTCACCTCGGGTCAGGAGGTACGCGAAGACCTGTGCGGCCCTCGTCCGGAGCGACACCTTCGGCCGGGCGTCGCGCTCGCTCTTCAGCTCGAGGACCAGCGCGCGGACCTGGGCCTTGAGGGCGAGGTTCTCGCGGAGGATGCGCTCGACCTCGGGCTGCACGCCACTGCGTGGCAGGCGGCTCACGCGGTCCACGACGACGATCAGCAGGTGGTAGACGAGAAACTGGGTGGTCTTGATGATGAGCGAGAGCAAACGAACGCCTCCATATCCTTCGGAGGCATCAGGCCTCCCGTCGGATCTACTTCAACCCTGGAAGGCGTCGGGTGCAACGATGCCGTCACCGGTTGTTCATCGCGCGATCGGCCGCTCGCGTGATCATCCCTTCCCGGCTCGGCACCAGGCCGCCCAGGGCCTCGATGAGGCGGTTGCGCGTTGCACCTCGGACCTTCGGTGGACACGACCCGATCAGCTCCGCGACCGCGTGGCAGGATTCCTCGGCGGGGAAGTCCGGAGCCCAGCCCAGTGGACCGTCTGACCCCGCGCCCTTCGCTTTATGCAGGCCGAGCACGATGCCGCAGCAGATCGTCTCGGCGGCCTCGTGCAGTCCGAGAGCCATGCGCCGCTTCATGTCGGCGAGGATGTCCTCGACCGCTTCGCCGAGAAGGTCCCACGCGGCCTGGCTGGGCTCCACGTAGCCCCACGGCTGTTTGCCGGCGCGCCCGTGAAAGGAATCGATGCCCAGCGATGTGACCGCGCTGCGCACATCCTCGGCAACATCTTCGACGGAGGGTGACGAGATCATGTCGACCGCGATCTGCTCGGCCTCGGTGCGGAGACGAGGGTGCTTCGCCAAGAGAGCACGCAAGACTGTGGCCAGTTCGCTCGGAGCCATCTTGTCCAAGGCGCTTGCGGCCCGGGCCGGGGTCTTGGGCGTGGGCCGATGCCTTCCAGTCGATGCGTCTGGTCCCCTGGGTCTGTCCGTCGCCATCACAGCCCCGCCTTCCGGAGCCGATCGATGAAGGATGGCTTCTTCGCCTGGGCTTGTCGCAGCGCCTCGATGCGCAGACCGAAGTCGCCGCCCTTGCCGCGAGCGGCGAGGTCCCGCAGGTCGACAAGGATCTTCACCGCCTGGTCGTAGTTCTTGGGCTGCTTCGTGGCCACGAGGCCGTCGACCTCGGTCCAGAGCTTGCCCTCGCGGCCGACGAGGCTGTCGAGGTGCTTCTCTCGGGCGATGGCCGCCTCGCGCTCACGTCGGGCCTTCTCCTTGGCGCGCTTCTCGGCCTCGATACGTTCGCGCTCCGTCGTGTAGGCCTCGGCTTCCCGAAGAAGCTGGCCCACGGTTCTTCCGGCGATCGCCGCGCTGTCGTTCCCGGCCCGCTCCTTGAGGAACCGCTGCAGCAACTCCGCGATCTGGGCGTGGTCGGCGTCGACCACGAGATTTGTGATGAGCTCGTCCTTCTCCTTGGGCGCGAGTTTGCCGATCCAGGCGCGCACCTCGTCTCGGTCGACGCCGGTGTCACCGATCGGAGGGCTGGCCTCGGCGGCCACGTGCAGGAGGTCGCTGTCGATTCGCAGGAACTCGGCCAGGCTTTCCAATGAGGCACTGAGCTGCCCGAGACCGGGCGGCACCGGCGGCTCCGTGTCGTCGTCGTCAAGCTCGCCGGTCTGCGCTCGCAGGAGCCAGCCCAGGTAGAGCGTCCTCAGGTCGCCCCGCGCCAGCTCGGCTCGCACCGAGATCATCGACGAGAGGTGGCCTTCGCCCTCGACCCAGTCGCCGCCTTCCTCGTCCTGGGACACGAATGAAAGGACGACCTTGCCAGCCTTCTCGCGGACGAAGGCGCTGTCGCCGCCGCAGTAGGTCTTGGCGGTCGCGGCGTCGAGCAGACGGGACGGCAGACGGAGCTTCAGGACGTGGGTGCCCCAGTTGGCGAGGTAGAGATACGCGTCGAAGTACTTCTCCATCCACGCGTCCTCGTTGCCCTTGAAGCTGCCGAAGGAGTACTCGTTGACGAAGCTCGTCGGCGTGATCCGCGCCCGCGTCGAGTACGAGCGCAGCTCGCTCATCTCCTTCGCCGTCAGAGGGCGGTCGATCGCTTGGAACTCGTAGTACTGGTATTCGCTCATGGCTTCGTTCCTCCACGGCGCCGGCTGGCCTGCCTGTCTGGCGCATCGGCCAGGGCCTTGCGCTGCTCGCGCGTCGCGGTCTTGCGGGCGACGGCAAGCATCTTGTCGCGGCCGTAGTTGTAGTGGTGTTCGAGGAGAGCGGTGATCCGTTCGACATACTCGCCGGGGGCTGCCGTGGCCGACAGGACCCGAAACCAGGGCGGCAAGACCCGCTCCCAGTCCACGCCGACCTGCCATGACCCGCCCTCGTCAGCGAAGAAGATCACGTCGTCGTTGCACTCGTCGATGTAGTCGAGCAACCCGAAGAGGATATCGAAGGCCTCCCTCGCCTCGTCCGGTGTGACCTTCTTCTCCTCGGCCACGCAACGGTCGAGGAGTCGGCGGTACTCGGCGATGAAGGCCGTCGTCCCCGCGGACTGCTCCATGTAGTTCTTGGAGTTGACCATGAACGACTCGTAGAACTCGCCGGCGCGGCTCGCCTTGTCGAAGTCCTTCACGGCCGTGAGCAGGTTCGCCTTCGCCTTGATCTCGCTGTCGGGGCGCAGGCTCTTGAGGTCGAGGTACTTCTTGGCGATCTGGTGGAGCTTGGCTGGCGGCAAGAGGTCGATGGCGTCATCCAGCATGTAGAAGACGTATTCGTGGCCGAGCTTGCGGACGGCCGCGCGCAGCTTGTCTTTGTCGATCGCAACTGGCTTGCGTGGCATGGCTACCTTCCTCCTCGGGCCCAGCGCCGGAAGGCCAAGATCCACTCCGCGCCCTCTGGAGGGGGCGTAGGCAGCGGCAGGTCGAGAATCGGGACACGCTGCCGCGACTTCCCGCGGGCGCAGACCGCGACGATCTGCTCGTCATCGGTCATGTCGACCTGCTCGACCGTGACCTCGACGCCGAGCATCTCGGTCTTGAACGGCATCGCGAGGTTGTCTTCGAGCATCGTGTAGAAACCGACCGCCTGCTCGGACTCGCCATAGGCGTCCACGATGGCCTCCTCGATCATCTCGTCGAGCTTGGCGTCGGACGGTGGCGTGCGTCGCTGGGTCCTCTTCGTCGTCTTCTTCCGGATAGTCATGGCTCTTGCTCCTCGAGGTCGCGCAGGACGTCCTCGTCGTACTCGACGACGGCTTCATCCTCGGCTTCGCGCAGACCGAGCGGGGCCTCGTCGCGGGCGTAGCCGATCGCCCTGTAGCCGCGCAGCCGTTTCTCGAACATCCTCATTAGCATCGGCACCGCGCGGTCCACGTAATCGTAGATGCGGACCTCGGTCTTGCTGGGGTGCAGGCGGTGGAGGCGGCCGGTGTACTGGATGAGCGTGCCCTTCCATGACACTGGCAGCGCCAGGAACAAGGTGTCGAGCCGCGCGTCGTCGAAGCCCTCGCCGATGTACCGGCCGGTCGCGATGAGCAGCCGCTCCTCACCAGCCGGAATGGCGGCGAGCCTGGCAATCACGTCGCGCCGCTCCTTGGGCTTCATGCCGCCGTGGAGCACTACGAGATGGCGGGTGAAGCTCTGCAGCTTCGCGGCGAAGTGCTCCAGGTGATCGCGTCGCTCGGTGAGCAAGATCGGCGAGCGCTTCTGTTCGAGTGCTCGCACCACGTCATCGAAGATGAGGTTATTGCGGTGCTGGTCGGCGGCGAGCGCGGCGTACAGCTCCTGGATGCCGGCTCCCTCGGGCAAGCCGTTCGACGAGAACCCCGTCTCCCGCACGACCAGTTTGTGGTCGAAAGGACGCCTCGCCGCCTGGCTCTTGGCGTCGACCGCGAACCGGACGGGGCCGAGCTGCATGTTGAGGATGGGGTGGTGCCCATCGCGGCGTTGCGGCGTTGCAGTCAGGCCGACCACGTACCTCGCCTTCACCTCGGCGAGCACGCGCTCGAAGCTCACGGCCGGACAGTGGTGCGACTCATCCTGGATGACCTGACCGTAGCCAGCCACGAGATCGGAGACCGAGCCCTTGCGGACCAGGCTCTGCACCATCGCCACGTCGAGCCGGCCATTGGGCTTGGCTTTGCCCGCGCCGATCTGGCCGACGTCCTTGGGCTCGATACCCAGGAAGAGCGCGAGTTGCCCGATCCACTGGTCGAGCAGTGGCCGGCGGTGGACCAGGATGAGCGTGCTCGTCTTGCGGGTGGCGACGAGGTACGTACCGACCACCGTCTTGCCGATCCCCGGGGGCGCGACGAACACCCCGGTGTCGTGGGCAAGCAGCGCGTTGACCGCCTGTTCTTGTAGCGGCGTGAGGGTCCCCTGGAACGTGAAGTCGACGGGCGCGCCTGCCTCGCGCTCGTCGGCAATCTCTAGCTTGGTCCCGTACTCCCCGAGCATGTCCTCGGCCTCGGGCTGGCAGCCGCGTGGGAGTGCAATGTGATCGCGCAGATCCTCCGCGCAGGCGATCACCCGGGGGGTGAGCGCCGTCGAGAGGCGCATGCTCTGCTTCTTGTAGAACTCCGGGTTCTGGAATGCAGCCAGGCGCATGAGCTGATTGAGCAGAGCCGACGGCAGGCCCGCCTTCTCGATGAAGAGCCGTTGTGCCAGCACGGCCCTGACGACCGGCGGAAGCGGCTCGGTGATCACCGCCTTCCGGGGGCGGCCAGAAGGAGGTCGCTTCCACGGTGTCCGGTCGTCCTCGTCCTCGATGTCGCTCATGCGCACGCCGATCACCTGGCCGCGCCGGCTGGCCTCGTCGGCGAGGGCGTGAACGAGGGTTGCGTCGATGCGTTTCACCCCAGCAAGGAAGGCCCACTGGTCGGGCCATGGATTGAACGACTGGTCCACGAAGACCGAGTTGCCGGCATCGCGTGCCTCGCGCTGGAGCGGCAGCGCGATCAGGTTGCCGAACCCGCCCTTGGGCATGGTGTCCTGGTTGGGGAAGAGTCGGTCGTAGGACTCCATCGAGAGCTGGTGGCGCCGAGCCATGGTTTCGGTGATCAGGAAGCAGCCGAGCTTGCGCGCCGCGACCGCTGACACTGGCGACGCGAAGAAGAACCACGCGTGCGCGCCGTTGCCCGAGCGGGAGCGCTCGATGGCGACCAGTACGTCGTGCAGGTTGCAGGTCTCCGCGAAGGCCGCGATGTCCTCCTGCCAGGTCTTCTTGTCGAAGTCGGCCGCGAGAAACCAGCAGGTCTCGTCGGCGAGGAGCGGGTACACGCCCATGACCTGGTCGCCCCGCAGGTGTTTCGCTACCTCCTCGTCGGACACCGCGATGAATGCCTGGTTGGAGCACTCGCCGCAGGTCGCTCGCTTGCCGGCGCCGGGACTCTTCTTCTTTTCGCACAGGCCCCATTCCCACTCGTTGTCGCAGGCCGGCGAGTAGCCCGACTTGCCCTTCTTCTCGTTCTCCCATCGACGAGGGAAGACATCGTCGCGACCGCGAAAGAGGGAGCGGAAGAGGCCAACCTTGGCGGCGTTCGTCGCCGGCGCGCTGGCGACGTCGGCGATCGGCCTGGATTGGAGCGGGACCTGAACCACGGGCAGCGTCGCGAGCTGCTCACGAAGACCGGCGAGTCGGGCAGCCGCCGTCTCGACCTCGGCCTTGAGGTCAACGAGCCGGGACTCCTCGCGGGCGATCTCGGCGAGCAGGTCCTCGCGACTGGGCATGGTCACCGCCTGCCAGGCGAGGCATGGCTCTTGGCGCTGCGGCTGGGTGCGGCCTCGGACAGCTCGCGGTCGAGCAGCTCGACTACGTAGTCCTGGATCGTCGTGTCGAGCTCGGCGCAGCGAATCCTGAGCCTCTTGTGGAGGTCTTCGCCCATGCGGATGTGGATCTTCCTCTCGGCGTTCCGTTCTGGCATCTTGTCCTCGTGGCCAGGGTACTAGAGCGGCACAGGTATACGTCGATGGACTGCTCGAGGTCAACGCCGACATCCCTGGCACGAGGAGACGCGGCATGAAGATTATCGACCTCACCGAGGACAAGAAGGACCTCTTCTGCCTATGCCTCGAGGACTGGTCCGACGACGCCAAGGAGGCGGGGTCCAAGCGCCGGCAGTGGCTCGAACGGAGCGAGAAGCTCGGCCTGCGCGCCAAGCTCGCCGTGGACGACAACGGCGTCGAGGGCGGGATGATCCAGTACGGGCCTATCGAGCACTCGAACGTGGGCGGCGAGGGGCTCTACTTCGTCTACTGCATCCACGTTCACGGCTACAAGCAGGGGCGCGGCAACTTCCAGGGGCACGGGATGGGCACCGCGTTGCTCTCCGCGGCCGAGGAGGATGCGCGGCGGATCGGTGCCAAGGGCATGGCCGCCTGGGGAGTGTGGCTCCCGTTCTGGATGAAAGCCTCCTGGTTCAGGAAGCACGGCTATCGCAAGGCCGACCGGCAGGGCATCGCGATGCTGCTCTGGAAGCCGTTCGCCGATGACGCGAAGCCGCCTCACTGGTTGCCGCCGACGGGGAAGAGACCGGAGCCGAGCCCCGGCAAGGTGAACGTCACGGCCTTCTCGAGCGGATGGTGCCTCGCGCAGAACCTGGTCTACGAGCGAGCCAAGCGCGCGGCGGCCGAGTTCGGTGACAAGGTCGCGTTCCGGGAGATCGACACCTCGACGCGGGATGCGGTAGCCGAGTGGGGTATCGCCGACGCGGTCCTGGTGGACGGCAAGAACCTGCAGAAGGGACCGCCGCCGAGCTACGAGAAGATCCGCAAGGCGATCGCGAAGCGGGTGCGATGAGCGGCGAGCGACAACAGGAGCGCGCAGCATGATCGTCTGCGCAGCCGGCGACAGCCACGGGGCGCTCGATCGCCTCTACGCGGATGTCCTCGATTTCGAGGCCTCGCTCGGGGTGCGCTTCGAGTGGGTGCTGCACGTCGGTGACTTCGGCGCCTGGCCCGATCCGAGCCGCATCGACGGCGCGACCAAGCGCCACGAGGGGGCTGGTGACTTCCCGGTGTGGTGGTCCGAGAGACGAGCTGCGCCCCGGCGCACGGTCTTCATCAAGGGCAACCACGAGGACTTCGTCTGGCTCGACGCGCAGGCTGATCCGCAGGTTCTTCCCGGGCTGTTCTATCTTCGCAACGGAACACGCCGCACCCTCTCCGATGGCGCCGGCAACATCGTGGTGGGCGGGCTTGGCGGTTGCTTCGGACCTTCCGACTACGGGCGGCAGTCGAAGCATCTCCAGAGCTACGCCAAGCGCCACTACACCCGCGACGAGATCGACGCACTGATCGCTGGCGGCCCGGTCGATGTCCTGCTGGTCCACGACGCTCCAGCCGGCGTGCAGTTCGAGCGCCATCGCCGCGGGGCAGGCTACGTCAGCGAGGCCGCGGGGCTCGACGATCTCCTGCGCGGCACCCGACCGCGGGTCTGCTTCTTCGGCCACCACCACTCACGGTTCGACGCGGCGGTAGACGGCGTCCCGTGCGTCGGCCTCAACAAGGTCCGGATGCCCGGGAACCTGGTCGCTGTGAACATCGAGGATGGCGACCAGGGCTGGTCGATTGTCGGCGAGTGGCCGCCACGCCGACCGGCGTAGACCCG
>CAZHUY010000009.1:46448-48693 GCA_964535465.1 uncultured Myxococcales bacterium
GCGGGTGAACGAGAAGAAGGACCGCGAGCTGAAAGACCTGCACTCGACCGTCGTGAAGATGGCCGAGGGGCAGACCGCCGCGATCACCAAGGTCGAGTCCGCGCTGGTCGCGCTCAAGGAAGCCATCGACGGCATGCGGCACGTGCGCGGGTAGCGCGACTTCTGCCTTCGAAGGTCGCGCCGCCTACCTCGCCAACGCCACATTCCCCGCCAGTTCCGCGGCGTTGCGTGTGCATCTCAACATACCGGAATCGCTCGCGTTTCGCGCCGAATTGCCTTGAGCTTCCGGCCCGCCGACGCCTGTATGTCATTGACGATCGAGATGGCCTCGATCGCGAGCGCGGAGGCGAACCATGGCGAAGATTCTCGGAAGCACGACGACCTACCACGGAACGGAGCACCCGTACCTCAAGGGGTACAAGGTCCGCATCGTCGCGGTGCTCAAGAACGCGGCCCGGCCGGACATCGACGTCGACGGCCCCGACTACGCCCACCTCAGCGACGAGGATGACCTCGCCCGCGCGGGCGGCGTCACCGCCGACGACCGCATCGAGGTCCAGCCCTGGATGGAGAAGGAGGGCCGCTTCTCCTTCGTGACCAGCGACCCCCGGGCGGTGGACCTCGCCTGCTTCCGGAAGCTCGCCAAGGCCCAGAGCGCGAAGTGACCACGGGAACCCGCCGACGCGGGTGGTCCGCGCCGGCCCAACCTTGAAGGAGAGGACCATGAGCAAGACGACGAAGAAGGCGATCGAGAAGCTGAGCACCATGAAGGTCAACGAGCTGCAGGCGAGGTTCGCCGAGGTGACCGGCGAGACCACCCGCAGCCCGAACAAGACCTTCCTGATCCGCCGGATCACCGACGCGCTCCAGGCCGCCGAGGCGGGGGCGAAGACCGCCAAGGAGAAGGCGCCCGAGACCGAGGTCGAGACCATCGCCCAGACCGAGGCCGCGCCCGCCCGCGAGAAGCTCACCAAGCTCGACGTGCCGACCCTGCAGGCCCGCTACCTCGAGGTGGTCGGCCGCTCCACGGGCTCGGACAACAAGGCCTACCTCATCTGGAAGATCCGAGAGGCGCAGAAGGGCCGCATCCCGGTCGGCCCGCGCAAGAGCGCCCACCGCGAGGGCGTCGCCTTCAAGGTGCTGCCCCTGCGGATGGAGTCGGACCTGGTCGACAAGCTGGACAAGGCCTGGCGGCGGCAGGGCCTGCACTCGCGCATGGACATCTTCCGCAAGTCCCTGCAGTCCTTCCTCTCCAGCGCGGGCGAAGCCGACGTCGCCGCCATGCTCGCCACGGAGGAGTGAGACCATGGGCTCCTTCGCCAGCAACGCGAGCAGGCCGCCGCGCACCCTGACCGAGCGGGAGCAACGGCTCCTGCTCAAGGTGACCGGCGAGCACCGCGACGGCTATCGGGACCACGTCATCTATGCGGTGGCGCTCGCTACCGGCCTGCGCGAGCACGAGCTCGTCGCGCTCGATGTCGGCGACGTGTTCGACGACGACGGCAGGGCCAAGCGCCGTCTCGCCCTTCGCGTCTTCAAGGGCAGCCGCGACGATGGGACGAACCAGGAGGTCCTGCTCTCCGACAGCCTGCGCGCCAAGCTCGAGCGGTTCCGGATCTGGAAGGCGCACGAGCATGAGAGCTTGGAGCCGACGGCGCCGCTCTTCGTGAGCCTGCGCGGCACGCGCCTCTCCACCCGTCAGCTCCGTCACGGCTTCGCGGCCTGGCAGGAGCGCGCTGGGTTCGACCGCCACCTGAGCTTTCATGTGCTTCGCCATGCGGCCTGCTCGGCCGTCTATCGGCGGTCAAAAGACATCCGGCTCACCCAGCGCTTCGCCCGCCACAAGTCGATCCTCACGACCGCGATCTACTCGCACCCGACCGATGAGGACCTCGCCCGGGTCGTGGCCGAGCTGCCTTGTTGAGGGCCGCAGAGTCACCTGCAGCGGAGAAGTGTCCAAGCCGCCCCTGCCGACCACCTCGGGGCCGCGGTCGCTTTCCATGGCAGCCCCGTTCAGTTTCCCGGGTCGGGCCTTCTCGGAATCGGCGGTAGGTATCTTTCCCGTGGGGCTCGTCGGCGTGAAATTTCGACCACCCCCCACCCCCCGGCAAAGGCAGCCGACACGCGCGCACCGGGGGCCGTCTCGCCCGCGAACCCCGCGCCGAATTTGAGGAAAGCGGCAATCCCGCAAGGCTGTTTTGAGGCCGTTTCAGGGTCGCAACTCCGCGAGACTTCGAGGTCCGCA
>CAZHUY010000010.1:0-47493 GCA_964535465.1 uncultured Myxococcales bacterium
AGCGGGACGTGATCATCAACAAGTGCAAACAGACCCGGGATCTACAGAGCCAGCTCTTGGCTCCGCCGCTCGAGCTGTTGCTGGTCGAGCTTGACCCTCCCGAGTTGCTCGAAGCGGCCGAACCGCCCGCGGAGCTCGCCCCATCAGAGGAACTTCCCCCTTGACCGCCTGAACCACCCCCGCCGTTGCTTTCATACCCGCAACCATAGGCGCAGACACCCAGCAAAAGGGAGAAGGCCAACCCGTGGCCGGTCATCGATGATTTGGCACTACGCAGCTTGAGCATACCCAAGCAGTAGCGGATTCCGGGGAAACAAGGGCCAACATTTTTCGCATGCGGATACACAAAGGGCCGCGAGGAGGTCATCCGCGCGGCCCTTGGTGCGCCCCAGCTACGGGGCTACTTGTTGAGCGCGAACGTGAACTCGTCAGCCTTGAGTCCGACGCCGTCGCCGGCCGACCAAAGCTCGAAGCCCGCGAACACGTCGGTCAGCAACCAGTCGCCCGAGAAGGACTGGCTGGTGCCGCCCGCGCTCTTGTCGGCGTCGCCGTTCTTCACCGCGTCGTCGAAGAAGAGCTTCAAGTCCGCCGAGAAGCTGGTGACGGTACCCTTGGCCACGTAGGAGATGACCGGACGCCCGGAGTCGTCCGACCCCTTGGACTGGGTACCGCGAGGGCCAATCCAAACGTCGTAGTCCTGGCCGGCGATGTTCGCCTGACGCTTGACGCTACCGATGGGCTGCCGGCTTCCGGGCTTGTAGAGCCACACCATCAGGAGGCCCGAGATGCCGTCCTCGTACCCGCCCGCGGTGGGCGCGCTCTTGGCGAACCAGATGTCGTAGCAGGCGTTGAAGTCGCCGCTCGACTTGCCGCTCCACTTGAAGGTGGACTTGGCGCTGGTGATGTCCTTGATGGCCTTGGGCAAGCCGGTGTTCTCCCAGGTGTTGTACGAGCCGCCGGCAATGTTGCCGTTGGCGCCGACATACATGGACGGGAACGAGGCCGGGACGCCCTGGCCGCTGGCGGTGCCGTTGGCCTTCTTGATCTCGAAGCTGTTGCCAGCGAAGCTGATGAGCTGGTACGTGGTGCTCGGCTGGCCCCAGTTGTTGTTGTTGACGATGTACGTCTTGCAGTCCTTGCCCTGGGTCGCGGCGCGTGCCGTCGAGGCGTCCTTGGCCTTGGTGGCATCGCTCAGAAGCGTATCGCTGCCGATTGTGCCGGTCTTCTCGCCACAGGCTGCGGCCGGGCCAGGCGCGTCTTCCTTGCTGTTGCCCGGGGCGAATCCGATGATGGTGATGTCGTAGGGCGACTTGGCCGTGGTGGTGCCAGGCACCTGGAAGGCGATGGCATCGATGGGCTCGTTCTTGTACGCGTTGCCCTTGTTGTCCCAGCAGGTGGTGTTGAACTCGCTCCAGGGCACGAAGCTGGGGCCGCTGGCATCCTTGATGGTCGCGCACCAACGCTGGTTGGCATCGGTGGCACCCTTGATGCCCTGGATCTGGATGCGGAAGGTCAGCGGGAGCTTGGCCGCGGTCCAGTTGATGGCGATACCCTTCGCGTCGGTCGGCATGGTGACGTTGGGCGGTCCATCCTTGACCGTCGGGTCGTTCTTGCACTGATCGGACTTGCCGTTGGGGGCCTCGTTGAGGTTGAAGCCGATGAGCGCGACCGAGTTGTAGTCGTTGAATACGCTGCCGCTGATCTTGTACGGCCCACCGTCCTTGGTGTCCTTCGTGAAGTCCGCGGGCACCACAGAGGTATCGCTGCCGGAGACATCGCTGTCCTTCCCGGTCCACACGCAGCCGTGCCAGTCGACCTTGGAGACGTTCCAGTCGGAGGTCTTGAAGTATCCCGCGGGACGATCGCCGCTGGCCGTGCTGCCACCGCCTGCAGAGCTGCTGCCGCCCGCGCCGCCCGCGGAGGTGCCGCTGCTCGACGACGAGCTGCCGCCCGTGGTCGACCCGCCGCTCGATGAGCTGCTGCTCGACGATTTGCTGCCGCCCGAGGACGAACCGCCGCTCGAGCTAGAGCTGCTCGAAGAGGACGAGCTGCCGCCCGACGAACCGCCCGACGACTTGCTGCTCGACGATTTGCTGCCGCCCTGGCTGCTGCCGCCCGAAGACGAGCTGCTCGAAGACGAGCTACCGCCCGAAGAGCTGCTGTCCGACGAGCTGCTTCCGCCCGCACCACCCCCTCCGTCCCCGCTCTTGGCCGGAGCGCATCCGACCGCCAGACCTGCCACTAGGACCGGCGCGAGTAGCAAC
Organism: uncultured Myxococcales bacterium; assembly: GCA_964535465.1. Taxonomy (GTDB): domain Bacteria; phylum Myxococcota_A; class Polyangia; order Fen-1088; family Fen-1088; genus Fen-1137. Next base: position 2,265 of record CAZHUY010000010.1, read on the forward strand.
CGGAGCGCTCTTTTTTTGTACGAATCATGAGAAGTCATTCACGGCCTCCTTCAATGCCATTCAAACAGCCGAGATCTGAGGAACGGGAAATCCGAACCTTGATGACCTGCGGGGAATTAGTACCTGATCTGCCTTTGGATCGACGAAAAAACCTTCCGCGCCAGGATGTAAGTCCTTCGCCCACATGACAGATGTCACACTCCGCCTACCCCCCGCGCCACCAATCCGATCAGCGCGGTTCGGGGCCGCCCGGCTCACGCATCTGGTTGAGGACGCTCTCTTCCAGAAGGTCCTCCATGGTCTGGCCACCATAACGGGCCGCGATGCGGTCGTCGTACTCATCGGCGATGAAGGCGAAGTCGCGGATGGTCTCGAGGAACTCTTCGCGTGAGGCCAGCTCGCGGTCGACCAGGGTGTAGCAGAGGATCACGGCATCGCCGGCCGGCACATAGGCGAAGCAACCGAAGCGCAAGACCGCGTTCAGCTCCAGCAGCTCGAAGGCCAGGGGAGCCTCCATGTGCACGCCCTTGACCAACTGGGCCGCCAGGCGAATCACCGCGTGGTCCTTCCACGGGTGCACCCGAATCATGACCCGCGAGGACCCCTGCTTGATGACGAAGAAGCCATCCTCGACTTTTTTGTACGCCGGGTTGTCCCCCAGCATCTTTTCGACGGACTGGCTGCAGGCCTGCACAGCGGCTCGGGCACGCGCTTTTCGTTCGGGCATAGAAGATCGGTAACATGAAGGCGGGGTCTTGCGAAGCCCCCCTGTCGCACCGCACGCACTATCACATCGTGGGTGGCCATCCCGCCGCGGCGGTCCGCGACAGCAGAACGGCGTGGTCGACGACGCGGATGGGGATCCCGCCCTCGCGCTCGACGCGGGCCCTCTCCTGCTCGATCCAATCGAGGATGCGCGGCAAGGCCTGCACGGCATTCAGGTTCTTGTCGTGCAGGAGCAGGATCACCGGAGCCGTGGCGCGGGCCAACTGCCCGGTCACCTCCCTGAAGATCGCGTCGGCGCTGTTCCCGCGCCATTCCCGGGGATCCGCGTTCCATCCCACCTGAACCATGTCCCTGTCGGCCAAGGCCCGGTCCAGCGTGCGGCAGCGAGCCCCGTAGGGCGAACGGAAGAGCACCGGCCGCACGCCCGTGGAATAGGTGATGAGCTCGGCGGCACGATCGATCTCCGCAGCCATGACCTGCGGGTTCCGACAGAGATCCTTGTGGTTCAGGGTGTGGTTGCCCACGTGGTGGCCGTGCAAGGCCAGCTTGCGCAGAAGATGTCGGCGCGCCATGTCCTCAGGGCGGTTGCGCACGATGTGCTGACCCATGACGAAGAACACGGCGTGCAGCTTGCGGCGGTCGAGCTCGTCCATGATGATGGGCGTCCCTTGCAGGTCTGGACCGTCGTCGAAGGTGAGCAGGATCAGACGCTCTTGCGGCAGCCTTGCGGGCGGGCCCGGAGGCTCGTTGGGCAACGGGACGAGATAGGTGGGAAAGGACGTCGCGCCTTCACCCGAAGTGGTGGCTTGCGCTTCGGCATGCCGCCGCGCCTCGGTCCCAGCCCGCGCGGAAGGCTGGGCGCGCGCGATGGGGACAGCAACGGAGAAGCCACTCCCCCGCCCGGCCGACAAGCACAGGGCGGGCAGGATCGCGAGCAGGGGTACACTTCTTCGCAGCACGTTTCCTCGCGATCCTACAGCAACGGCAGATCGAACGCCCCCTTGAGAGGCGGGAAGTGTCTAGAACGGAATGTCGTCGTCTCCGACCGGCGGAGGCCCGTTGTCGTCGGAAGTGGGTCCCGACGAGGGCGCCTCCTCACCCCAGGACTTGCCGCCACGCCGCGCGCCGCCGCCTCCGCCCACGCCCGCCCCACCCTCACCGCCACCACCCAGGAAGACCACGCGATCCGCGACCACCTCGGTGCTGTAGTGCTTCTTGCCTTCCTTGTCGTCCCAGGACCGGGTCTGTAGACGACCCTCGACGTAGACCATGCGCCCCTTGGCCAGGAACTTGGAGCAGTTCTCGGCCTGCTCGCCCCACACATTCACCCGGTGCCACTCGGTTCTTTCCTGCTTCTGACCGCCCTTGTCTTTCCACACTTCGTTGGTGGCAATGCTCAGGCGGCAAACCGGGCGATTGCTCGGCGTGTACTTCAGCTCGGGATCGGCCCCGAGGTTCCCGACCAGGATGACTTTGTTGACGCTGCCCATGGTTTTGCCTCCTTGCGTTTCCAGTGAGTTGTTTTTTCATCTTCCAGGCGAGCGGTCAATCACGAGCTGGCCCGGCAGGAAGGTATCGACCGCCCTGCGGACCGGTTTCCTGTCCAAGTCGAGATATATTGCTTCTGCGATGGCGCTTTCGACGCTGGGCGTTTTTCTTTTCCTGACCGCATCCACGGCCTCTGCGGCGCGCGGACCCGTGGCCGAACTGGCGCGGGGATTCTCGGCCTTCCGTGCGGGCCGCTACCACGAATCGGCGCGCGCGCTGGACGGTCTGGCCCGGCGACTGCCCAGAAACGGCGACTACGCCCTCTTCCTGCTGGCCGAGAGCCTCTTTTACGAAGGCGCCTACGCCAAGGCGCAGGCCGCGTTTTCTGATCTCGCCAAGCAGCGGGCTTCGCGTTGGGCCGGCGTGGCGGCGTGGCGGGTGGCCGATTGCCAGTGGATGCAGGGGAAGAAGGCCGAGGCCGTGGCGGCCTACCGCAAGCTTCTGCCCGGCAAGACGCCAGGCGCGGATGCGACGGTGGCGCGTTTCCGCATGGCCGAGGCATCCGGCGAAAACGCGGAGGCCCGCCAACTGTACCTGCAAGTCCACCTTGATTCGCCCGCCCACCCGTTGGCCGCCGAGGCCCTGGCGCGGGCCGCGGCCTTGGGCGCGACGACCAGCGCGCCCTCGACAGCACTCGCGCCCGAGGACCGTCTGCGCCGGGCCGACAAGCTGGCCGACGCTCGCGAGTACCAGGCTGCCCTGGACGAGCTGGCGAGCCTGCCCGCGAATCTGCCGCCACACCTGGCGGTCGAGCGCGATCTGGCCATGGGCATGGCCAAGTACAAAATGCGACGGGACTACGCCGGCGCGGCCGCCCTTTTGCAGGGCGTGGCCCCGCGGCTGTCCGGTGAAAAGGCGGCGTCGGCCGCGTTTCACGGCGCACGCGCCCTGTCGCGCATCGATCGCGACGACCAGGCCATCGCCGGCTACCAGCAGGTGGTCGAGCGCTACCCAAACTCGAAGTGGGCGGCGGAGGCGCAATTCCGGTCGGGCTGGCTGGACGTCAACCGCGGACGCTTCCGCGAAGCCTTGCCCGGGCTGCAAGCGACCCTGACACGCTTTCCGCGCAGCGCCTATGCCGACGACGCCGCCTGGTACCTGGCGCTCTGCCACTTCCTGTTGGGACAATCCCGAGAGGGTCTGCGCGCCCTGGAGCAATACGAGCGCGTGGTCAGGACCGAGGATGGGTTGATGCGCGTGCGCTATTGGCGGGCGCGCCTGCTGGCACAGTCGGGTCAAGGCGATGAGGCCCGCGCCCAGCTGCGCGAGTGCGTGCGGCGTTCGCCCTTCGGTTTCTACGGCCTGCTGGCGGCGGCGCGCCTGCGCGAGACGGGCGAGCGGGTGAGCATCACCTTGCCCGCGCCTTCGAATCCAACAAAGGGCAAGGGCTCGACCGCGCGCGATCCCGACCTTGAGCGCAGCCGCGAGCTCGCGCAGGCGGGTCTGGATTTCGAGGCGGGCGAGGAGCTGGGGCGGGCCGAGGCGAGCATCCTCAAGCGCCTGGGCAAACCGCGGGGCCTGGCCCTGCTGATGACCGAATACGCGGCCATGCGCGCCCATCACCGCGCGTACCGCTTGGCGGAGAGTCACGGGGCCTCGGCCCTGTCGTCAGCCCCCGCCGGCGAGGCGCGCGTCTTCTGGCAGGCCGCCTACCCTCGCGCCTTCCGCGACATGGTGGTGGCCAGCAAGTCCGGCACCCCCGAGCTGTTCGTCTACGCGATCATGCGCAAGGAATCGACCTTCCTGCCACACGCCCTGTCGGGATCGGACGCGCGCGGTCTGCTGCAACTCATCCCCAACACCGGCCTGGAGGTCGCCAAGCACCTGGGCGAGCCCTTCTTCGCCGACGAGCTCTTCGACCCGGAGACCAACATTCGCCTGGGCACGGCCTATCTGGCCGGGCTGCTCAGGCGCTTCTCCGATCAGCTCGCGTTGGCCGCGGGCGCCTACAACGCCGGCTCGCGCGCCATGATGCGCTGGTGTGACCAGTGGGGCACGCGTCCCCTGGACGAATTCGTCGAGCTGGTGACCTACGATCAGGCGCGCGAATACATCAAGCGCGTGCTCGCGATCCAGGCGCGCTACAGCTACCTATACGGCGAGCCGTTCCAGCTCTCGCTGACCGTGAACCCACGCTATCAGAAGGCTGGCATCAACGACTGAGTCAGATGTCGTCGCGCGGATCGCGATCGATGTCCCCGCGCATCTGGTTTTCGCGCACCTCGGGCCCCGCGCCCTCTTCTGGCTGGGTGGCGGGATCGTCGCAGTGCGAGGCTTGCCAGGTGTGCGGCTCGACTTCGGGTCCCGACGCCTGCCTCTCCTTCTCCTTCTCCTGGCCTGTCATGGGAAACCTCCTTGGTTACATCGTGGCCCAGAGGAGGTCGGTCGTCAGCGCGCAACGAGGTAAGGCGGGTTTCACATGGGGCAGCATCGACGAATTGCTGTGCTAGACCTGCCCGCCATGAAAGCTTCAATCCTAGTTCTTGCCGGCGACGGCATCGGGCCCGAGGTCACAGCCGAGGGTGTGCGCACGTTGCAGGCGATCGGCAAAATATTCGGCCATGAGTTCACCATGCGCGACGCCCTGGTGGGTGGGTGCGCCATCGACAAGACCGGCACCGCCCTGCCCGCGGAGACCTTGGCCGCGGCCCGCGCCAGCGACGCGATTCTGCTGGGCGCGGTGGGTGGTCCCAAGTGGGACGACCCCTCCGCGAACGTGCGACCCGAGCAGGGGCTCATGGGCCTTCGCAGTGGACTGGCGCTGTACGCCAATCTGCGGCCGGTGACCATCCATCCCAAGCTGACGGCGGCATCGCCCTTGCGGCCCGAGGTCCTGGCGGGGGTGGACCTGTTCGTCGTGCGCGAGCTGACCGGCGGTATCTACTTTGGCGACAAGACGCGCGAACCTGATCGCGCCAGCGATGTGTGCGCGTACAGCAGCGAGGAGATCCGACGGGTGGTCCGGCGTGCCGCCGAGCTGGCGCGCAAGCGGCGCAAGAAACTGACCTCGGTGGACAAGGCCAACATCCTGGAGAGCTCGCGTCTGTGGCGGCGGATCACCGAACAGGTGATGCGTCAGGAGTACCCCGATGTGCAGCTGGAGCACGTGCTGGTCGATGCCTGCGCCATGTACCTGCTGCGCCGCCCCGCCAGCTTCGACGTCATCGTGACCGAGAACATGTTCGGCGACATCCTGACCGACGAGGCTTCGGTTTTGGCCGGGTCCATGGGGCTACTGCCCTCGGCCTCGCTGGGCGATGGACGCCTCGGGCTCTACGAACCCATCCATGGCAGCGCCCCGGACATCGCGGGTCGCGGGATCGCCAATCCCTACGCCACCATCCTCAGTGTGGCGATGCTGCTGCGCTATTCGCTGGGCCTCGAGAAAGAGGCGCAAGCCGTCGAGAGTGCGGTCACCACGGCCATCGATCGCGGCGTGTTGACCGCGGACGTGGCGGCCCCCGGCAAGGGCGTCAGCACCACCCAGGCCGGCCAGGCGGTGGTGGACATCCTCAAGGAACAGAGCAAGGCCTAGGCCCTTTTCCGACGAGAGACCGGCCGGCCACCCACAATGTCCTTGGTGGCCGCGCCCGCTTCTCGCATAACATCGCCCTGCATGCGTTGGGCGCTGCTCTGCTTGCTGCTCGTGCTACCGCCGACGACGGTGGCGGCAGCGGGCTACGCCGATTTGGGCAAGCTCGAGCGCGAGGCGGTCGACGACGCCTTGGCGGCGCGCGGGCTGACCCTCGAGCCCGAGGCGCAGGGCAAGATGATCGCCAAGGTTCACGTGGTGAACCTGGACGTCTTCCTGGCGCGCGAGCGCGTGCCCCTGGTGTGGGCCAACATCTTCCACCGCACCACGCGCGAATCCCACGTCTTGCGCGAGTCGCTCTTGCAGGCAGGCGATCGCTACGATCAGGAGCTGGCCGAGGAGACCACGCGCAGGCTGCAGGATCCGAGCCTGTCGAACGTGGTGGCCCTCATGCCGGTGAAATCGACCAAGCCCGGCATGGTCGAGCTTCTGATCGTGACCCGCGACGTGTGGAGCCTGCGCTTCAACCAGGACTACGAGGCGGCGGGAAGCTACCTGGCCTACTACACAGCCTCGCTCTCGGAGAACAACCTCTTCGGCTGGCGCAAGAACGTGGCCGCGGTCTTCGTCATGAACCAGGGCGATATGCGCTTCGGCCCCACCTACGTCGATCCCAACATCCTGGGCACGCGCCTGCGTCTCAGGGCGGCCTTCTATTGGATCTGGGCGCGCGAAAGTCGGGCCATTGCGGCCGGCCCCCTCGAAGGCACCAGCTCATCACTGACTTTGGAATACCCCTTCTGGTCGCTCGCGCGACGTTGGGGAGCCTATGCGAGCTTCAGCCACTTCGACGGGGTGGTTCGTCGGATGGGTGATACGGGGATCGCCCAGCTCAAGCTTGCCGACGGGACCATGATCCCGGCGATCTACGACCAGAGGACCATCAACAGTTACGAGTCGGTGACCCGATCCTTTCCCACCGCCTCTCTGATCCAGAGGGTCAGCCTGGGCCACGAGTTTACGCTCTCCCGTCCGACCTTTACGTCCGCTTTTCTCTATCCCGCGGGTTCGCCCCAGCGCGATCAGTTCGCCCGCGCGCTCTTCCCTCTGTCGGAGCGCACTTCTGACGTGTTCCTGGGATACGAGCTTTTCACGCCCACCTATCGGGTCTTGCGCGATTTCAACACCTTCGACTTTCGCGAGGACATGCGGGTCGGGCCCTGGCTGTGGCTGAAGGTGGGTCGGGCCAGCTCGGTGGTGGGCTCGGAAAGGGATTTCACGGTCCTGCAAGCCACCTTCGATTGGGCCGTCGAGGGAAAAGGCGGCGTGCAGAGCCTGGGGGCCTCATGGGAAAGCCGCGTGCACGATGGCCAAGCAACGGATCAGCTGGTGCGCGGACGCTTCGCCCTGATCACGCCACTCGTGGGCGGTTTCTTTCGTGTGGTCGTGACGAGCAACATTGCTGTGCTGCTGGAGAACCATCGTCGCCTCTTCTTCGCGGTGGGAGGATCCAGCGGCGCTGACGGTGCCGGTCTGGCAGACGGCTATCCGCGCAGCTTTGACAGCGTTCTCCGCGGCTATCCGGTGAATCAATTCACCGGCTATGGCGCCAAGGTCACCCAACACATCGAAGTCCGCACCACGGCGCTCAAACTCGCTTTCCTGCGACTGGGCGGCCTGGTGTTTTTCGACGCTGGCCATGCCGCCAAGGATCTCTCCAGCCTCTCTCTCTACGAGGACATCGGCTTCGGCCTGCGCCTGCTCATCCCCCAGCTCAACACCTATGCGCTACGCGCCGACTGGGCCTTTCCCCTGCGCACGGCGCGCACACCCGGACTCCCCACCATACACGCGGGCTGGCCCGGTCGCCTGACCTTCGGCTTCCGCCAGGTGTTCTGAACCCGAGGCCGCGGAACACCATCCGTGACCTCGGGAAGCTCAACGTCCTTAGCTGACCATCTTGGCGATGAGGTCGCCGACCTGGGTGGTGCCCATGCCCATGCGACCGGCCGCCAGGCTCTTGATCTGCTTGCTGGCCAGGGCCTCGGTCACCGCCTTGTCGATGGACTTGGCGATCTCGCTCTCGCCCAGGGTGTCCATCATCATGCCGCCCGCGCAGATGGTGGCCAGCGGGTTGATGACGTTCTGGCCGGTGTACTTGGGCGCGCTGCCCCCCATGGGCTCGAACATGGAGACGCCCTCGGGGTTGATGTTGCCGCCGGCGGCGATGCCGAGGCCGCCCTGAATGATGGCGGCCAGGTCGGTGATGATGTCACCGAACAGATTCTCGGTGACGATCACGTCGTACCACTCGGGCTGCTTGACGAACCACATCGTCGCGGCGTCCACGTGGTTGTAGTCCTGCTTGATGTCGGGATACTGCGCATCGCCCATCTCCTTGTGCACGCGCACCCACAGATCGCCGCAGTGGGTGAGCACGTTGCACTTGTGGACCAGCGTCAGCATCTTCTTCTTGCTGTTGCGCTTACGCGTGACCTCGTAGGCGTACTTCACGCAACGCTCGACCACGGGGCGCGAGTACTGCATGACCTGGGTGGCCACCTCGAGCGGCGTTCCCTTCTGGGTGACGCCGCCGATGCCGGTGTAGATGCCGCCGGTGTTCTCGCGCACCACCACGAAGTCGATGTCGCCCGGCCCCTTGTCCTTGAGGGGGGTGTCCACGTTCGGGTACAGCTTCACCGGACGCAGGTTGATGTACTGATCCAAGGCGAAACGCGTCTTGAGCAAGATACCGACTTCCAGGATGCCGGGCTTGACGTCGGGGTGACCGATGGCGCCCAGGAACATGGCATCGAACTTCTTGAACTCCTCGAGCGCGCTGTCCGGCATGATCTCGCCCGTCCGCTTGTAGCGCTCACCGCCGAAATCGAAGGTCTGGTAGTTCAGCTTGACGCCGCGTTTGGCGCAAGCGGCGTTGACCACCTTCACGCCTTCTGCAAGGACCTCGGGACCGGTGCCGTCTCCAGGAATCAGCGCGATGTTGTACGATTTCATGGGTCGCCTTTCTGTTGGTCAGGCCATCGCTGATAGCACGCGAGGCTACCGTGGAACAAGGGGCTGGGGAGCGCGTCAGCGGAAGAAACACGCATAAACTCGACAGATGCCCAGAGGCTTTGCTACTGTTTCGGGGTTAGCAGCGAGCTTCTCTGGTGAGTTCCGTTCGTACTTTCCCTGAAGGCCTCCTTGGACGAGAGGTGCCTCCGACCGAGAACCCAGAGGATTGCGGCGAGGATGGTGGGACATGTACCCCTATGAAGGGGGCGAAGACGATCTTGCACCCGGAGCATTAGGACACGGGCACCCCCACCTGGCTTTTCAATATCGGCCAGCCAAGGCACCCAAGAGCAACAGGAGAACGAAATGGGAAAGAGGCTGTATGTAGGCAATCTGTCGTACAACGCTACCGAAGCAGAGCTGCGCGATGTCTTCGCCGAGGGGGGCAAGAACGTGGCCGAGGTCAAGATCGTGCTCGATCGCGACACGGGTCGACCGCGCGGCTTCGCCTTCGTCGAAATGGGCAGTGACGACGAAGCCAACCAGGTGATCGAGTCCTTGAACGGCCGCGAAGTCCAGGGCCGTCCCATCAGCGTGAGCGAGGCCCGTGAACGCGCCCCGCGCGCGGGCGGCGGTGGCGGATTCGGTGGTGGCGGTCGTGGCCGCGATCGTGACGATCGCGGTCGCGGCGGTCGACGTGGCGGCGGCGGCGGCGGCGGCTGGTAGGCTGTCTTTCCACCATCGGGCGGTGGGTCGGCGCGCCGGCTTCACCGCCCGTCAGACCATCGAGCGAAGCGCCTCTCGATCGGTGAGGATGAGCTTGCGCCCCTCGGTCTGAATCAACCCCTTGCGCTTGAAGAGCGAAAGGGTCAGCGACACCGTCTCGCGCGTGGATCCGATGAGGTTGGCCATCTCTTGATGGGTGATCTTGAGGCCCAGGACCAGACCGCGCTTGTGCTCCAACCCGTGCTCGGAACCGAGACGAAGGAGCAACTCGGCCAGCTTGGATCCGACGTCCTTGAACACGAGTTGCTCGACCTTGATCTCCAGTTCGCGCCGCCGGTTGATCATGGCGCGCAGAAACTGGTAGGTGACCCCGGCGTTGCTGGCCAACAGCTTCTCCAGGACGCCGCGCTCGACCTGGACAGTGGTGGTGACGTCCATGGCCTCGACCATCTCCTCGCGCGGTCCGCCCTCGAGTAGTGCGCTCTCGCCGAAGAAGTCGCCGGTGGTCCGGTAAGCCAGGGTCAACTCCTTGCCGTCGCGGGTGACCTTGGAGATCTTCACCCGCCCGCTGGCCAGGAAGTGCACGCCCACCGAGCGGTCGCCCGGCAAGCACACCACCCGGCGGGGTTGATAACTCTGCAGTTGAGAGGCGGCCGCCAGGCGCGCCAAGGCCTCCGTCGAGGCTTCGACGAGCACCGGGGACTTGCGCAAGATACCCAGGATCTTCTTCTCTTCCGCGTTGCTGGCCATGGGAAATCCTTACCAGACAAGGCGCTACGGCGACAAGTCAGATTGTCAGCCGGACTACAATTGGACAGAGGTGTTTCGTTGGCTGGTCAGCCACAGTCCCAAGCCGGTCAGGATCAGAGACACCAGCAAAAGGACCGCCGAGAGCCCGGTCCCCAACTCGCCCATGCGTTCGTCGATCCCCAGATGGACCTGAATCACCAGAACCGCGTTGTTGAGCAGGTGGGCCAGCATGGCGGGCAAGATCGATCCGGTGCGCAGCGCGAGGAGGGACAGCAGGACGCCCAGCACGGCGGTGGGCAGGATGCGCGAGAGCTCGACGTGGAAGATGCCGAAGAGCAGCCCGGTGGCTAGCGCTGCCGACCAGGGATCCAGGCGTGAGCGCAGCCCGCGCAAGATGGGACCACGGAACAAGGCTTCCTCGCAGATGGCGGGGGTGAGCGCCACCAGACCCAGGGTTCCGAGCAGACCGCGGCTGCCGTCGGTGGGGACGAGGCTGCGGCGCATGTGCTCGAGGACCTCCTTGGGCACCGGACTGATCCATTCGCTCAGCATGGCCACCCACACCCAGGCGCTGATACCGACCAAGGCGCCCCCCAGCCAGCCCAGAGGCGCGGGCCGTCCGACGTGCAAGGTTTCGCTCAGGCTTCGACGGGTCAAAAGCGAGAACAACACCGTCAGCCCCAAGAGCCCGATCCATTCCGAAGCGATCAGGCCAAGCTCGAGGTGGCGGCGCTGCAAGGGCATCCAGACGAAATAGAGCAGCACGAAAGCCACGCCGAACAGCAAGAGCGCATGCCCGGGGCTGGTTGGCCTGCCTTGCCCAGAACCATCGGCGTGCGGTTCTCGCGGTCCCAGATCGAGGAACCTCTCCGAGCTGTAGATACGAGCGGCCACGCTCAAGGCGGCGCAGCCCCAGGCCAGGGTTGCGCCCAACACCGCCAGCACGCTTGGCCAGTCCACCCGGCCCAGGAGCAGCTCGCGCGCCAGCAGCGTGACGTTGAGGCACGGGATCCAGGCCAGCACACCGCTCAGGTGATAGTCGCCCATGGCCCCGGCCACCGCGGGTACGATGCACAGCAGGTACACCGGGGTCATCAGGTGCTGAGCGTCCTTGAAGCCGCGCGAGATCGCCCCCACCGCCACGAAGGCCGAGGCAAAAAGGAAAGCCGACGGCGGGATGACCAGGCCGGCCGCGATGGCGCGGGTCCAAGGCACGGGCACCGCCGCGTGAGGATCGGCCATGCGCATGGCCTCCATCAGGGTCGCGGAGATGGAGGCCAGGTTGAGCACGCCGGTGAGCGAGGCCAGCAGCGCCACCGCCAGCACCTTGCCCAGCATGAGATCGAAGCGCTGCATGGGCGAGGACAGGATGGTTTCCAGCGTGCCCCGTTCGCGCTCGCCCGCCGTGACGTCGATGGCAGGATAGAAGGCCCCCAGCAGCACCATGAGGACCAGCAGCAGCGGCAGGACCTTGGACAGGAAATACCCGCCCATCTCGGCGGCCGGCGCCAGGTTGTGTTTGTCCACCGTGAATCGCGCGGCACAGCCCTCGGGCAAGATGGATCCCACGACCTCGGCAAGGCGCTCGGCGGCTTCGCGCGATTCGTCCCGGCCGCCGTCGTAGACGATCTCGGCCAGCGAGGGGCGGTTGGCGTCGACGGCTGCCAGCGCATCCAGGCGCCGCGCGCCGATGTCGGCGCGCTCTCCCCCAGGAAGAATCGTGAAGAGCTTGGGTTGCCCCTTCAGGCGAGCCGTGATGACGTCACGCGCGCCGGCCTCGCCGACCACGGCCACCAGCGAGGGCCGCTCTCTCTGAGCATGTTCGCGCGACGCCGCCATCTGCACCGCCAGCAACGACAAGAGCGGGTAGATGACCAAAGGAAACAGAACCATCACGGCGACGGTGCGCCGATCGCGCAGACTCTCGCGCAGCTCTTTGCCCAAGGAGAGCCAGACGTGAGAGAGGCGCGGAACGGGCAAGCTCATGGTGAAGCTTCGGCCTTGTCGGCGAGACGAAGAAAGGCCTCTTCCAGACTGGCGGCCTGGCATTCGGCGCGGATGCCGCCTGGGGTCCCCTCGCGCAAGAGGCGCCCGCGAAACAGCAGGCCTATTCGGTCGCACAGCAACTCGGCCTCGGCCAGGTAGTGGGTCGAGAAGATCACGGCCTTGCCGCGATCGCGTTCTTGCCTGACGAAATCGCGCAGGGCCCGACTGGCCAGGACATCCAAGCCGTTGGTGGGCTCGTCCAGGATCAACACAGGGGGATCGTGCAGCACCGTACGGGCCAGCGAGACCCGCTGGCGCTCGCCGGTCGAGAGGTTTTCGCAGCGACGGTCGAGCAGGCCCGAGAGCGCCAGCCAGCCGCTTAGCATGTCGATGCGACCCTGGAGGAAATCCCTCGACAGGCCATGAATGCGCCCGAAGTAGCGCAAGACTTCGCGGACCGTCAGGCGCGCGTACAACCCCGTGCTGCCGCTCAAAAAGCCCAGACGAGCACGAGCATCCAAGGTGGCGGCCCGCAGACCCGCCACCAGGGCCCGACCGCTGGAGGGCGCCAGCAGACCGGCCAGCATGCGCAACGCCGTCGTCTTGCCCGCTCCATTGGGACCCAGCAGCCCATAAATCTCGCCGGGCTCGACGGACAAGGAGAGATCATCAACCGCGTGCAACGAACCAAACCACTTGCACGCACAGTCCAGGACCACGGCAGCTTCAGACATGGTGGTCAACTCGAACTGGGAACCGTCCCCCCCGTGGACACCTCGAAGAACCGATACCTTCGCGTCTTCGAACAGAACCCCAACCCACCCCCGAATCCCGGCTCAACCGCGGGCGCCTGGCATCTGCCAGGGCGCCCCGGTCGCTCAGGGCCCACTCAGCCGGTTGGCTGAAGTGGGCATGCGTGAGCCTACGCAACGGCGTCTTTGGCAGCCTTCACGGGACGAGCCTTGACGACCTTGCGAGCCGGCTTGGCCTTGAAAACCGTCTCCTGACCGGTGAACGGATTGATGCCCTTACGCTCCTTGGTGGCCGGCTTCTTGACGACAACCATGCGAACCAGGCCGGGGACCACGAACAGACCGCTCTTCTTCAGCTCGGTCTGGCCAATGGTGGCCAGCATCTCGACGATGCCTTTGACGTCCTTGCGGCTCAGCTCGCTCTCGGACTTGTCGGCGAGAAGTTGGATAAGTGCGGACTTGGAAAGGGGACCTTTAGCCATCGTATCTCCTTTATGTTGGGGGACCACAAACCACGTGTCTTGTTCGGCAACCGGGATGTATTTCAACCATCCAGAACACCGTCAAACAGCGGCAGCGCCAGACTCTAGTCGATCCTTTCAAAAAGAATCCACGAAAATCTCGGAAAAAACGGCCAAACTGGCACCTGAGCGACACGCGGGTATGGGTTTTCCCTACGATCTGCGCCGAGAACCGATTAGAGCTGCACGATGCGATCCGGAAAACGCGACCTCAGCCCGCGGGTGGCGTTGCGGGTATCCACCACCAATTTGGAGTTTTCCAGCAGGGCCGCGTAGTCGACGTCGCGATGGTCGGTGGCGATGACCACGCAGTCGAAGGTGGACACCTGATCGAGCGGGGCACTGGGGATTTCCTTCCCGGCGTGCCTGAGCTCGGGAACGTGGCTGTCATAATAGGAGACCTGGGCGCCCCGACGCTGGAGTAACTCGATGACGTCGATGGCAGGTGACTCTCGCACGTCGTCAATGTCGCGTTTGTAGGTGACACCGCACACGAGGATCCTCGCCCCGCGCACCGCCAGACCGCGATCGTTGAGCGCGTCCGCCACCTTGACCGCCACGAATTCGGGCATGGCCGAGTTGACCTCGTCGGCAAGCTGGATGAAACGAGCGTTGTACTTGAGGGTCTTGAGCTTCCACGACAGATACAGCGGATCGATGGGGATGCAGTGTCCGCCCAAACCCGGGCCAGGGTAGAACGGCATGAACCCGAAAGGCTTGCTGGCGGCGGCGTCGATGACCTCCCAGGTATCCAGTCCCAGGCGGTTGCACATGATGGCCACCTCGTTGACCAGACCGATGTTCACGGCACGGAAGGTATTCTCCAGCAGCTTGACCATCTCGGCCGCGTCGGATGATGAGACCGGAATCACACGCTCGATGAACGTGCTGTAAAGTGCCACCGCCAGCTCCAACCCACGCGAGCTGGTCGCACCCATCACCTTGGGCGTGTTGTGGGTGTGGAACCTCGGGTTGCCGGGGTCGACGCGCTCGGGTGAAAACGCCAAGAAAAAGTCCTGGTCGGGTTTCAGGCCGGTCGACGAGAGCTTGGGCAACAAAACCTCCCGCGTGAAACCGGGAAAGGTCGTGCTCTCCAGCACCACGAGCTGCTGCGCCCGCATGCGCGGTAACAGCATGTCGGCCGCATCGATGATGAAAGAGTTGTCGGGATCCTTGGTCTTGTTGAGTGGGGTGGGCACGCAAATGATCACGGCGTCCGCTTGTCCGAGCACGTCCGGATCATCGCTGGCCGTCAGCTTGCCCTGCGCGACCAACGGTTCCAGCACCGACGACGGGACGTCCGCGATGTGGGACTGTCCCGATCGCACCGCGTTCACCTTGGCGATCGACCGATCATAGGCGGTGGTGGGGAAACCCGCCCGAGCGATCTCCACCGCGAGGGGGAGACCCACATAGCCCGCGCCCACCACGACCACACGAGCCGACCTATCACCCATCCGTTCCAGCAACACCTTCATGAGAGAAGAAGCTAGCACGGGCCAACGCGAACGCCCGGCCGCCAGGCCTACAACTTGAGGGTCAGGCCCTCGGCCGCGCCGATGACCGTGATGCGCGGACCAGCCTTTTGTTCCAGTATGGCTCGCCCTCGCACCACCAATTGGTCCACGTCGTAGTCGCTGTAGTCCTGGTCGTAGTGGAACAGAGCAAGCTGCTTGACCTGGGCGCGGGCTGCGCAGTTCGCCGCCTCTTGCAGAGACGACAAGCCCCGCTCCAAACGTTGCGCCCGATCCTCGGGCGTGAAGGTGCTGTCGTGGATCAGCAGATCGACACCCCGGTACAGATCCAAGACCGCCGCTGACGGACCGTCGGGACCGTAGCCAGCATCGCCGGCGTACACCATGGACTTTCCGTCGGCCTCGATGCGGAAAGCCAGCGCAAGCGTGGATCCGTGCGGGTTGGCCACGGCGCGAATCGTGGCGCCGCCCACGCTGACGTCCTTGCTTTCCGGCAGGGCGCGCATCTCGATACGCGCGCCCATATTGCGAAAACTCTGCACCGGAAAGAATTGGGCCGCCATCTGACGTTCAAGCACCTCTTCCAGAAGGCGTTCGCCGCGGCTGCCCCCGTACACGCTGAAGCTATTCCCCGGGATGTAAAAGGGTCCGAAGAAGGGAAACCCCTGAATGTGGTCCCAGTGGGAATGGGAGAGGAGCATGGTGGCCACGCCCTTGCCCTTGCCGAAGGGGCCGGCCAGGAGCGAGATGCCCAGGTTTCGTGCGCCCGTACCACAGTCGATGATGATCAAGTCGCCGGCCGCGGTGGACACCGAGACACAGGCCGTGTTGCCGCCGTAGCGCACGGTCGCCGGGCCCGGAGACGGGATGGAACCACGCACGCCCCAGAAGGTGACGTCCATCAGCTTCTCCCCAACGCGATGTCCAGGCCCTCGAAGCCAGCCAGGATCTCCAGCTTGGGTTCGATGGACTTGGAATGCTTGCGGGTGGCCGCCAGCATGGCGTCCACTTCGTCGTCGGAACGATCAGGTGCGTGATGATAGAGCGCCAGGGTTCGCGCCCCGGCCGCGCGACAGATCTCCACGGCATCCGAGGGTCGCGAGTGGCCGAAGTGCGGTGTCTGGCGATACTCATCCGCCGTGAACATGGTGTCGTAGATGACCAGGTCGGCCCCTTCGCACAGGCGAACGACCTGGTTGCGCATGGTCTGCAGGATCTTCGCGTCCGCCTTGGACAGGCGCGAGTGCGGTGAGGGCGGCCCTGCGATGAACTCGTGGCCGAAGAGGATGTCGGTGAACGGGGCGGTGTCGGAGATGTACGCCAGCTTGGCCCCGTCGGCGCACAAGGAATAGGCCGTCGCGATGTAGGGGTGGTTGAGACGCGCGCTCGACACCACGACGTCGTTGATCTCGAAATGCGCCCCGTCGTGCAGTTCGCGGAAGGCCACCTCGGCGCGGGCCTGATGAAACGGCACGGGGAAGAAGGGGCTATCGACCTGCAAAGAAAGCACGCTGCGCAGGTTCTGGTCGTCGCGCTGGCGAGCATAGACGAAGAGCTTGTTACCGGCGCGGTACAGGGGTGCAAAGAAGGGCAGCCCCTGGATGTGATCCCAGTGGGTATGGCTGATGAGCAGGTGGGCCGCTCCCTTGCCCGACTCGAACTCGGCGTGCATCAGCTCCTTGCCCAGGCGGCGGATGCCGGTGCCGGCGTCGATGATGATGCGGGTCCCGGCGGCCGAGCACACCTCGACACACGAGGTGTTGCCCCCATAGCGCTGGGATCGCGATCCCGGGACAGGCAAAGAGCCCCTGACTCCCCAAAATCGGATTCTCATGTTTTCAGCCGGGCACGCCGTTCATGGTGTGTCGAGAAACTTTATCACAGCAGGGATTTTGGCGCGCGGGTCCACTCAGGGGCCGGGTTACTGCCACAAGGGCCTGGTCAGGTCGCGGGCCATGCGGAAATCCAGGCCGAAGGTCCAGCCCCGCCCCACGTCGAACCGGCTGTAGGCCGACTGTCTGACCGCCAGATCGAGCCGAAAGGCCTGCAGTTCATTCAGCATGACGAAAGACTCCGACCGCACGGGTTGGGTGAAGTAATAGCTACCGTTCTCTGATGTTTCCTGCTTGTTGTAGCGGTAGCTGGGGGGGCGCCCCGCGAAGCCCAAGAGCGCCGCGGAGGCCGAGGCCTCGAGGCGCCAATTGTCGGTGAGGCGCCGGACATGGCGAACAGCCAGTCCCAACCACTGGGCTCCCAACCAATAGATGTGGGCGTCGTCCCAGGAGAAGAGGTAGCTGGCGCGGCTCTCGTGCACCAAGGTCGGCCCCAGCTCCACATGCCAGGTCTCCCGGTAAAGGACATTGAAGGTCCAAGCCACGTCGGCGCCGGTGGTGAGGGTGGCGGCCTCGTGTCCGAACCGGTTGAACAGATAGGCGAACGCGAGGTCGGCCCGGGCCGTCATCACACCCCGCCCAACCCAGCCACGATAGAAACCCTGCACCTGGAATCCCGGTCCCGCGAAGCCGAGCGGCACCATGAGATCGTCGCGAACCGCGTCCCCGCGCAGACCGAGGGCGACACCGGCGGTTTGGTGGGCATTGCTCTGGGCGTGCGAAGGGACAGCCTGGTGGACCAGGCCGAGCGCGAGCGCCGATGCAAGGAGTAGGCGCACCGCCGGTAGATTCGACGGAGACTTCATGGCGCTAGCCTGCGCGGAACCAGCAATCCGATGCCCATCGCTCCCATGCGTAGGGGCCCAGTTAGCCCAGCGCCTTGATCATCGCGAAGTACTCGGTGCGGGTGTAAGGCTGGTTGAGGATGTGGAACTCCTTCTTGGACAGGCCCACGCAGCCGGTGCAGTAGGTGCAGTCGCTGCACGCCGTGCAGTTGACCAGATAGGCCGAGCCGGTGCAGCCCTGGCTGTCCTGGCAATGCGAACAGTCGTGGCACCCGGTGCAGTTCCGGCAGTGCGAGCTGCCCGTGGTGGCCTGGCAGCCCTGGCAGTGGGTGCAGCGGTAGCAGTGGCTGCAGTCCGTGCAGAACATGCAGCGCAGGCACCCCTGGCAGCCCTGGCTGTTGAAACTGCCGACGTTCTCGTCTTGCGCGCCGGCTTCGCGCTTCAGGCGCTGCAGCTCGGCTTGAAACTCGGAGCGGGTCATGACACCGAACTATAGTGCCAGCCGCAGCCAGACGGCTACGGTTGTGGTCGACGCTCTTGGAACCACTCCCTATACTTCCGCCTCCTATGGCAGACGACACAGCAGGTCAGAGCAGCAAACCCCGCAAACCCTCGCGCTTGTTCCGCGTGCGCAACATCGGCGTGGTGGCCCACATCGACGCGGGCAAAACCACGGTCAGCGAGCGTTTTCTCTACTACGCCGGGCGCATCCACAAGGTCGGTGAAGTCCACGACGGCGAGGCCCAGATGGACTGGATGCCGCAAGAGCGGGAGCGCGGCATCACCATCACCGCCGCGGCCACCACCCTGGAATGGAAGCGCAGGGGCGAAACCCACGAGATTCACCTCATCGACACCCCCGGCCACGTGGACTTCACCATCGAGGTGGAACGCTCCCTGCGCGTGCTCGACGGCGCGGTGGTGGTGTTCTGCGGGGTCTCGGGCGTCCAGCCGCAGTCAGAGACGGTGTGGCACCAGGCCGACCATTTCCAGGTGCCACGGGTGGCCTTCATCAACAAGATGGATCGCCCGGGCGCCGACTTCGCCTCCGTGGTTCAGGAGATCCGCGAGCGCCTGGGCGCCAACCCTGTGCCCATTCAGGTGCCCATCGGCGCAGAGGATCAGTTCACCGGCGTGGTGGATCTCATCACCGAGAAGGCCTACTTCTTCTCGGGCGAAGAGGAGGATCCCCCGCGCGAGGACAGCATTCCCGGCTCCCTAGCCGAGGCCGTGGCGCATGCCCGCGAAAAGCTGGTCGAGGCGGCCGCGGATTTCGACGACGCCCTCGCCTCCGATTACCTGGAGGGCAAGCCCATCGACCAAGCGGCCCTGGTGGCGGCCCTGCGCAAGGGCACCATGGCCTGCAAAATGGTCCCGGTACTGGCGGGCTCGGCCCTGCGCAACAAGGGTGTTCAACTCCTGCTGGATGCCGTGTGCGACTTCCTGCCAGCGCCCATCGAGGTTCCGCCGGTGACCGGACATGTTCCGGGCAAGGAAGAGCTCATCACACGCCCCCCGGAGGACACCGCGCCGTTTGCCGCCCTGGCCTTCAAGGTGGCCATGGACGAGGGACGCAAGACGGTCTACCTGCGCATCTACTCGGGTGTGCTGCGCCCCGGGGACGAAGTGCAGAACGCGCGCACCAAGCGCAACGAAAAGGTGGCGCGCCTCTTCTCGGTGCACGCCAACAAGCGCGAACGCATCGAGCGCGCGGGCGCGGGCACCATCGTGGTGGCCATGGGCCTCAAGGACGCGGGCACGGGCGACACCATCTGTTCGCCCAAGGCGCCCATCATCTTCGAGCGCATCGCCGCGCGCGAGCCGGTCATTTCCCGCGCCATCGAACCCAAGACCCAGGCGGAGAAGGAAAAGCTGGATTTCGGCCTGGCCAAGTTGGCCGAGGAGGATCCCACCTTCAAGGTGGCCGAGGATGCCGAGACCGGCCAGACCATCATCCGCGGCATGGGCGAGTTGCACCTGGACATCATGGTGGATCGCCTGCGCCGCGAGTACGGCGTGGACGCCCAGGTGGGCCGGCCTCAGGTCGTGTACCGCGAGACCCTGGCCAAGGCGGCCGAGGCCGAGGCCTTCTTCGAGCGCGAGGTCGAGGACGAGAAGGTCTTCGGGCATGCGCGCGTGCGCGTGGCTCCGCGGCCGCGAGGCAGTGGCAACCGGGTGGCCCTGACCCTGGTCAGGCCCGAGCCCGTGCCCGGCGCCCCGCGCGTTCCCGACCCCCCCAAGGCGCTGTTGGACGCGGCGCTGGAAGGCGCCACCGATGCCATGCGCTCGGGTCCCGAGGGCTATCCCTTCGAAGACATCGAGGTGGAGGTCATCGGCATCGAGTATCGTCCCGATGCCTCGACCGTGACAGGCCAGCGGGCCGCGGTGGGCGAGGCCCTGCGTCTGGCTTCGCGCGAGGCCGGCACCCGTCTGCTCGAGCCCATCATGAAGGTCGAGGTGACCGCGCCCGAAGCCAACGTGGGCGATGTGCTGGGCGATCTGAACGCCCGTCGCGCGCAGATTCTGGATGTCGGCGTGCGCGGCAGCCAACGCCTGGTCATCGCCAAGGTTCCCATGAGCCGCATGTTCGGCTACCTGACCGACCTGCGCTCGGCCACGCAAGGCCGCGCAAACTACAGCATGCAGTTCGAAACCTACGACACCTGCGGGTAGAATCGTGGCGGTGGATGCCAAGGGTTTTCAAGACGCGGTCGCGGCTCTCTTGCGGGCCGCGGGTCGCGATGTGGAACATGACCAGGACGTCGCGCACACCCCGGAGCGCGTGGCGGCCCTGTGGCAGAACGAGTTCCTGGCCGGCTACGACATGGATCCGGCCCGCATCCTCAGCGAGCCAGTGCGGGGCGAAGCCGACCCCGACGTGGTGGTGGTGGGCGGGTTGCGCTTTCACTCCATGTGTCCGCACCATCTTCTCCCCTACCGCGGGGTTGCGCACGTGGCCTACCTGCCAGCCGGGAAGTTGGTCGGGTTCGGTCGTTTGGCCAACCTGGTCGAATGCTTCACCAAACGCCTGACCCTGCAAGAGCGCGCCACCCATCAGATCGCCGAGGCCCTTTGGCACGGACTGGGCGCGCGCGGCGCGGGCTGCGTGATCGAGGCCGAGCAACTCTGTCTGGCGGTTCCGGGCGAGCGCCACGACCAATCGGGCGTGGTGACCAGTGCCTTCGTGGGTGAGATGCGCGAGCGCCCCGACCTGAAGGCACGCCTGTTGGCCGCGGCCAATCTGGGCGGACGCGCGCGATGAGCACGGGCAAGCTGACCGGCAAGATAGCGGTCGTCACCGGTGCCTCGCGGGGCATCGGTCGCGCCATCGCCGGCCTCTTCGCCCAGGAAGGCGCGGCCATCGCGGGGTGCTCGCGAGACGTGCAGGACGGCGGGTTCATGCAGGACCTCGTCCCCGCCGAACGCGCCCGTCACCTGATGGTGGCCTGCGACGTGCGTGTTGGCGATCAGGTGCGCGCCTTCCGCGACCAGGTCCTGGCCAAGCTGGGCGCACCCCATGTCTTGGTGAACAACGCGGGCTCGGTGGCGCGTCTGCCGGTGGAGGACACATCCGAGGCCGTCTGGGACGATGTGCTCGCCGCCAACCTGAAAGGAACGTTCCTGATGGTGCAGTCCTTCCTGCCGGCCCTGCGCAGCCGCGGCCCGGCCCACATCATCAACATGGCCTCCATCGCGGGACGCCAGGGCACGCCCCTATTCTCAGCCTATTGCGCTGCCAAGCACGGCGTGGTGGGACTGACCCGCTCGCTGGCCGAGGAGTTGCGCCCCGACGGCATCGCGGTCAACGCCATCTGCCCCGGCTCGGTCGACACCGCGATGTTGGCCATCGGCCGCCCCGGTACCCAGGCCGACATGACCCCGATGGACGTGGCCCGTACGGCCCTCTACCTGGCCTCCGATGCGCCCTCCGCCATGACCGGCCGGTGCATCGACGTCTATTAGATTCGGGGACAGCCAGGGGAGGGGGAGGGATCTCTCAGAAACCCTGTGAAGGCGTGTCCGAAGCCGCGTGCTGCTAGAATTGTCGCGTGCCAACCCGTCGTGTCGTCGTAGGGGCCACCCGTGACTCGCCCGCTGGGCCGTTGAACCTCGGCCCCGGCACTCACGGATCAGGACCGGCGAGCAGGGAGCGCCCGTGATCGAGCCGCACGCCACCGCCCTGGTCTTGCTCGCCCTGGGGGTTCTGCTCGCGCTCAGCGCCGGCTTCGGTCGGTTGGCGGGGCGCTTCGGCGTACCGCTCTTTTTCGTCTTTCTGTGTATCGGCATGCTGGCGGGCGAGGAGGGCATCGGGGGCATCCGCTTCGAGGATCCCGCGATGGCCTTCCGTCTGGGAACCCTGGCCCTCGTGCTCATTCTCTTCGATGGCGGCCTCAACACGACGTTCGGCGCCGCTCGGCTGGCCGCGGGTCCCGCCGCCGTGCTGGCCACCGTCGGCGTGGCCCTCACCGCGGCCCTGCTGGCGGCGATCGGGCGCCTGCTGGGGTTGCCATGGTCCGAGGCCATGCTCCTGGGGGCCATCGTGTCGTCGACCGACGCGGCGGCGGTGTTCGCCATTCTGCGCGGCAGCGGGTTATCGCTGCAACGACGGGTCGCCTCCATCCTCGAGGTCGAGTCTGGCGCCAACGACCCGATGGCGGTCCTGCTGACCCTCGCGGTCGCCGAGTCGCTGGTCGGGGGCAAAGCCCTCACCTGGACCATCGCGCCGTCCGTGCTTCTGCAACTCCTCATCGGTGGTGCCCTGGGCATCGCCATCGGGTTCGCCAGCCGATTTGCGCTGCGCAAGCTGCAGGTTCCCGCCGCCGGTCTTTACTCGGCGCTGACCATCGCGGTCGCCTTCTTCGCCTTTGCCCTCGCGACGCTGCTGCGCGGATCGGGCTTTCTGGCCGTGTACGTGGCCGGCATGGTGCTCGGCAACGGTCAGCTTCCTTATCGCCTTGGCCTCTTGCGCGTACACGATTCCCTGGCTTGGCTATCGCAGATCGGGATGTTCCTATTGCTCGGGCTGTTGGCCTTTCCCTCCCAGCTCCTGGCGGTGGCTCCCAGGGGCCTGGCGCTCGGCATCCTGTTGGCCGTGGTGGCCCGCCCCTTGGCCGTGGTCTTGTGTGTGCTGCCCTTCCGCTTGCCGTGGAAGGAGACCCTGTACATAAGCTGGATCGGCCTGCGCGGCGCCGTGCCCATCGTTCTCGCCACCATTCCGATCTTGGCGGGCACCCCGGGAGCCTCTCACGTCTTCAACCTGGTCTTCTTCATCGTGGTGGTCAGCGCCATCGCCCCAGGCTGGACGGTCGGCGCCGTCACGCGCTGGCTGAAGCTCAACGCCGACCGGCCACCACCGCCGCACGCCGCGCTCGAGATCGCCTCGAACCTCCCCGTGCGCGGCGAGGTCGTCTCGTACTACATCTCCCCGGCCTCCGCGGTGGCCGGTAGCACCATCGCCGAGCTGCCCTTCCCCGACGGTACCGGTGTGCTTCTCGTCGTGCGCGGCCGGACCTTGATCCCGGCGCGCGGCAAGGTTCGCATCGAGCAGGGCGACCACGTCACCCTGTTCACCAGCCCCGAGGCCAAACCGCTGCTCAACCTGCTGTTCGGCGGTGCCCCCGGCGAGTGAACACCGCCCTCCGGTGGCGGTATGAACCTTCGCCATCGTTCGACTTCGCCGCTACAATGCGCTTCACAAATGCAGGCGAAATCCCTTGTCCGCTCGGGGTTGGCGGGAGCTTGTAGAGCACTCGGCATCGTGGTTCGCGCCGAGAACCGCGCCCGCCGTCGTCTCGTCGTCCTCTGCTATCACCGCATCCTTCCCCTTCAGGAGAAGTCGACCTACCTCAATCCGGATCTGGCCGTCACCCCGGAGGGCTTCAAAGCGCAGTGCGAAGTCCTGGCCGCGCACTACGACGTGCGCCCCCTGTGCGAGGCGGCCGACATGTTGAGGAGTGGTCCCTCCGGAAAGCGCCCGCTGGCCGCGATCACCTTCGACGACGGATACCGCGACAACTTCGAGCACGCCGTCCCGGTCCTGGACGGGCTCGGCCTCAAGGCCACCTTCTTCGTGGTTTCGGGCCTGATCGGCTCGACCGAATCCCCCTGGTACGACCGGCTGGGCCGGGCGGTGGCCCGCCTCATCCGCTCAGGACGCCTCGATGAAGGATTGGCGCGCGCCGGGCGGCTGCTCGACGGCGCGACCGAGCGGAGTTCGGGGGGGGTCGTGCAAGCGGCCAAGAGGCTCGCACCCGAGGCGCGCAAGAGCCTCGTCGCGCAGATGGAGTCCTTGGCCGGCGTGGACGATGCGGAGCGGGAGGTGGACCTCATCATGGGGTGGCAGGAGCTGACCCAGCTGGCGCGCGCAGGTCACGAGATCGGGTCGCACACCGTATCGCACGAAATCCTCCCTGCCCTGGACGACCAGGTCGTCGAGCGCGAGATCCGCGAAAGCAAGGAGAGCCTCGAACGGAAGCTCGGCGTGACCGTCAGGTCTTTCTGCTACCCCAACGGCGACTTTGACCAACGCTGCCTGCGGGTGCTGGAGGCCTCCGGCTATTCCTACGCCTGCACCACCCGGCCCGGGGACAACCCGGAGGCATTCGCGCCTTTCGAGATGCGACGCCGTTTCATGTGCGAGAGCAGGCTCCAAGGTCCTTTCGGCAAGCTCTCGCCAGCGCTGTTCAGGCTCGAGATCTCCGGGCTGGCCGACGCGCTCTTCCGCCGGAGGAAGACAGCATGAAAGTGGCCTATGTGACCAGCCTCTATCCGGCGGTCTCGCACACGTTCATCCTCAACGAGGTGCTCGCGCTCAAGCGGCTGGGGGTCCAGATAGGCTGCTTCTCCATCAACCGGCCCCAAAACAAGGACATCCTGGGGCCGGACGCCGCGAACGAGGCCGCCCTCACCCGCTCGATCCTGCCGCTGCCGCCGGGCCAGACCATCAAAGCGCTCGCCTGGTGCCTTACCCACCGCCTTCCCGCCCTGGCGGGAGTCCTCAAACACACGCGGCCCAAGGGTGGCGGATTGAAGGTGAACGCGAAGTGGGCCGCCTACCTGCTGGAAGGCATCCTCCTGGCGCATTGGTTGGCGAAGGACGGCTACCAGCACCTGCACTGCCATTTCGGCAACAGCGCCTCCCACACGGCTCAGATCGCGGCGAGGATCGCCGGCATCCCCTTCAGCGTGACCTGCCATGGGTCGGAGCTCAACGATCCCATCGGCTTCAGGCTTCCGCAAAAGGCGCGTGAGGCAGCCTTCCTCGCCTGCGTCAGCAAGTTCGGCAGGGCCCGCCTGATGCACGTCTGTGACCGGCGGGACTGGGGCAAGTTCAAGATCGTGAGATGCGGCCTGGCCGCACGCGCGGCCGACCCCTACCCCCGCGCCTCGGGGGGCAGCGCCGACATACTCTGCGTCGGACGACTCTCGCCCGAGAAGGGGCACTTCATCCTGTTGGACGCCATCGAGGCGCTGCAGAGGAAAGGCCTCACCGCACGACTCACCATCGTGGGCGATGGCCCGCTTCGCCGCGAGCTCGAACAGAGGGCGGCTTCCCTTCCGCGGCCCCAAGACGTGACCTTCACCGGCTCGCTCGAGCCGAGGCTGGTCGCCGAGCACATCCGCGCCTGTTCCCTCGTGGTATTGGCCAGCTTCTCCGAAGGCGTGCCCGTGGTGCTGATGGAGGCCTTCTCCCACGGCAGGCCCGTGGTCGCCACCCGCGTCGGCGGGATCCCGGAGCTGGTCGATCACGGCGAGAGCGGTCTGGTGGTCTCCCCTGGCGACGTGGGCGAGCTGGCCCAAGCCATGGAGAGGATCATCGCCGATCCCGTCCTGGCCGAAAACATGGGCAGGAGGGGGGCCGCGAAGATCCTAGAGGAATTCGACGAGTCCCGATCCGTGCACAAGCTGAAAGAGCTCTTCGAAGCCACGCAGACCGGCGCGTGCGACAGGATCGCGTAGCCCCGGCGCCACGCTGCGCGTATTCCACGAGGAGGCATTTCGGGTATGCTTGTCGTCGTGGTCAAGCGCAGCCCGATTCGCGCCTTGCTCCTGCCGGCTCTGCTTGGGTGCTTGTGCTGTGCGGGCCCTACGAGCGAGCTGAGAGAGGGACGGCTTGGCGCACGCGAGGAGGGAATGGCGAGCTACTATTCGTCCCGTCTGACCGGGCACCGCACCGCCAACGGAGAGCGCTACGACCCGAGCAAGCTCACCGCTGCTCATCCGGTCATGCCGATGGGCACGCGCGTCCGCGTGACACGCACCAATGGCTCGCGCCAGTCGGTGGTCGTCAGGATCAACGACCGTTGTGCTGGTCGTCGCAAGATCATCGACGTTTCGATGGCGGCCGCGCGCCAGTTGGACATGCTGCGGGCCGGTTTGGTGCCGGTTCAGCTGGAAATCGTGTCCCCTCCCAAGAGGTGATGGCACCCGGCGGGTTCCCGCATACCCCGGGTTGAACGGCCGCCGCCGAATCGCGATCGTTCGACGGTGACGCCCGCCTTGCTGCCTCTGACCTTGAACCTGTGCCATGCTCTGACCCATGCGACGTTCTGCCATACCGGACGGGCACACCTTGCTCGTGCGACTCCGGGAGCTGGCCACGACCGCGTTCTCGCGCGCGGCCGGCGCGCCCTTGCTGGCGGGCAACCGGGTCGAGCTTCTCGAGGACGCGGGGCAGAACTACCCGCGCTGGCTGGAGGCGATCGCGAGCGCCCGGGATCACGTCAACTTCGAGAACTACATCATCGCGGACGATGCCGTGGGACGGCAGTTCGCCGATGCGCTCGCCACCAAGGCGCGCGAGGGCGTGCGGGTCCGACTCGTCTACGACTACCTGGGCAGCTTCTGGGAGGGTTCGCGCCGTCTGTGGCGCTCGCTGCGCGCCGCGGGCGTCGAGGTACGAGCCTACAATCCGCCTCGCCTCGGCAGCCCCCTGGGTTGGCTGTCACGCGATCACCGCAAGACCCTGTCGGTGGACAACGCGATTGGGTTCGTGTCGGGCTTGTGCGTGACGCGGGCATGGGTGGGTGATCCGGCCCGCGGTCGACAGCCCTGGCGAGACACCGGCGTCGAGATTCGCGGACCCGCAGTGGCCGAGATCGCGCGAGCCTTTACCCGGGTGTGGTCCCTCACCGGCGAGCCGATACCCGAGCCCACCACCGTCCCTCCGCCAGCCGGCGATGTCAGCCTTCGCATCGTATCGACTGAACCCGCCACCGCCGGCATGCTGCGCATCGATCAACTGGTGGCCGCGCTGGCGCAGCGTCGGCTGTGGTTGACCGACCCCTATTTCAGCGGCACCGCGGCCTATGTGCAGGCGCTGCGGGCCGCGGCGCAAGACGGCGTCGACGTGCGCATGCTGGTGCCGAGCGCGACCGACATCCCGCTCCTGCAACCGTTCTCGCAAGCCGGTTATCGCACCCTGCTCGAGGCTGGCATCCGCATCTTCGAATGGAACGGCACCATGGTGCACGCCAAGACGGCGGTGGCGGACGGGCACTGGGCGCGCGTGGGCTCGACCAACCTCAACCTGGCGAGCTGGCTCGGCAACTGCGAGCTGGACGCGATCATAGAGGACGACGCCTTTGGCGCGCGCATGGAGGAGATGTTCCTGCGCGACCTGACGAACACCACCGAGATCGTTCTCAACCAGCGCGGGAAGGTGCGCGCCCCGGGCCGCCCACCCCACGAAGCGCATCACCCACACGGCGGCAGGGGCAGCACCGGCCGGGTGGCAGCGGGCGCCATGCGCATGGGACAGACCATCGGCGCGGCCCTGAGCAATCGTCGCCTGTTGGGGCCTGTCGAGGCGAGGCTGACCATCGTCGGCGGCCTGCTTTTGTGTGCGCTGGCAACCTTGGTCGCCTTGTTCCCACGAGCGCTTGCCTATCCGGCAGCCGCCCTGTCCTTGTGGGTCGGCTTGGTGCTCCTCTCGCGCGGCCTCAGATTATGCCGGCAGCCCCGCGAGTGTCTTCGATCGCGGCCCCCTGCCCCGCAAAATCGCAAAGCCGACGAGGGTCAGGACGCCGGACATGGCTGATGTGAGACCGGCAAAGACGATCGGCCTGCTCACGTTGCCTCCGGGTTCCTGACCGAGGCGCGCTCAGCGCTCGGGGACAGTGGCCATGATCTCGGTGAGCACGTCGATGCTGGGCGGCTTCGCCAGGTGGCGCTCGAAGCCCGCCTCGGCGGCGTGCTGCAGATCCTCGGGCAAGGCGTACCCGCTGAGCGCCACCAGGTATGTCTTCCTGAGCGCCTCGTCGGCCCGGAACGCTCGCGCCACATCGAACCCATCCATGCCCGGGAGGCCGATATCGCACAAGACAATGTCCGGCTTGAACCGGCGAGCCTTGGCGATTCCCTCGAGACCATCGTGGGCGACATCCACCTCATGCTGATCGATCTCCAGAACCTCACGCAGGCTGTCCGCGGCGTCGTGGTTGTCCTCGATCAGGAGAACACGCCTTCTCTTGTGTTCAGGCCGCGATGGCTTCCTGCCTGCCTCGAGAGCCACTCCCAGGTCGAGGGGCAAGCGCACGCAAAACTCCGTCCCGCGGCCCAAGCCCTCGCTGGTCACAGCCACTTTTCCACCGTGCAACTCGACCAGACCCTTGACGAGGGCCAGCCCCAACCCCAGCCCGCCCCGGCTACGGTCCAGTGTCTGTTCCACCTGCATGAAAGGCTGGAACAACCGATGCAAAGTCTCCGGCGCCATTCCCGCTCCGTCGTCGGCGACACGAATGACGGCATCCATCCCTTCGGCGCCCACGCTGACGCGTGTAACGCCGCCCCTTGCTGTGAACTTGACGGCGTTGCTCAGCAGATTGCCGACGATCTGTGCGACCCGCGTGCGGTCGGCGAGCACGTGGAGCGGGCGCGCCGCCGTGTTCAAGACCAGCGACACGCCTCCTTCGTCAAACAACGTGTGGTGGTCCTCGGCCGCCCGGCGCGTGCACTCGTTGAGCTCCAGGCGCTCTTTGCTGAGTCGGATCTTGTTGCGAGAGATGCGGGTGACGTCGAGCAAATCGTTGACCAAGCTGGACAGCTGCCCCACCTGCCGCGCGATCACCTGCTTGGCCCGGCTCGCCTGCTCGCCGTTTGGTGGTGCGTGGTCGAGGATGTAGAGACTGTTCATGATGGGGGCAAGCGGGTTGCGCAGCTCGTGCGAGAGAACCGCGAGAAACTCATTCTTTCGTTTGTCGATCTCCTGCAGAGCCTGTTCGGTGCGTACCCGCTCGGTGACATCCGTGAACACGCCCACCATGCCCACGATGCCCTCCGAGGTGCGCACCGGCGCCGCGCTGACCGACAGGTAGCTAGACGAACCATCCGGATGCACCAGGCGCTGCAACACCCCCGAGACGGCTTCACCGGCCAAGGCGCGCACGCCGGGGATCTCGTGGGGCTCCAGACGGGAGCCGTCGGCGCACTCCAGCCGCATCCGTTTCACCCGCTCGACGATATCCAGGTTGAGCCAGTCATCGGGAACGTCGAAAACGCGCTGGTGGGCGGCATTGGCGCGCACCACCAGGCCACGTTGATCGGTCACCACCACAGGCTGCACCAACGAATTGAATACCGCGTCCATTTCGGCTGCGCGTGCCTCGGCCGCTCTTCGTTGCTCGCGCTCGCGTGCCTCCGCACGCCGACGCTCGGTGATGTCGCGAATCACGCTCACCAGGGTGCCTTCCCCGGCACCGCGCGAGCTCACCTCGACCGAAAAGGTGGTGCCATCCTTGCGACGGTGCTCGGTTTCGAAGAGGACACCCCGCGTGGCGGCCTCGCGTACTTGTTGGGGGAGGGAAGCCAGGGTCGCCGGGGCTCGCAAATCTCCAATCGACAGACCGAGCAACTCCTCTCGCGAATAGCCATACGCGGCCACCGCCGCAGGGTTGGCTTCGAGAATCCGGCCGTCGGCTCGGTCGAGATAGAGGATGATGTCGCGGGTCTGTTGGACCACCAGCTCGTATCGCCGCAACGACTGGGCGGCCAGGGCGCGCAGGCGCTCTTGCTCCAGGCCGTCGAGAGCGTACGAGACATCAGCACATAGCGAATCGAGCAATTTCACCTGCTGGGCGTCGAAGGCCTCAGGGCGATTCGCGTACAACGTGAACACGCCGACCGGCTTGCCCTGACATCGCAAGGGCAACGCCGCAGAGGCGCGGAATCCATGATGGGCGGCCAGGGAGCGCCACGCCTCGGTCGCGGTATTCGTCTGAAAGTCATCGTTGATGACGACACGGTCTTCCCGAAGGGCGCTTCCGGTGGGTCCCCGGCCCAGCTCGCCGTCGACTTCGACCTTGATGTCTCGCAGGTACGCGCAGGCCGACCCTGCGCAGGCCACCGGTGCAATCGTGCGACCGCGCGCCACGCCGATCCAGGCCAGGGGAAAGCCGCCGATCTCGGCCAGAATGCGGCAGATCTGATCGAAGAGCGAGGTCTCGTCCCGCGTACGCACGATGCTCTCGTTCACCCGGCTCAGCACCTCGTATAGCCTCGCCACCTTGCGGATCGCGCTGATGTCCGCCCCGGTGGTCATGAACCGATCGCCGACGGGGATGCTGGTAAAGCGGAAGTACCTGTCGAGGTTGGGGAAGTAGTCCTCGTATGAGTGAGGCACGCCCTCACTCATGATCCTCTGCACGATGGGCAGGTAGTGCTCGGTCGCGCCGGGCCCGAAGATTTCGTCGGTGGTCTTGCCCCTGATTTCCTCGATGGAGGATCGCCCCCAGGTCTTGAGCGTGGGCGGGTTGGCATCGAGGAGTCGCCAGGTCTTGATCCGTCCCTCTCGGTCACGAACCACCTGCCAGTGGTGCACCTCCTCTGTCATGCTCTCGAAGAGACGGCGGTACCGATCCTCGCTTTGTGAAAGCGCGCGCTCGGTGCGCAGCAAAGCCTGGCGTGTAATGTGCGCCTCTGATCCCTCGAGCATCTCCCAACGGCCCGCGTTGCAGACCAGGGCAAAGCGGTGATGCTGCACCACCTGCATGAGATCCAGAGCAGTGGTTCCGGTTCGCGGATACAGAACGGCCGCGACGGCATTGAGCCGGCCCAGCTCGTCGTGCTCGGTGCCGGCACGTCCCGTCGAGGCCTCCCCCGCCTGGCGCACGAAACGCAGTCCTGCGAAGTCGCCGCGAAGGGATTGCTCGACTTGCCGCTCGAAGCTTTCGGGCAAAGGAAGCGGCGTTCCTGACGCAGGCACGAGCTCGACCTGGCCCTGAACCTCGCGCTGGGCGAAGTCGGGCACGGCCTGCGCAAGCGCCTGCCGAACCTCCTCGACGGTCAGCGGCTCGTCGACGTGCCACGAACAATACTCATTGAGCTCGAGCCCCGCCCTGACGAAGGGGACCAACACCTGCAGGAGCTCTTGCTTCGACGAATAGAGCACGCCGAAGTGGCTGCCCCGGGGCAGCGATTCGACGAGCGGGAGCCCCGAATGTCGTGGCTCGATGGCTGAGGGCGCAATCATGTCGGCTCGGCTGACGGAGCGGCCCACGCTCGCCTAGGCCGCCCTACGCGTGTTGATGAGCTGCCATCTGCCCTGGTTCATCGCCAGCACGAATTGGTGATTTTTCACCACGTCCAGGATCTCGACCACGCCGCATCGTTCGAGCGAATAGGTGCACAGCACCAGGAGCTTGCTGCCCTCGATGACTCCGTTGATCTCGGCCTCGTACGCGGCGAAATCGTCCCAATCCTTCTTGTTGTCAATCCAATACGGCGTACCGCTCACGCGCAAGCCGCAGAATCCGCGGGCCAGGGCCTCGTCGTGCTTGGCCATCCACATGTCCAGCGAGCGCCTGAGATCGAATCTTCCGCCCTTCAAGTACCAATCGGCATGCGAAAAAACCTCGATCTGCTTGCGCGCCCGGTAGTCCGAGAACCCTGGGACATGACTGGCCAACGCGGCAAGGGCGTCGTCGGTGGTGAGGAAGTCCGAGGTGACCCAAACGCACAACTCGTTGCCTTCCAGGCCGGCCCGCAAGTAGGGCACCACGATGTCGATCATGTCCTGCTTCGAACGATAGAACTGACAAAAGTGGCTACCCCAAGGCAGCGATTCGACCATCGAGAGACCTGAGTCTCGTTGCTCCAAAGCCGTTGTCATTCGCACCACCCGGCGCCTTTCTCTGGATATCGTGTTGAGCGCAAGTGCTCGACCATAGCCCCCTTGAGGTGGGGCTAGCAAAACAGCAGAGAGGGTGCAAGCGCTCTCTGCTCATCCCTTGTGGGATGCTGGCACTCGGCCGCAGGCGTTCAGAGATAGCGGAGGCCGTCAACCACGCGCAGACGAGCAGCGCGAACGGCCGGGTAGAGAGTGGCGATGAAACAGATGAGCTGGGTCGCAGCGGCCACCAGCAGGATCTCGCGCACCGAGATCTGGATGGGCAGGCGGGCGATGAGATACACCTTGGGGTCCAAGGGATAGCCATAGAGCGCCGCCAGCCCACAGATCGCCAAGCCGCACAGGATCCCCAGCCCGGTTCCCGCAAAACCGACGAAGGTGCCAGCGGCCAGGAAAACCCGCAAAAGCGTCGAGGCGCGCGCGCCCATGGAACTCAGGATGGCGATCTCACGCACCTTGGAGAGCACGATGAGCATGAGCGAGGCGATGATGTTGAACGCCGCCACCACGATGATGAAGAAGAGCAACATCGAGATCACCAGCTTCTGCATGGCCAGCGCCGCGAACAGGTTGCGATTCAAGGTCTTCCAGTCGATGACGCGCGTCTCTGGTCCCAGCAGGCTCTCCACCTGGGATTCGAGGCGCACCGCCTGCATCGGATCGGAGAAGCGCAGCTCGACACCAAAGATGGATTGCCGGGCATTGCCCATGCGACGGGCGTCCTCGAGATTGATGTAGGCCAGGCGGGCGTCGTACTCGTGAAAACCCAGCGAGGAGATGCCGACGACGCGAAAGGTGTAGGCGCTGGGTGCCGAGTCGATGCCTCCCGAGAAAGGCACGAGGACCTGCAGGCAATCGCCCACGCGGCTGCGCAAACGCCGAGCCAGCTCGCTGCCCAGGATCATGCGCCCCACCGCCTCGCCTTCGGGCTGGGCATCGACGGCCGACGAACAATGCGCGGGCTTTCCCAGATCGGCCAGCGAGCCCGAAACCAGAATCCTCTGCAGCTCGGGCGCGCCATCCGAAAGATCCACGCCTTTGAGATTGGCGCCCACCTTCCCGATCATCACCTCGCCCGCGGTGAAGCTGAAGGTCGACATGCGTTCCAGCCCCGGCAGTCCCGCCAGCTTCTTCTTGACCATCGCGGCGTCTCGCTCGGCCTCGTCCATATCGCGCTCGATTCCGTACGAGGTCACGATGAGGTGAGCGTTGACCGCCAGGACCTTCTCCTGAAACTCGCGTTCGAACCCGCTGGTCACAGCCAAGACCACGACCAGCGAGGCCACCCCCAGAACCACCCCCATGGTGGAGACCGTGGTGAAGACGGAGAAGACCCGCAGAAGGATGAACAGAAGCAGGGCGAAGGCGAAGACCAGGGCCAGGATCACCCCCGCGGTCTCCAGGCCGCGCGAATGGCCACGCGCGAAAAAGACCAGAGCGAGACTGCCAGCAGTGCCAGCGACGCTCAGGAGCAGGCCGACGCGAATCCCTCGCGACGTGGCTGTTCGTTGCAGATAGCGAACCGCGACGAACCGCTCGAACCGGTACGCGAAGAAGAGAGCGACGCTGGCGGCGAGAATGGCGAAGCCGATACAAACCGCAGCGATCACACCCGCTGACTCGCCTGCCATCCTGCCAATCAA
The DNA here is from genome assembly GCA_964535465.1 of uncultured Myxococcales bacterium. GTDB lineage: Bacteria > Myxococcota_A > Polyangia > Fen-1088 > Fen-1088 > Fen-1137. The sequence goes on from CAZHUY010000010.1 coordinate 35,741, forward strand.
GGGAAGGTGGGACATGAAGATCGCAAGCTACGAGACCGCGCTCCACCGGTCAAACGCTCTCTCGGCATGAGCAGGGGCTCGTTTCGCAACAGACCCCTCGTCCGCCCACGCGGGAGCTGCTCACCCAACCACATCGGGCAGCGCGACCATGGTTGGCGTGCTCCCCTGAATGCCGCAATGGCGAGAAATCGCACCCTGAAGCCCACCTCGCTCGGTGGGCTTCAGCGTCAGCCGACCCCTGGGACGATGAGGCGCAGTCGCCCCCCGCCGGGACCTCTTCGGCTTTGCGAACCCTGACCTAGTGAGTCGGCAGGCCGGTACGGATGATACGACGCAGTCCCTCGACGGGAAGGCGGGGACCCCGCTTCTCTTCCTCGAAGATGATCTGCGCCATCGTGGCAGCCGTCAGATCCTGCTGGGTCGTCTTGTCGATGACCCGGATCTCGTCGCCATTGCGAATCAGACCAGCGATCTGTTGCAGGGTGACGTAATGGCTGTCATGCGTGTCGTACAGCTTGCGGTTCGAGTACCTCTTGATCGTGCGTACAGTCATGAAGTTAATTTGCCAAGTCTCAGAATCGCGTCAAGAGCGAACTGCTAATTACACGGAATCCCTAGGCTTTTGCACGCGCGAGGATCGGCTCCCCGGCGCCTTTTCCACACAATTCCGACTTGCCCAATGGAAGAAATCGACTCTGCAGGCAGCGGAGGAGGCGATTGCGGTCCCTACCCCACCAGGGCTAGGTCCGCCGATGCTAGGCAGGCGCCTTGGGAGAGGGATCGTCGGCCTTGGCTTGATCGCCCGGGATCTCGCCCTTCTTGGGCGTCACGTCGATCTCGTTTGCGCTGCTGACCGCACGCTTGAAGTTCTTGATGGCACGACCTAGCCCATCACCGAGCTGGGGAAGTTTGGTTGCGCCAAAGACCACCAGCACGACGAGGAGAACTAGGATCCATTCGCCTGCGCCCATGCCAAACATGTGTTCACCGGCCTCCTCTATACCACGGAGAGTTCAGGGGGCAAAGCCGGCGACCGAGTGATTTGGCCAATTCTTTGCCCCTCTGGGCCGATCCTGTACGATCCCTCGACATGCGGCCCGGCCAGCACGCTGCCCTTTTCCTGATTCCGTTCGGCATGGCCGTGTGCGTACCCCGTGCGCTCGTCGGTCAGACCTCGGGGCGCGCCACCAGCCCTCCCGGAAAGGCGGCGCCCAGCCCCGAGCCCCCGGCCCAGGAGAACGCCGCAGAACGCAAGGCGGTTCGCGGGTCGGCGCTCCCCGAGCTCGATGCCAGCGAAACCCCGGAATTGCGGGAGGTCAGACGCTTCGAGGAGCAGGCCTTCCCTCGCTCGGGAATGCCAAGCCTGCTGGGCATCGAACCCGACGATGCGGCTCTGCCCTTGCCGCCCGCGCTCAAAGGGCGATGGGGCGGAACCGGGGACATACCTCGCGAGCTGCGCAGCCCCGAGGCGCCTACCGCCAATGATCGCGCAGCCGGCCGGCCGGAGTGGACCCAGAACCTGAAACTGCCCGAGATTCCGGTGCGCTGGGCCCCGCCGGTGCTTCGCTACCTGGAGTTCTTCAAGAGCGACAATCGTGGCCGCGCCATCATGACGGTGTGGTTGCGCAAGATGGAACGCTACCGCGCGGTGTTCGACGCCATTCTCACGCGCAATGAAGTTCCCAAGGATCTCATTTACTTGGCCATGATCGAGAGTGGCTTCGAGCCAGGCGCTACCTCCAACCAGAACGCCGGCAGGGTGTGGCAATTCATGCTCGCCGTGGCGCGAGCCTATGGGCTCGAGGTCAGCCATTGGGTGGACGGCCGACGCGATCCCGAGCGCGCAGCCGAGGCGGCGGCCCGCTATCTCAAGGATCTCTATGTCCGGTTTGGTTCGTGGCACCTGGCCTTCGCCGCCTACAACGCCGGGTACGGCGCCATCCTGCGTTCCATTGCCCGCTACAACACCAACGACTTCTGGGAGCTCAGCCGTCACGAAGCCGGGCTGCCGTGGGAAACGACCAACTATGTGCCCAAGATTTTGGCGGCGGCGATCGTCGGCCACAACCGCGCGGCTTTTGGCTTCGGCGACGTGCCCGCGGATGCGCCCTGGGCCTACGACACGATCCAAGTGCCGGCGGGGACTTCCTTTACGGCGTTGGCGCGCGGGGCTGGCACCAGGCCGGAGGTCATCGAGGCCCTCAATCCCGAGCTGTTGCGTGAACGCGTGCCCCCCGACCGCGGGCCGAGCATGGTTCGCATTCCCCTCGGCTCCAGCAATCTCTACGCGCAGTCCATCATGCAACTCCGCAGTTCGGGCGAGCGCACGGATTCCGTGGTTCTGCGCTTTGGCGAGACCCTGGAGAGCGTGGCCAAGGCGCGCGGGGTCTCGGTGCGTGAGCTGAAACGCCTGAACGGAATCAACGACACCGTCGAGCTGCGCGGCGGCACCACCATTCTGGTTCCCGCGCGTAATGGCGCCCCGGCCCCGGTGGCGAACACCAGCGAGGATCCTGACGACACCATCCTGGTGGCCGTGCCCGAGCGGGCCGCCGGTAGCAATGGACGCGAGCGCGTCTTCTACCGCACGCGCGAGGGCGATACCCTGGACGACATCGCCGATGTCTTTCACGTGACCAACGACGAGCTGGTGGACTGGAACAATCTGGATCCCGACGCCAGGCTGCAGCCGAAACTGGTGTTGCAGATCTTCGTGCGCGAGGGCTTCGACAGCAGTGGCGTGGTGTTGCTGAACCCGGACAAGGTGCGGGTCGTGACCCTGGGCTCGCAAGAGTTCCTGGACCTGGAGACCTCCCGCCGCGGCAAAACACGGCTGCAGTACTCGGCCAGGGCGGGCGACACGCTGGCCAAGATCGCCAAGCGCTATGGCTTGGCTCCCGGCGATCTGGCCCGCATCAACCGACTGTCCGCGACCAATGAGCTGGCCGAAGGGCAGAAGGTGATCGTGTATTCGCCCACGCCCGAGCTGCCCAAGGAAATCACCCAACGAAGCAGCGCGGCCCCAAAGAAACCCACGCCCAGCAAGCCCCCGGTATTGGCCAGAGGCATCACCGCGCCAAGCAAGACACCCGCGAGGCAAGCGCCCGCCAAGGTGGCCAGCAGCAGGAAGCCCGCGCCAGTCGCTCCCTCCGCCAAACCCGCCGGAAGCTCGTCCAAACCCAGCGGGACCGCGGCCAAATCCGCCAAGCCCGGCGCGCCAGCGGGCAACGGTGGCCAAGCAGGGTCGAAACCGGCCACCAAACTCGGGGGAGCGCCCGCCGCGGCCAAGAAACCCGCGCCGGGCAAGCGATAGTCGTGTTCAAGCTTCTGATTGTCGAAGCCGGCCAGGCCGGGCAGCGCCTGGACGCCTTCCTTTGCCAACACGATCTGGTGAAGAGCGCGCACGCGGCTCGCCGAGCCATTGCCGCGGGCTGCGTGCGTATCGATGGACGTCCTGGCAAGAAAGGCGCGCGCCTGACCGAAGGTCAAAGAGTGGAACTGAGCGAACCCTTGGACACCAAGATTGCGCCCACCCCGGCAGCCGAGATCGAACTCCCGGTGCTGTGCGTGGATGAGCACCTGGTGGCGGTGAACAAGCCGGCCGGGTTGCCTTCGCATCCGCTACGCGCCAATGAGGGTGCCAGCGCCGTGGGCGCCCTGCTGGCGCGCTTTCCCGAGTGCGCGCAGGCCTCGCCCGATAGCAGGGAAGGCGGACTGGTGCATCGCCTGGACCGCGGCACCACGGGCGTCTTGATTGCGGCCCGCGACAAGAAGACCTGGGCCGAGTTGCGGGCCGCCCTGTCGGCGGCGGATTGCCAGAAGACCTACCGCGCCGAAGTGGTGGGACGTTTCCCCTCGATAGCCGCGGGTGAGAAGGATTTCGTCAGTCCAGGTGCCAAGCCCAACACGCTTGTGGTGACCGTGCCCATCGGGCGAGTGGGCCGGCACGGGGCCAAGGTCAAGTTGGGCGGTGGGCGACAACCCTTGGCCGCGCTCACCACCGTGGAGCTGGTGGAACAGCGAGCCGACACGGCTCTCATCGAGGCACGGCTACACCGGGGCCGAACCCACCAGGTGCGCGCCCACCTGTCCTATTTGGGCATCCCCGTGGTGGGCGATAGCACCTACGGTCAGCCCGATGCTGATCCGGAAGCACCAGGGCTGTTGCACCTGCACGCGGCCTCCATCGTCTTTCGCCACCCCGTGACCGGCCGGGACATGCGCATCGATGCCCCTTTGCCCGACTGGGCGCAGGCCTCGAAGCCCTGATTCGATCAGGGGCGCACCCCGAGGTCATCGCGTAGCCGAGCGTGGGGTTTGCACGCGGATTCAGTACGGTGCAAACGGTCGAGCTCGGTCTCCGCCTTTCCCAGCTGGCTCGCGGTCTTGTCCCATTCGCCGCTCTCGAAATGCGTGGCCGCCAGGGCCAGGCGCAAACGATCGGCTCCGAGCACGGCCAGCATCTCTCCGTCAGCCCTGCAGATCTCCAGTTGCTTGCGCGCCTGCGGGAACACGCCCGCGGCATTGTAGACATGGACGGTGAGCATGCACACGCGTGCCTGATCCGCTTTGTGGCGCGCCAGTTGCGCGGCCTTCTAGACCGTCCGCAGGGCATCGGTGAAACGCCCGGCCTTCGCGTAAGCCGTGGCGATAGCATCCATAGTTGCACGATCTGCACGTCATCTCGGCTCTCGAAGATCGCGCGGCGGAACTCGGTGATGGCCCGGAAATAGTCGCCCTCTTCGAAGAAGGTCTCGGCCAGCGATGGCTGGGCCTCGGCCCGCAACAGGGCGTCGAGCGACCTCTGCAGAAGATCACGGCCGGCCTGGACGCGCCCCACGACGACCTGGTCCATGCCCTCGAGGAAGAGATCGTTGGCCGAGGGCCCGGTGCTCTTTTCCTTGGGCTGAGTCAGGGGCATCTTGCCCAGGGTCGGCACCTGGCAAAGGGCGACGGATGAACGCAGTGTCGAGCACAGGAGGCAGACGCTCAGACAGGAAAGACAAAGACGAAACAAGGCCTTACCGTTTTCCTGCAGGATCGGCACATCCGGAAGGCTGACGGGTGGACAGGATATCGCCCCGGCACCCTCCGCGACCGCGCGGGTTTCTCTCGGTAGCGGACCCATGTGACGAGCGGCCAGCCATGAGGCGGCCAGGGTATCACGAACCCGACGCCCGGCACGACAGCCCCTTCAAGACAGGTCGCGCCGGCCGCCAACCACATTCGCGCTATGATTCGCCACCTCATCAAGGAGATCCCCATGCGCCACGTGACCTTCCTGGCTCTCTTCCTGGCTATCCCTGGTCTGGTGTTTGCCGCCGAGCCTGCGGGCATTCATCGACACAAGATGGGCAAGCTGGAGATTGTGACCGTGCAAGACGGCGAGACTCAGCTACCTGCCAGCCTGCTGAAGGGTATCGAGCCCGACAAGGCCAAGGCCATGTTGGGCGGCAAGGAGGTTGCGGACACCGCCGTCAACGCCTTCCTGGTGCGCATGCCCGACAAGTTGGTGCTGGTGGATACGGGAACCGGCGGCGACGGCAAGGGCCCTACCGGGCACCTGATGGAACGCCTGCAGGCCGCGGGGGTGGATCCCGCCAAAATCGATCTGATCCTCATCCCCCACTTCCACTATGACCACACCGGCGGCCTGACCACACCCGCCGTCAGCCGCGGCTTGCCCAACGCCGGGGTGCGTGGGGCGCGGGCCGAACACGACGCCTGGCTGGGCGAAAACGCCAAGGTGCCGGACATGATGAAGGACAAAGTGACCGCACTGAAGGCCGCCTTGGCACCCTACCAGGCCGCCAACGCCTACAAGACCTTTGAAACCAAGGACGATCTGGGCAAGGGGATTCGTGCCATGGCGTCCGAGGGCCACACCGGCGGCCACACCTCGTTCGCTTTCAAAGTGGGCAAGAAAGAGGTCTGGGTGGTGGGCGATTTGATCCACATCAGCGCCGTGCAATACGCGCAGCCCAAGGCGACCATGCTCTTCGACACGGACGCGGACAAGGCCGGGGCCTCGCGCGCCGAGTTCTTCAAGAAGGCCGCCAGCGCCGGAATCCCCATCGCCGCCACCCACCTGCCCTTCCCCGCCTTGGTCAAGCTGAAGCAGAAAGGCGACGGCTTCGCCGCCACGCCGGCAAAGTGATGCGGGCAGGTCCCTGGCACGCACGCAGGCACATCCTCGCGACGGCGGCGTGCCTGGCGAGCATGGCAGGCGACCCGGCGCGCGCCGAGTCCCCCTATCCCTGGCTGAGTGCGCCGGTCACCGGCACCATCGAAACGCGCGTGCCCACGCCCCCGGGCTGGAAGCGCCTGAAGGTCGAACCTGAAAGTTTCGCGGCCTGGCTGCGCCGTCTGCCGGTCAAGCCGGGGCGCCCCAAGGTGCACCTTCATGATGGCAAGTCGAAAGGCAACCAGGAGGCCCACTTCGTGGTGCTGGACGTGGACACGGGCCGCCGCGATCTGCAGCAATGCGCGGACGCGGCCATGCGGCTGCGCGCGGAATACCAACGGCAGGCCGGTCGCGAGAGCGAGATCTGCTTCCGCTTCACCGACGGGACCGCGGCGCGCTGGACGGATTGGAGGGAGGGGCTACGCCCCAAGCTCGTCGGTCGCAAGCTGAGCTGGGAAAGACGCGCGCCCACGGATGCAGGCTATACCTCGTTCCGCCGTTACCTGGACGTCGTTTTCTGCTACGCGGGCACGGCGTCGCTGGTACGCGAGATGGACCGGGTGGGCGATCCTCGGCGCCTCGAAGCCGGCGACGTCTTCATCCAAGGCGGCTCGCCCGGCCACGCGGTGATCGTGGTCGACGTGGCCGAGGACACGACCGGCCGACGGGCTGTCTTGCTCGCGCAGAGCTACATGCCGGCACAGGACATCCACGTTCTGCGCAACCCTGCATCGCCGGACAGCCCCTGGTACGTCATCGAAGGCGATGCCCCTCTGGCGACGCCCGAATGGGACTTCCCGGCGGGCTCGCTGCGCCGGTTCAGCGCGCTCGGGTGCCCGAAGAAACGCTAGCGCACGCGGGCCCGACCAACTCGGGTCGATACTCGAAGTGCATGGTGTCGTGGTGCCACCAACGACCGCCCCAGATGAAGCCCTCGGCCTCGAAGGAGTCCACGATGGCCTGTGGGATCCGGTTGCGCCAGCGATGCGTCCCCCGTTGCCAGCGCCAGTAGTCGGACACCGACCGGTCGAGATCGATGGCGATACCGAAGGCGTGCGCGCTCAGGCGATCCGTCCCGGCGATGGTGCGCGCCGCGAATCCGCCCGACAAACGGCGCAGGAAAGGCGCCAGAGCAGGATCGGCGTGAGCGCCCTTCAGGCGCGCGGCCACGCGTTCGAGCGCGGGCACGATCTCACGATGCACGCGAACCGGCAGGCCAAGAAAGCGCACGCGGGCCTGCGCCGCCGCCGGGTTGGGACCATAGGTGGCGTGCAAGACGGCCTCGACACGAACCCGCCCCGGATCCTCGTTCTCGACCTGGACCGGGCGGATCGGACCCGCACGATAGGGAATCAAGAAGACGTCCTTCACATCGGGCGAAGCCAGTCTTTCGTCGAACGACTTGTCCTTGTGATCGTCATACGGGATGCGCGTGCCGTCGGCGAGAGCGGCGAACCACTCGCCCCCTTCGAACACGGGCACGACCCGATAGGTGCGTGCCAGGCAGGCCAACCCGGCGGGCACGTCGGGCGGATGCGCATCGGCGCCCACCAGCGCGGCCAGCGCGAGAAGGATGGCAAACACGCCGCGATCCTACAGGCGGGCTCGCCGCGAGCCAACTGTGGCTCCTGACCAGATCGCCGACCCCGGGCCCTTCCGTTGACTCGGGTGGTCGAGCGCCTTGGTCGTGGCGCCGTTCTCGCGCCTTCCCTAGCGCTGCTTTCGATCGTGGCGGTCCAGGTGCTCTTCCAGCTTCTTGGTCGCCACCTTGACCAAGGCGGTGACGCCAGCCTGCACCGCGGACTCGAACTCGCGGGCCGCCGCAGGGGCGTCGCTGGTGGCTGCGAACAGCCTCTGCTTCACCGCCTCCACCTGAGCCCGCCGTTCGGCCCGCCGACGCTCACGCTCCTGCCGCGCGCGCCGCCGCTCCAACCGTTTCTCGGGCGACACGACGTGACGGAGCTGCAGGGCCAGCAGCACGCCCGATGCCAGCAGCGGCCACTGAAACCACGGACCGCCCGAAGTCTGCATGTCGACGAAGTACAGGACGACGTTGAGAATGCCCAGGCGAACCCCCGAGGCCAGCAGGCGACGCAGTTGGATACGGCGTTCTTGCGCCAGCTCGACGTCTTGATTGCGCTTGGCCATCTCGGCCGCCTGGGTTTGCGCCATCTCCGCGGTGGCCGCGTCCAGAGCGTTTCGATCGATGCCGACCTCGGCCGCCACCTGGACCAGGTCCTCGTGCGACAGCGTCTGTTCACGCAGATTCTGTTGGGACAACGCCCGCTTGAGGATCTCGTTGACCTCGTCCTGCGTGTAGGTCTTCTTCTTCTCGGCCATGACAACCTTGAAGTGTGACCTTGGCCAGGGATTTCCACAATCAGGCAGTCGACGGATTCGCTCGGCATGGGGGGCAGATGGCGAAAGCAGGGCGCCGAGGAGCGAGGCAGCGAACGAGGGCCGCACGCCGCGCGCGTGCCATCAAACCCCGCAGGCGCGCGCGATGAAGTAGGTCAGGGAGGCCACCAGCGCCGAGGCCGGAATGGTGAAGATCCAAGCCCAGACGATGCGGCTGGCCACGCCCCAACGTACGCGGCCGGGATTGGAGACCGAACCCACGCCCACGATGGCCCCGGTGATGGTGTGGGTGGTCGACACGGGAATGCCCATGAGCGTGGCCAGGAAGGTGGCCAGGGCGCCGCCTGTCTCGGCGCAGAAGCCACCAAAGGGACGCAGCTTGGTCAGGCGCATGCCCATGGTCTTGACGATGCGCCAGCCGCCCGCCATGGTGCCGAGGCCCATGGCCGCGTGGCACGAGAGCACGATCCACAGGGGGAAATCATCTCCCGTGGGGAACGTCGCGCCCAGCAGGCCCTGGGAATAGAGCGTGACCGCGATGATGCCCATGGTCTTCTGCGCGTCGTTGCCGCCGTGGTTGAGGCTGAAGGCCGCGGCCGACACGAGCTGCAGGCGCCGGAACCACTTGTCGATCACTCCCGGGGTCTGTTTGCGCAACACCCACGAGCTCGCGACCATCAGGACGGCCGAACCGATGTAGCCAAGCAGGGGCGAGACGAAGATGAAGGCGGCCGTCATGCCGATCTTGCTCCAGCCCAGGATCCCGAACCCCGCCTTGGAGATGCCCGCCCCGATGAGCCCGCCCACCAAGGCGTGCGACGAGCTGGAGGGCAAGCCCCACCACCAGGTCAGCAGGTTCCACACGATGGCGCCGGCCAGCGCGCCGATGATGACCGCCATGTCCACCACCTGGGGATCGATGATGCCCTTGCCGATGGTGTTGGCCACGTGCAGCTCGAACAGGGCGAAGGCCACGAAGTTGAAGAACGCGGCCCACAGCACCGCCCGGAAAGGCGTGAGCACGCGCGTGGACACGATGGTCGCGATGGAGTTGGCGGCATCGTGAAAGCCGTTGATGAAGTCGAAGAGCAACGCGGCCCCCACCGTCGCGATGATCAGGATGAGGTGGGGAGTGCTCAATTCCATGCAGGTCCCCTCGAGCCACGATGGTCAGACCGGCTGACTTGCGTTTTCATGGATAGTTAGAGTCAGCCAACCGCACGTGTCGGCGGCGCCACGAGATTGTTACGATTGCGTGACAATACCGGGCCCACACCCGGGCCTGCTGGGGTGGCTAGAGCACCGAACGGTTTGAAGACCGAGTGAAATTGCGGAGATGCGAGCAGCCCGAGGCGCGAGGAGGGAAGATAGTCGACCTATCTGACCGACGAGCAACGAAGGGATGCGACGCAGATCCGCGATTTCACGACCGATTCAAACCGTTCGGTGCTCTAGGCCAGGTCCTACGCCGCTCTTGCGCGAGATTGTGGGATGCGGACGGGCTGCTCAGGCTACCACTTCAGAGCCTCGGCCATCTTGGTGGCGAAGCGCTTGCCGATCTCGATCGAACCGTCGTGCCCGAAGTGCATCCGGTACTGCGTGTCCGCGGGATCCAGGGGGATGCCTTCGGAGGACACGACATAGCCGTTGGTGATGAGGTTGGGCAGTTGGTTGACCAGCGGGTTGTGATTTGAGCAGGCGCTGGCACGAGGCAGCTCGCCGGCCACGAAGGGGGGATTGTTGGTGAGGCCGAGGTCCGTACGCAGATCGGTGACGAACTGTTTGACGGCATTGGGCCACGAGGACTGACCACAGTCCGATTCGCCCTGGTGGAAGATGAAGCCCTCGATCACGCCGCCCAACTGCACGGCGCTCTTGGCGCGGCTGATGAACCACGTGTAGTTGCTGGTCCCCTTCTTCATGTCGTTGATGGACTTACCGCTGAGCGCGCAGGGCACGAGGAGGATGGAATCGGTGGCCGGGACTTTTTCGAGCAACGCTTGTGAGAACGAGTCGCCCGGGCCGATGGCCTTGTTCCAGCACTCGTGCAGCGGCGGCGTGGCGTCCGCCCATTGATCCTTCTTCCGTCCGGTTTCGGCGCAATCGTCAAAACCGATGACGCGAATGCGGGGGTTGTTCTGCTTGTCCGCGGTCGTCGCCTTGGCATAGCCGGCCATGTTCGATTGGCCGAGCAAGAGGAAGACGTGCAGCTTGGCCCCGCTGCTCCCCCCAGAGCCACTTGAGCCGCCCGTCCCCGTCGTGCCGCCCGTTGCAGCCCCACCGCCTCCGGTGTTGCCGCCGGTCTTCCCGCCCGTGCCCTTGCCGCCCGTGCCCGCGGAACCGTTGCCACCAGTCTCGGTCTTGCCACCTTCAGCCGCGCCGCCGGTTCCTGAGGCGCCGCCGGTCTTGCCACCGCCCCCGCCACTGCTCGTGGCGCCACCACCGCCGCCACCCTTGCCACCGGTCGCGCTGGAGCCGCCGCCACCCTTGCCGCCGGTCGCACTGGAGCCGGCGCTGCTCTGGCCGCCGCTGCTCTGACCGCCGCTGCTCTGGCCGGCGCTGCTCTGGCCGCCGCTGCTCTGCCCACCACTGCTCTGGCCGCCGCCCGAGCTGACGCTGCTGCTCGAAGAGCCCCCTGATTGACCGCCGCTGCCCGTGCTGCTGGAGTCCTCATACCCACAGGCCGCGAGGGCTAGGGCAGATACGGCAAGCAAGGATCGAAAAGCGCTCTTCATCATGGTGCAAACCTCCGGGGCCGAGACGATGTCGAAGTTTACACGACGGAGCGTGAGCCCAGCGCGGATTTGCGCTGTCCAACCGGGAAACACCTGACGTCTCGCGCTCGAGGGCCCGCCGGCGCGAGTATCGCCCCGTTGACCGGCAAGCCGCGAATCACAACCCGAGGATCAGACCCAAACCGAAGGAGTCCAGCCGACACCCGTTGGCCAGATCCGAGCAGTGGCTGGAAGGCCACAAGCCAAGAATCTCGTAGGAGATCACCAGTCCGGCGCTGCGGCCAAAGGGCACGACCACGCCCGCACCGCCACCCGCGACCCAGGTGTCGTCATGGCTGGAGATGAACAGCCGGCCTGCGCGCCCGATGAGGAAGAGGGAGAAGTTGTTGGTGCGAATGGGTACCAACCGCAAGGTTCCGGTCAGCGATGTGGTGGTGAGAACCCCCGAACCGCCGTTGACGCTGAGGTCGACCCCC
>CAZHUY010000011.1:0-21961 GCA_964535465.1 uncultured Myxococcales bacterium
TCCAGTACGCCACCGAGAGCGTCGATCCCCTGGAGATCCGCATCTACAAGGGCAAGGACGGATCCTTCACCCTGTACGACGACGCCAATGACGGCTACGACTACGAGAGCGGCGCCTACGCCACCATCGAGTTCACCTGGGACGACGCCGCCGGCAAGCTGACCGTGGGCGCGCGCAAGGGCAGCTACGAAGGCATGCTGGCCAGCAGGACCTTCAACGTGGTCCTGGTGGGAGCCAACAAGGGCGTCGGCATCGATGTGACCGAGACGGCCGACGAGACCATCACGTACGACGGCAGCGAGACCTCCGTGACGCTCAAGTAGCTAATCGAGCACCGCTTGCTCGCCGGTGCGGATCACCTCCAGCACCTCTTCGGCCGAGGTCGCGGTGCGGAGTCGCTCGGCGACGAACGCGCTCTCGTGCAACATGGTGGCGATGATCCCCTGCAGCCGTTGGTGCACGCGTGGTTGTCCCGCCGGGGTCAGCAGCACGAAGAGCAGCTGGGCTTTTTCGCTGGTGCCGTCGCAGGGGACGCCGCCCTCCGAACGCAGGATCATGACGAAGGGCTTGACCAGCCCGAGCAGGCGGGCGTGGGGCATGCCGATGCCGTCGCCCAGGTAGGTCCCGACCAGCCGTTCGCGTCCGCTGCGTGTGCGCAGGATATGGTTGACGGGCGGAGGGACCTTGGCGGCGGGCATGCGCGCGACGGCCTCGTGCACGGCGGCCACGGGCGAAGAGGCCTCGATCCCCAGTTGGATGTGCTCGACCGACAGGGTTTCCGAGAAGCGGACGGGCTCCTGTTTGTCGAATTCGTCGTGGATGGTGCCGACCAGCTCCTCCAGGATGTCTTCCAGGGTGATGAGGCCGGTCCATTCGCCGTGCCCGTCGGTCACCATGGCCACGTGAACGCGGCGCCGCTGCATCTCCGCGAACAGGGTCTCGAGCGGGGTCTTTTCCGTGGTGGCCAGCAGGGGTCTGGCCAGCTTCTCCAGGTTGGGGTTGTCGCACACACCTTGGATGAGCAGATCCTTGAGATGCACGAACCCCGAGGGGCTCTTGGGATCGTTGGTCAGCAGGGGAAAGCGCGAGAAGCGCGATTCTTGAATGATGCGCAGGTTGTCGGCCCAGGGCATGCGCGCATCCAGGGTGCGCACATGCGCCTTGGTGCGCATGGCATCCCTCACGTGCAGTCCGCCCAAGTCGAAGACATTTTCCATGAAGAGCAGGCGGCGGAAAGACATCACGCCACGCTCTTGCGACTGGTTGAGGATGATGCGCAGCTCTTGTTCGCTGGGTTGCTCGCCTTCGGTGCTCCGCTGCAGGCCTAGCAGGCGGAGGATGGCGTTGGATCCCGCCGTCAGCAGCCACAGGGCAGGGAAGAAGAGGACGTGCAGCAGGCGCAAAGGCCGGGCGCACAGAACCGCCATGCGATCGGTCACGCGAATCGCGATCGACTTCGGGACCAGCTCGCCGAGCAGGATGTGCGAGCCCGAGATCACCAGATACGAAACCGCCATGGCGAGGACGGTGCGCAGGGTGCTGTGGCTCTTGCCCATGATGAGGCTGGCCGTGCGCTCACCCACCATGCCCAACGCCACGCTCGCCAGCGTGATGCCGACCTGGCAGACGCTGAGGTACTCATCCAGCTGCTCTTGTATGTCGGCGAGCAGACGCGCGCGCTTGTCGCCCTCGGCTGACAACTGTGCCACGCGCGATGGCCGCACCTTGACGATGGCGAACTCGGCCAACACGAAGAAGGCGTTCATCGCCAGCAGCGCCACCAGGGCGATGAACATGAGGGTCAGGTCCAACGTCATCGTGACTGGCCCTGTCCCGTGGCCCGCGCAGCAAGGGCGCTCAAGCCAAGGCAAAAACGACGCGGCCAGACGTTTCGATCTGGGGCATGCCTAGCCGGTCGTGAGGGGTGGTCGTCCAAGATGGGGGAGCGTGAACCAGATAAGACTAGCATCGGTTTGCCAGAGGGGCTCCTTGACCGGTATCGCCGGCCCTTTGCGTCGCGCGCACCGCTAGGGGGTCTTGCCCAAACCCAGCCGCTTGACCAGGCGGTGAAAGTTGCCGCGGTCCATGCCCAGGGCACGCGCGGCGGCGGACAGGTTGCCTTGATGGACCTTGAGCGCGCGCTCCACGACCGCGCGCCGGTGGGCGTTTGCGGACTCGCGCAGCGATTTGGGCCTGATGGTACTTTCCTGGGGGCGTGCCTCGACGATGGGAGCCGGGAGGGGCCCGACCTCGGGCGAAAGGTCGCGGGCGGTGATGACGATGGGCTCGCCGCGCGGCACGCTGGCTGCCCGGCGCAGGACCACGCGCGAGATCACGTTCTCCAGCTCGCGCACGTTGCCGGGCCAGGGATAGCCCATGAGCGCCTGAATGGCCCCGCGGTCGAGGCGCACCGGCCCCACGCCCACGCGACGGCGGGCCACGTCGCAGAAATAGCCGCCCAACAACGCGGTGTCCTCCCCTCGCTCGCGCAGGGGTGGGACCGCCAAGGGGTAGACGTTGAGACGGTGAAACAAATCGGCGCGGAAGCGACCGGCGGCCACCTCGGCGGGCAGCTCGCGGTTGGTGGCCGCCAGCAGGCGCACGTTGACCTTGAGCGTGCGATCCGAGCCCACGCGCTGGATCTCGCCCTCTTGCAGGACCCGCAGCAGGATGGGCTGCACGGTCAGCGGCAGTTCGCCGATCTCGTCGAGAAACAGGGTTCCCCCATCGGCGATCTCGAACTTGCCGGGGCGGTCGCTGGTCGCGCCGGTGAACGATCCGCGCACATGCCCGAACAGCTCGGCCTCGGCCAGGGTCTCGGGCAGGGCGGCGCAGTTGACGTGGATGAGCGGTTCGTGTCGCCGCTCGGACGCCGCGTGGACCGCGCGCGCCACCAGCTCCTTGCCGGTCCCGGTCTCGCCCTGGATGAGCACCGAGTAATCCGAGCGCGCCACCAGATCGATCTCGCGGCGCAGGCGCAGAATGGCGGGGCTGGCCCCGATGATCTCGCTGCCCTCCATCATGGCGTCGCGCATGAGGTCGCGCACCACCAGGCCGCGATGCTCGGAGGCGCGTTCCAGCGCGGCGATGAGCTGGGTGGTGCGCAGCTCGGCCGCGGTCAAGGCCGCCACCGCGGTCACGAAGCGCATGTCGATGCCGGCAAAGGCCTGCGGATCGAGCGCGTCCGCGGTCAGCACGCCTACCAGCTCGCCCTGGGCTCGTAGGGGACAGCCCAGGCACGCGTGCACCCGGTGCAGGGCCCCCATGTCCTCGGCCAGTTGCCCATCGAAGGGGTCGGGCAGGCTGGTGTCGGAGGGGAAGAAGACCGGCTCGTGCGAGCGGCAGATGATCTCCAGGCGGGGGTGGTCGCGCAGCAGGTAGGGCTTGCCGCTGGCCGCTGGCGAGAGCCCGCTGGTGGCCAAGGGCAGCAACCCGTCGCGCTCGAAGCGCATCACCGTGGCCGCGTCGTAGGGGATCACCTGGCGCAGGGACGCGAGCAGACGTTGGCTGCGTTCGAGGGCGGTTTGACCGGTGGTCAGATCGAGCGCGATCTTCACCACGGCGTCGAGGGGTTCCATGGATGTCATTATGACATCGGTGATGTCCTTGTGACAACGTCGGGGTTGTTGTCATTCGAACATCGCATGAGCTAAGTGCGCGTTTTTGTTGGGCATGGAAGTCGGCCCGGGGCTTGCTGAAGTCAGGGTCACCATGGAAAAAGACTCGACAGCCTCTCCGGCCCTCGATCTTCGGTCCTGGGCCGAGCAAGAGCCCGCCGCCCTCATCGACCACATCTTGCAGCGCTACCACGCGTCTCTGCGCCGCGAGTTGCCGCTGCTCGTCGCCAGCGCGCGCGCCATCGAGGCCGACCATCACGGGCACGCCCTGTGCCCGCGCGGGCTGACCGCGCACCTGGAGCAGGTTCAGGCCTCGCTGGACAGTCACCTGCAGAAGGAAGAACGCATCCTCTTCCCGCTCATCCTGGGCGGACGGGGCGCGGTGGCCCACATGCCCGTCAAGCTGATGATGGCCGAGCACACCGATCACCTGCGCAACCTCACGCGCACCGCCGAGCTGACCCACGCCTTCACCCTACCGACGGACGCCAGCCCAGCCTGGCGCGACCTGTACCGCGCGCTTCGTCGGCTGGAGCGGGATCTGGGCGACCACATCGAACTCGAGAACCACGTGCTTTTCCCCCGCGTGCTCGCTGGCGACGGCGGCACGACCTGAGCAAGGAGACCACCATGGAGATTTCCAGCAACACCAAGATCAACGACCTGCTGAACACCTACCCGTTCCTCGAGGACTTCCTGGTCGCCTACAACCCACACTTCAAGCTGCTGAGAAACAAGATCACCCGGGCCACCGTGGGGCGCGTGGCCACCATCGGCGCGGCGGCGCGCATCGCCGGGGTCGACGTGATCGAGCTGCTGGCGGCGCTGGCCTCGGCCATCGAAAAGGAGACCCAGGCGCGACCCGCGGTGACGACCAGCCCGGTCGAGCTCAGCCGCGAGCAACGCATCGGCATGCTGGGCCACATCATCGAGGGCTTGCACCACGGCGGTGATCTGGCGACGGCGCGCGCGCAGTTCGCGGCGGCCGTGGGCGACGTGGACGCGGGCGAGATCGCGGCCATGGAAGAGGAGATGATTCGGGGCGGGTTGCCGGTGGCCGAGGTGCAGCGCCTGTGCGACGTGCACGTGGGTGCGTTTCGCGAAGCCCTGGACGGCAAGCAAGCGGTGAGCGCGCCCGCCGGCCATCCCGTGCACACGTACATGGCCGACAACCAGATGCTGACCGCCTTCGCCAACCAATTGGGCGAGATGGGACGTGCCTTGGCGCAGAACGAGTCCTTGGCCCGACACATCCTGCCCGCGGCCGTCGAGATCCTGGCTCGCTACGACGGGCTCGACAATCACTACAAGCGCAAGGAGAACCAGCTCTTTCCCTTGCTGGAGCGACACGGGATCACCGGCCCGACGCAGGTCATGTGGGGGGTACACGATCAGATTCGCGGCGAGTGGAAGGCCACGCGCTTGGCCGCCGAGATCGGCGACGTGCCCACCTTCGTGGCCGCCGTGCCCGCCCTGGCCCGGGATGTGGTCGAGCTGGTCTACAAGGAAGAGAAGATCCTCTTCCCCATGGCCCTGGAGAAGCTCGATGAACGGGAGTGGGCCGAGGAGAAGCGCGGCGAGAACGAGCTGGGGTACCTGCTGGCGCAGCCCAACGCCCCCATCAGATCGACGAGCCTGAAGCAGGCGACCAATACGGCGCCAGCCCCTGAGGCGGTGGCTGGCCTGCTCGCCCTGGGCACCGGCGCGCTCTCGTTGGAGATGGTGGATCTGCTGCTGCGCCACCTGCCCATCGACATCTCGTTCGTTGATGAAAAGGATGTGGTTCGCTACTACTCCGAGGGCAAGGAGCGCATCTTTCCGCGCACCCCGGCCGCCATCGGCCGCAGCGTGCAGAATTGCCACCCGCCCAGGAGCGTGGCCACCGTCAACCGCATCCTGGACTCCTTCCGCGCCGGCCGAAAAGACGTCGCGGAGTTCTGGATCGAGATGGGCGGTCGTTTCATCCACATCCGCTACTTCGCCGTGCGCGACGCGGAACGCAACTACCGCGGTTGCCTCGAGGTGACCCAAGACATCACACAGATACGAAAGCTGGAAGGCCAACGCCGCCTGCTCGACTGGATCGACCAGTAGTGTTCAATCCCTGCGAAAGGAACGACATGTCTCTCAAACAAGCCCCCGAAGATTCCGGATTACCCGCGGCTCAGACCGTGGACCTGGCCTCGCTGGTCGCCTACCAACCCGGTGGCGTGGTCAGCCGCACCCTGGTGAAGAAAGGCGGAGGCACCATCACCGTCTTCGCCTTTGACCAGGGCCAGGCCTTGTCCGAGCACACCGCGCCCTTCGATGCCCTGGTTCAGGTTCTGGACGGCGAGGTCGAGCTGGTCATCGGCGGCCAGAAGGTCCCCACCAAGGCCGGCCAAGCCGCGCTCATGCCCGCCCACATCCCCCACGCGGTGAACGCCACCACCCGCTTCAAGATGCTGCTCACGATGGTGAAGGACGCGAGCTAGAGCCGCGCTCACCGACGGTGTGGATTACAAATAACCACATAAGATTACAATTGCGTGACAATTGACGTCCTACCTTTCCGGGCCATGGACGTCCCCGGCTTTCTGACCGCCACCTACCTCGTCATCCTCGTCTCTCTCGCCGTCTACGGGTTTCACCGCTCGCTGCTGGTGTTCCTGTATTACCGGCACAAGGATCGCCACCCGCAGGCCAAGGGTCGCTACGCCGAGCTGCCCGCCGTGACCGTGCAGTTGCCGCTCTTCAACGAGATGTACGTGGTCGAGCGCCTGCTCGATTCCGTGGCAGCCATCCGTTATCCGCGCGACCGTTTCCAAATTCAGGTTCTCGATGACTCCACCGACGAGACCCGCGACATCTGCCAGCGCAAGATCGCGTCGCTGCGCAAGCAGATGCCCGAACTGGACATCGAGTATGTCCACCGCATCGACCGTTCGGGCTTCAAGGCGGGCGCTCTGGAAAACGGTCTCAAGACCGCCAAAGGGGAGCTGGTCCTCATCTTCGACGCCGACTTTTTGCCCAAGGCCGACATCCTCGAGCGCACCGTGCACCACTTCCTCGATCCCGCCGTGGCCGTGGTGCAGTGCCGTTGGGAGCACATCAACCGCGACTTCTCGGCCCTGACCGAGGCGCAGGCCTTGATGCTCAACGGCCACTTCGTCATGGAGCACGCCGGCCGCAACCGCTCGGGCCGCTTCTTCAACTTCAACGGCACGGCCGGTCTGTGGCGTCGCGCCGCCATCGTGGACGCGGGCGGTTGGGATCACGACACCTTGACCGAGGACATGGATTTGTCGTACCGGGCGCAACTGCGCGGCTGGCGCTTCGTCTATCTACCCGAGATCGAGGCCCCGGCCGAGCTGCCGGTGGAGATGTCGGCTTTCAAGGCGCAGCAGTTCCGTTGGGCCAAGGGCTCCATCCAGGTGGCGCGCAAGCTCTTGCCGCGCATCCTTCGTTCCAACGCGACCTGGGCCCAGAAGAGCGAGGCCTTCTTCCACCTGACCAACAACTTCGCCTACCCGTTGTTGCTCCTGCTCTCGCTGCTGCTGCTGCCCAACCTGATCGTGCGCACCACCCACGGCGTGCGCGAGGTGCTGATGATCGATCTGCCCCTCTTCTTCGGCACCACGCTGTCCATCGCCTCCTTCTACCTGGCCTCCGAGCGCGAGATCGCGATCCTGCGCGGCGACGGCAAGCGCTCGGCCTGGAGCACCCTGCGCCACCTGCCCTTGGTGCTGTCCATCGGCATCGGCCTGTGCGTGAACCAGACGCGTGCGGTGTTCGAGGCCCTGATGGGCCGCGAGACCGAATTCGTGCGCACCCCCAAGCACGGCATCCGCGGCAAGCTGGAGAGCTGGTCGAGCAAGCGCTACCGAGCCGCGCGCTCCCTGACCCCGCTGGCCGAGCTGCTGATGGCGGGGTACTTCGCCGTCGCGGTCCAGGTGGCCATCACCCACGGCCACTACATCTCGGTGCCCTTCCTGCTGCTCTTCCTCTTCGGCTTTGGCTACGTGGGCGTCGTGTCGGCGTGGCAGGGCTGGCTGGGCCAGAGCCTGCGCGGCCTGTGGAGTCGTTCGGAGGAGAGCGCCAGCGTGCCCTTCGTGGCCGCGCCCCTCGTGGCCGCCATGCCCGATGCCACCCCCGGGCCGGTCCTCATCGCGACCGAGATGCATCCGCGCGCCGTGCGCAAGCACGAGCGTCACGACAGCGAAAGCGCCTCGCTTTAGGCTACGGCACGTCGGCGCAGAAGGCCTTTACCTCGAGGCCGTCGCCGCCGCGCCAGATCTCGAAGCCGCCGAAGATCATGTACAGGTACATGCTCTCGGTGATGCCGTAGCGGTTGCTCACCGAGTCCTGGATGAACTTGTTGAGGTCGAAGTCCAGCGTCTCCACGCCAGTGGAATGGACGTACGAGATGCAGGGTGGGTTGGTGTTGTGGACCCACACGTCCCAGGTCCCGGGAACGCCGCTGATGGTCTTGCCGCGCTGGCGTTCATCGCCGCGCGGCTGGCGATCCGAAGGCTTGAAGAACCACACCATCAAGTAGGCGCCGCCTGTTCCCGGGTCGTACTGCTTGCTGGACAAGGCCGAGGCTGATTGGGTGAACCAGACATCGTACGCGACGTTGTAGTTGCTGCGCCCCTTGCTGTTGGCGTTGGTGGCCAGGATGGTGTTGATGGTCGAGCCCTTGAGCGCCGAGACCTGTTTGGGCAGGTTGCTGCCCTTGGTGGCCGAGCGACCCGCGTAGGCACCGCCGATGTAGAACGAGGGGTAGCCAATGGGATCGTTGTCGCTGCTGCCCACGTTCGCCGGGTTGCCCACGATGAACGAGAGGCCGGTCCCGTCCACCGTCTGCTTGTTGAACGCCACCTTGTCGTTCCACCAGTTGGCCTGGAAGAAGTAGTTCTTGTCGCGACCGACGACGTCCACCACGGACACGGCGGACTTGCTGCCCAGCAGGCTACCGTCCAGGGAGACATCGGTGCAGTTGGGCGAAGCCGGGGCAGGGGCGGGCTTGGAGGACGACGATGAGCTGGACTTGCTGCCGCTCTGACCGCCGGAAGCTCCCGCCGCGGCGCTGCTGTTCCCGCCGCTCGAGCCGCCCGAGGATGACGAGCGGATACAGGTGTCCTCGGGACAGCGCAATCCCTGGTTGCACATGGAGCCCAGGATGCACGGGCAGCCCTCCTCACCTTCGGGACAGGGGGTGGAATCGGCCTTTTGCGCGCACCCCAACCCGAGAACCAGCAGGCCGGCAAGACCGGATGCCGAGAGGAGAGACTTCATGAACATGACAACACCAAGCTAAATCCAAAAGAGCAACCAGCCCAGATCCTAATTTGAGCGCCACGCCGTCGACCATGCGCGTTGCCGTCGTGAGATAATCACACGACCATGACCCGGTCCGCGACCATCTCCCTGGTTCTGGGTTCGACGCTGGCCTTGGCCTGCTCGGGCGACGAGAAGTCGACCAGCGAGACCGGGGGAGGGTCGACCACCAATCCGCCCACCGCGCCGGTGCCCGGCGCGGCCGATGTGGAATACACCCTGGAGGAATCGACGGCGGAGGTCACCTTGTTCACCGCCCCGGTCACGCGCAAGCCGACCACCAGCGACGTCGCGCCCGCGGCCCGCGCTTCGGGGTTGAAGCTCCATGCCGCCCGCAACGAATTCGAGCCAGCCCTGCTGGAACTGGTCGCCGGACACGCGGTGACCTCAGCCACCATGGGGACCTTTCCCAACCTGGGCGCGGGCCAGCGCGTGTCATTGCACCAGGTGGGATTCGTCGACGGCTGGGGCGAAACCCTGACACCCGTGGCCTTGTCGAGTGGGTTCGCCGCCTTGTGGATCACGGTGTTCGTGCCCAAGGACGCGCCCAAGGGCGAACACCGCGCCAGCCTGACCTTGACCTTGGCCAGCGGAGGCCAGGTCGTGGTGCCGGTGGTCCTGACCGTGTTCGACTTCGCCTTGCCCGACCCGATCCACTTCGCCTCGCAGATGAACGTCAACGTGAGCGCCCTGATCCCCGCCGGCGGAACGGCACGCGACGCGCACTCCCTGCTTCATGAGCATCGCTTTACCCCTGATTCGTCCACCTGGCCCAGCGGCTTCTCGCCCGCCATCACCTGGGACAGCGCCCAGAACCCCGCCCGCTGCACGGCCTTGTGGGACGAGCCGAGTGAAGGCGCGGAGTATTCCATCGGCACCTTGTCTCGACGGTACATCCTGGGCGAGGGCTGGAACGGGGTGGGTTATCCCAACGCCGAGGTGTTGCACTTCGTGGACAACGCGACGCCGCGGCCGGCGACCATGTGCGGGGTGAGCCGTGGCGATGGCCATCAGGGCAGCGAAGCCTACAACGCTGCCTGGTCGAAGTACCTTGCCGCGCTCGATGGCTACCTGGTGGGGCATGGCATGGCGGACAAGGCCTACCACTACGTGCAGAACGAGCCCCAGAACGAAACCGACTACGCCCTGGCCGCGCATCTGTGCCGGTTGTCGCGCGCGGCCGCGCCCCACCTGCGCCTGGCTATCAGCGAAGAGCCCAAGCCCGAGATCGCCGAGCGCAGCGACGGAGCCTGTGGCTACGACATCTGGATCGCGCACGTACGCGCCTACCAACAGGACTACGCGTGGAAGCGACAGCGCGAGCACCAGGAGCAGGTGTGGATCTACAGCCTGGACCACGATCCCGATCCCTACTTCAACCCCACGCGCGTGGACCGCTCGGGGCTGCACGTGCGCATCATCCCCTGGGTGGCCTGGCGTATCCGCGCCTCGGGCTTTGCCTATTACGATGTGGATCGTTTCTTCCCGTCGGGGCGGCCCGGCCTGCGCGCCGAGCTGTTGCGCGAGGGCTTCGAGGACTACGAGTACCTGTGGCTGGCCAACGGCCAGAAACAGCCCACGCCCGGCGCGAGCGAGGCCGTGGATCCGGCGGTAGCCTCGTTGGCGTCGGGCCTGAGCAGCTTCACCAAAGATCCATCCGCGCTGACCAAGCTGCGTATCGAGCTGGGCCGTTACATCGAGGGCAGCCGCACCACCATGCCGGTGGTGGAGGCGCCGACCAGCGGCCGCCCGCGCGCCGCCTACTACCTGAACTTCCAGGATCCCAAGGGCAGGCCGACCGCCGAGCCCTTGCTGGTGGCCGGCCACACCTACCAGAAGGTCGGTTGGGACGCCTACGATGCCGGCAAGGGCTACGGCTGGTCGGGCGAGAACATCAAGAACCCGGGCATCGCGCTCTACGGCTACGACGAGGCGGGCAACAGCGAGATCGAGCGCAGCTACCTCTACGACGATTACGGGCGCGACAACCTCTTCGAGTTCGCGCTGGCCCCGGGCCGCTACCGCGTGACCGTGGGCGCCGGCCGCCCCGCGCGCGCCTACCCCAACGATCCGCACAACGTGATGGTCGAAGGCACGCGTCTCATCGATGACGAGCCCACCAGCGACGCCGCCCGCGTGTTCCGCCGCACGGTCGAGCTCGACATCAGCGACGGCTCGCTCTCAGTGGTGGCCGGTGGCCGCTCGGCCAAGACCGGCGACTACGCCTATACCTTCCTGCAGTTCCTCGACATCGAGCCCATCGACTAGAAGCCTCTCTCGATTACAATGCACGGCATGTTTCAGGGGAACCCGCGCCGAGCCCTCGTAGCCACCATCGCGGCCTTTCTGGCCGTCCACGCGTGGGTTGCCTTCGGCTATCAGCCGAAAATGAGCGACACGCGCCTCTACGCCACCTACGCCTTCGTGCTGGAAGCGGCGGCGCGGCAAGGGAAGTCGCCGTACGACACCTACGAGGATTCCGTTCGTGCCCGCACGCCAGTCCAGGACCGTGCCGCCCTGCGCTTCGACCGGGTCACCATCGAGTACCCGCCGCTCGCACTTCAGATGCTGCGCGCGCCCCTGGCCTTTGTGAAGGGTTCTTCCCTGGTGAGCACGATTCGTCAGCAGGAAATCGACGACTGGAGACAGAGCTTTCGCCACATGTACTTCTTCGCCCACGCCTTCGTCATCGCGGCGGCGGTGTGGTGGCTGCGGCGCCGGGGCTATCAGTGCACGTGGGGCTTGGCGGTCGCGACTCTCGCCGGGGCGGTGCTGATGTACGTGCTCTACGATCGACTCGACTTGTGGTTGGGCTTCCTCTTGCTGGGGATGCTGACGGCGCTGGTCACCGGCCACCGCAGCCTGGCCATGATCGCGCTGGCCGCGGCGGTGAATCTCAAACTGGTGCCGGTCTTCCTGGTGCCGCTGGCGGTACTCGGCGCGCTGCCCGCCGCCGCCTTCGCCAAGGGCCCGTTCAGCCGTGCGTCGCTGCGTGCCGCCGCCCGCGCCACGGGTGTGTTCGTCGCCAGCACTGTGGTCCTGTTCGTGCCCTTCCGCCTGGCCTGGGGCCCGCGCGTGTGGGACTTCCTCGCCTACCACGGCCAGCGTGGGTTTCAGATCGAATCCCTGTGGAGTTCGCTGCTGTTGCTCGCGGCCCGTTTGGGCTATCCGGCCAAGGTCGAGCACGTGTTCGGAGCCGACGAGGTCATCGGACCGGGCACACCGACCTTGGCCAAGGCCTCGGTGGTCGTCGTGCTGGGCCTGGTGGCGATCGTCTACGCGCTGTTTTGGCGGAGCCTGAGGCGGGGTCAGCCGGCCGCGAACCCGGGCGCGGCGAACTCCCGTCTCAGCTTGGCCGAGCAGCACCCGCAACTCTTCGTGTGGGCCAGCCTGGCCGTTCTGGCTGCGGCGATGGCGACCGCGAAGGTCTTCTCCCCCCAATATCTCTGCTGGCTCCTCCCGGTCCTCGTTCTCATCGAGCCTCCCCACAGCGCGCGCGAGGCCGTTCCCTCGGCGGTGTTTCTCGTCGTCTGCGCGCTCACCGCCTTGATCTATCCCATCCTGTGGCACGAGGTGTTTCGAGCGGCCATCCAGGAGGGACGCCTGGTCATCTTCCTGCCCACCCTGCGCGCTACTCTGTTGATGCTGACCAGGAACCTGCTCTGGCTTGGTTTCTGCGCCGTTGCCCTGGCTCAGATGCGGGCGGCGAAGGTCGTGGTCGAAGCCCTGCCTGGACCCGGCGGCGCCGAGTCGCGCAGATCACGGCGCCGCAAACGGCGCTAGCTCATCTCGACGAGTCGCTTGGCTCTTGCGCCGCGAGTGTGAACAGCAGGACCTCGAAGTCCGCTACCCGCAAGGACTCGAGACGCCCAGGAACCTGCGCCAGGGCCGCACGGACCTGCTCCTGGTTTGCGCCAGGCTCGCTCGGATGGAAGATGAAAGCGGTGTGGCGGCTGCTCTTGTAGGCCTTGCGGTAAGGCGGATAGCGGTCCTGCTTGGGATCGAGCGGAACCACGATGGGATCCTCGCGGAACAGGAACGATAGACGGTAGGCAAGCCAATAGTCGGCCGCGGCGATCTTCACATCCTTCGATCGCAGCAACTCGGCCAATTGCTGTTCCTCTTGCGCGGTCCCCCTGGCCCAGCGTACCGGGAGGGCGCCCTGGACATAGGGGCCGTAGCTCAGCCATCCCCCGAGGGTCGCGGCAATCAGGTAGGGGGCCAGCGCGGCCGCGAAGAGACGTCCGCGCAGCAGGGCCGCGGCGGGCGCCAGGGCAAAGGGCGACAGCCAGATCACCGGAGCCAGGTAGCGCACGGCCCAGACATCGTACGGTGACATCGACGCGAGGAACGCGCCGAGCGACGACAGGGCGGCCACACCGCCCAATAGCCCCAGGCGACGCACGTCCCACGGCAGTCGGCGGACCTTGATCGCGAAGAGAGAGAAGGCCAGTCCGGCCCCGAAGATCACCGCACCCGACCATTGCACCACACGGACCGGCCAGGGCGCCTGCCACAACTGAGGAGCGAGATGCTCGACGCGTGAGTAGACTTTCGCTCCGAGCAGGTAGGGGAGGCATTTTGTCGTCAGGAGCTTCCAGTTCGCACCGATGCGCGCCAGGGTCAGAGACAGGGAGGGTTCTTCACGGTGGGGCGCCTGCCGCAGCAGAAGCACGAGCAGCCCGCTCACCAGCGCGGCGGCGGCCATGACGGCCATGCGACGTCCGAGCGCGCGCCGCGGAAGCCGCGCATCCCACGAACAAAGCAGCGCGAACAACCCAAACGCCACCATCATTTGCAGGGCGATCAGGTCGAGGTACAGCGAGAAGATTCCCAGACTCACGCCCAAGGCCAGCCGAAGCCGTGGCCTCGACGATCGACTCGCGCTTTCGAGCAGCCACAGGCCGAGGAAGATCAGCGTGATGCACGCCTGGCGTGGCGGATAGAGGGCCACGTTGTTGATGGCCCAGGGGGTGAACACGATGGGCAGGGTTGCGATGAGAGAGGACCCCCAAGGCAGGTGGCGGCGCAGTATGTCCCAGACCAGGTACACCAGCGCCAAGTGCAGAACCAGAGGCACGCACATGAGCGCGAGGGGCGACGGACCGACCAAGGCGAAGACCAGCGCGATCAGCAGCGCATCGACGGGGCCCTGGTAGCCGGTTCCCCACAAGAACCACGACCACTCGCCACGCAGGATGTGCATGGCCTGCAGACCCACAATCGCGGCGTCCGAGTTCGTGCCGGCGGCATTCAGCAGGGCCGGCACGCGGAACACCACCGCGAGCAAGCACAGCGCGAGTGGCGGAAACCAGCGCTGCCAGCCAGGAGCATCCTGCTGTGGAGCGAGTTCGGTTTCGGTCGGTATCTGGTGATCGGCGGCCGCCTCGAACTGGAGATCCTGGGAGGGCTCCCCTGCCTTTCCGCGTTTCGGCTTGGACGGGCGAAGCACGGCCCGATTCCGTTTGCCCGCGCGGGCGACGTGGCTTTGAGGATTACCCATGGCGGCATTGTAAGGGGAAAATATGTTCTGGCGCCTGCCGGAATGACCCAAACGACGGGATGACGGCCAAACCGAGGCCCGAGCCTCAACCGCAACTCAAGCTCCTTCTTTCGCCTCGCTGTCGCGACATCACCCGCTGGACATGATGGATCGCAAAACCGGGAGGGTGCTATGTTGCGCGTCCGCCCCCCGCCATGCCACCCAGACAACGACAACGGTCCAGCCATCGTGAGAGGGACGCCGCGCGGGTCGAGGCCGATGCCGCGAGCGCGCGCCGAGGCCAGGTGCGCCGCTGGGCCGTATCGCTGTTTCTGCTCTTGTCTCTCGCCTATTGGGCCAACGGCAGCTTCCTGCAAGGCAACGATGCCACGGCCAATGTCTGGTTGGCCGAGCGGGTGATTGACCACGGCAGCTTGTTCTTCTCTCCCGAGGACACGCCGTTCATGTTCACTTTCGAAGTCCCCACGGATGAAGGGATGAAGAAGGGGCGGTTTCGCTCCTGGGATCTTCAGACCGGGGGCAAGAGCATGCGCGAGCACTACCAGGCGGGGACGATTCGCCTCTCCGATCCCATCTACTATTTGGCGCCCACGCGCTGGTCGGGGCTCTACGCCAACACCTTCGGACTGGGCGCCGGTCTGCTGGCCGTACCCGCGGCGGCTGTGGTGCGACCGTTCGTGGGGCCTCTGGCCCAGAGCCCGACAGTCATGTGGTATGTGGGCAAGCTGGTGGCCGCGGCGACGGTGGCGGGCAGCGCGGTCTTTCTCTTCTTGGCGGCGCTCTCCTTCTGTCGGCCCTTGACCTCTTTCGTGCTGGCCCTGGCCTACGGCTTGGGCACCTGTGTGTGGAGCACCAGCAGCCAATCGCTGTGGCAACACGGCCCTCTGGAGCTGTTCATGGCCATGGCCGTCTTCTTCCTCCTGCGGCGGGATCGCGACCTGTGGTGCGGGCTGGCTTGTGGTCTGGCGGTGGCTTGCCGGCCCACCGGTGTGCTGCTGACCGTGGCCATCGGACTCTTTCATTTGCTGGGCGAGCGCCGGCGCCTGCTTCGTTTCGTCATGGGCGGGTTGCCAGTGGCCGTGCTGCTCATCGCCTACGCGTGGATCGTGTTCGGCTCCCCCTTCTCCCTTGGTCAGTGGGGCGTGGGCACCGAAGTGGCCCAGGCGAAGACGGGCAATCCCGATGTGTGGCAGACCCCTCTTCATGTGGGAGCGCTCGGGCTTCTCTTCAGTCCGGCGCGTGGACTGCTGGTGTACTCGCCCATCGCCCTGGTCGGGCTGTGGGGCTTGGTCCGTGCCTGGCGCCAAACGGAAGCCAAGGCCTTTCGTCCCCTCACCCTGGCGGCCGTGGCCATGTTCCTGATGGCGAGCAAGTGGTTCGATTGGTGGGGTGGATGGTGCTTCGGGTACCGCCCCATCGTGGACGTCACCACGCTGCTCGCCTTCCTGGCCATTCCCGTGGCCGAGAAGGTTCGTGACCTGGCGGCCCTGCGCTGGTCATTTGCCGGTTTGTTCCTGTGGTCGGTGGGTGTTCAGGTCCTGGGGGCCTACGCCTACGATGTGACGGGTTGGAACGGTCGCGCCGTCTATGACGTGATCCTGCCTGCCGACCAACCCAAGCGGACCTTCGACGACTCCGCCCTGGCCGCCAGCTTCGCCCGTGAGAGGGGCGGACGCGTCGAGCCCCGCTCCCTTTCCGTCGACGATCCTATCTATCGATCCCGCCTGTGGTCCGTGACGGACAACCCCATCGGCTACTACCTGCTGGAGTTCTCGTCGTCCCGCAAGCGCCGCGAAGAAGTCCGGACCCAGTTCCTTCGCCACGACGGATAGTCGGCCGCGGCGCGGTCTGGGCATCGTCGCTCGGGGCCGTGAGTCTACCGCGTCTGGCGTGAGTGTTTGCCCCGGCCTTGGCTCGGACGTATGCGCTTGGGATCGCGTGGCGGTTTCGAGCCCGTGGCCAAGGCGGCCTCGAGGGTCTCGATGGCGCCGGCGGCCTGGCCGTGCGATGGCGCCCGCAGTTGGGCGAGGGCTTCCGACAAGAGATCGCGCTCGGGCTCCCCGCGCGCGTTGTGGCACTCGTCCTTGAGCCAGGCCAGGGTGGCTTGCCCCAGCGGGCTGGTCGATCCGGCGCTGGCCACGCACGCCGCGATGCCGAGGGGAAGCGCGTTCTCCAGGCGACGGTAGGAATCCCGGCGGGATGCTGCCCGCGGCGCGTCCGCGATGGCCGCCAAGGCGCGCGACAAGAACGTGCGCAGGGCCGCCTTGTCCGTCACGCGGGCCATGGTGGCCTTCCTGGCGAAGACCTCGCTGATGATGGCGACCACGCCGAATTGTGGATCGTCCTGGTCTTCGTCCATCCAGCGCAGGGCTTGGACAAGCAGGCGATCCGCTTGCTCGGGGTGCCCGCACATGCGGACCAAGGCGTCCTGCGCGCCCATGCGTATCGGCGTGCGTTCGTCGGCCAGCAGCTCGTGCAGGGCATTCCACGCCACCTGATGGGCGGAGGACACCTGGACCAGCGCCACCCAGCCGTAGACCGCGGCGATGGGCACGAAGACGTCCGCGGTGTCCGCCTCCGCGTTGGTGTTCATGAGGACGGTCAGCAGCTTGGTCGCATCCCGCGCCTGGCCGGCCACTTCGGCCCCGAAGGCCGCTCCCAGCTCGAAGTTGGGGCGCGAGGACGGCATGTTGCCGTGAAAGGCCAGCAGCCTTTGCAGATCATCCAAGTGCCCGCGCAGGGCCAGGTCCAGCGCGTTTCTCAGGGCCTCGCTCTTCAGGCCGCGGGGGCCCGGGCTCGCGTGGTGGGTTGGGTTCACCCGTGAAAGATAGCATCGACACCCTGCCAAGGCGCAGGGCCTCGGGGTGCCCCGTCTTTCTTCATACGCGGAGCGGCCGCCTGGCCGTGGTCACTTCCAGTTCCCCGACACGCCGAAGATGAAGGGCGCGGAACCCGAAGGATCGCCAGGCGTCGGCGGCAACGCGGCCACGAAAGGCGTCCATTGCGTGATCTCGAAGGCCTGGCCCAGGTGGTGCGCGGTTCGGCTGAGCAAGCCCGGAGCGGAGCGCGTGGCCAACACGTCGGCCGAGGTGAGGTCGCCGGTCGCGGCCTCGCCCAAGGTCACCGACATGCCGGCTACCTTGCGGCCGCCGAAGTGGAAGATGGTGACCTTCTCATCGTTGGCGTGGGTCAAGGCGCGCAGTTTGGGAAGCACGAGCGCCCCCACGGTGATGCCGACCGCCGGGCCGATGGTCAAACCGGCCAGCACCGGACGCGGGTCGGTCTTCGACGAGAAGATGGCGCCCGCGCCGCTGCCCAACACGGCGCCGCCCGCGCCGAACAGTGACAGCCAGCCGAAGTCGCGGGGTTCGACCCACTCTTGCGAGAGCAGGAGATAGCCGGCCAGGGCGCCCAGGTTGGCCCCGGCCAGGCCGCCCAAGGTGACCTCGTGCGGATCGCGGTTGGCCAAGGCCCCGCCAAACGCGCCCACCCAAGCGCCCCACGCGGCGAAACCACCCGCGGCCAACTTGCGGCTGGCGCTCTGACTATCGCCGATGCCGTGGGTCATGCCGAGGGCCGCGCCCAAGCCCGCGCCTAGCAGGCCCGCGCCCGCGTAGTCGGCCCGGCTGGAGCCACGACCGGCCCACGCGAACACCAAGCCCTCGCTGCCGCCCAACACGGCGCCGCCCCCCACGTAGGCGACCAACTCAGTGTCCAGGTTCAGGTGCGAGGCCAGCAGCGTGCCCGCGCCCGCGCCCAGCGCCGTGCCACCCAACAGGATGCCCACGCCGCGCCGATCGTGCAGATCCTCGGCGAGCAACACCGAGCCGCCGGCCAGGGCCGCGCCGATGGCCGTGCCGGTCCCCACAAGGGCCGCCTGATTGCCGGTCAGCTTCACCCAGGGACTGGTCAGCGTGGCGAAGGCGGCTCCGCCCAGGCCGCCCAGCACCAACCCGCCTATCTCACGACGCTGGTTCACGTCCTCGCCGCGGTAGAGCACGTGCGGCAGCCAAGCACCCAACCACAGACCTTCGAGCGAGGCCAGGGCCAACCACGGCGCGTCCTCGCGGCGCACATCGATCTGGCTGTGCAAGGCCCCGCCCAGGACCAGGCCGGCCAGTCCGCCGCCCAGCATGCCGATCACGGGGGCGTCGTAGCGTGGGCTGGCCAGCGCGCCCGCCCCCGCGCCGGCCCCGGCCAGCATGACGTCCATGAGCAGGGCGTTCGCCATCAGATCGGTGTCGAGCTTGAGGCATGCGGCCAGGCCCGAGCCAAGCAGCGCCGCGCTGGCCCCTCCCGCCAAGGCCCCACCCCAGCGTCGTCGGCCGCTGACCTCGTCGGAATGCGCGTGGCCGATGGCGGGGAGCCACACGCCATTCCACACCCCGAGCGCGGTCAAGCCGCCGATGAGGTACGGATCGGTGTCGTCGAAGGCCAGGTAGGGGAACAAGGCCGCGCCCGCCGTCAGCCCCACGGCGCTGCCCGCCACCATGCCGATGCGCGCGCCCCGCGAGCTGTGGTCGTCGAGCAGGAGTCCGAAACCCAAACCGCCCAGCAGACCGTCGAGGCCGGCCGCAGCCGTGGCACCGGTGTGCGCGGGAGAGATGGGGGTCGTGCTGGCGATCACGCTGCTGATGAGCGCGCCGCCCGCGCCGCCCGCCAACAAACCGCCGGTGGTCTTGCGGGTCCAGCCGGGCCACCGAGCGTCGCCCAGGCCGGGGGCCAGCGCACCTATGAAGCCGCCGTAGGCCAGGCCGGTGACCAGCGCCGGCGCGTCCAGTCGCAGGGCATTCACGTGGGCCGCGAGGGCCGCGCCCGCCAAGGCCCCGAGCGATCCGCTCATGGTCGCCAGGGTGTCGCTGCGTCCTGCTTGCGTGGTGGCCAGCATGGACACGCCCAAGCCCAGGCCGCCGCCCAGTGTCCCGCCCAGCATGCTGATCACGATCTCCTGGTCGCTGGGACGAACGAAGCGGGACAGCAGGAAACCCGAGCTGGCGCCCAGCGAGGTCCCGAAGAGCACGCCGCCGCTCAGGCGCGTCTTCGGTGTCAGGCTCATGCGTCCGCTCGGGTCCATGGCCCCGGCCAGCAGCGCGCCCTCCACACCGCCCACCAGGGCTCCAGCCACGGCCAGATTGAGCGGTTGGTGCATCCCCTCGAGGCTGGACAAGTGCCATGCGCGATCGAGCGCGATGGCCCCCAGCGCGAACCCCAGCCCCCCGGCCACCAGGCCGATGCGCTCGGGGCGGCTAGAATCGTCTGGCAAGGCCATGCCCAGGCCCAAGCCGACGCCCAGGCCCAGCGAAGTGGCGCCGGTCGCGAAGTGAACCTGCGCCGGGCTTGCTTGACCGGCGTGGGCCAGCGCGGCCGCCGCCAGACCGCCCACCGCGATGCCCGTGCTCGCTCCGCCCTCCCTGAAGCGCCTGTCCTTGGCCGAGTCGTTCATCAGCGACGGGCTCAGCAGCGCAGGAACGAAGGTCCCGAGCAAACCGCCAAAGGTGCTGCCGTAGCCGAGCGCGAGGTTGTCGGTCCAGCGCCAAGCGAGGCTGTGCGAGGCCAGGGCCGCGCCCATGGTCCCGGCGAAGCATCCGGCCTGGCGCAGGGTCGGTAGGACCGTGTCCTGCCGAGTGGGTGCGACGGCCATGCGCCCGATGCCATGGCCCAGCGACAGGCCCAGCAGGTTGCCCGCCCCCACCAGAAAGTAGTCCTGACCAGCCGGTCGCACGAACTTGGACAGCACCAACCCGCTGGCCAGTCCCGCGCTGGCCCCCGCCAACATGCCACCGCCCAGCTGGTGACCGCGCGGATCACCCTTGGCGATGGCATGGGCCAGCAGCCCGCCTTCCATCGCGCCCACGGCCGCGCCCATCGTGGCCAGGGGCAGGGCATTCGGGCCCAGACCGTCTGAAAGGTGCAGCGAGCGATCGAGCAGCATGGCCCCCCCCGCCAGCACCGCCGGGGCCGCCAGCGCCCCGATGCGCGCCGGTCGCGTGTCGTGGTCGGACGCCATCAGACCCGCGCCGTAGCCCAAACCCAGGCCCAAGCTCCCCGCCGACAACAGCAACAGGTTCTGCGGGTTGCTGACCTCCAGCCACTGTCCCAAGGCCGTGGCCCCGACCGCGCCCAGCCCCAGGCCCAACCAACTTCCACCCGACGTGCGACGCGATTGGCTCCAATTGGCTTGCCCCAAGGTGGGCGCCAGCGTGCCCACGAAGAGGCCGTAAGCGCCGCCCACGACACCCGCCAGCACGCTGGGTGGTCGCAGTTGACCGGCATGGGTGAACGCGGCCCCGCCCGCCATTCCCAAGGCGGAACCCGCCAGCGCGCCGATCAGATCCGGCGTTCCTTGCTGGTTGGTGGTCAACCTGGCCAGGCCGAGCCCCATGCTCAGACCCGCGAGGTTCGTCGCCATGACCGTGCCGTAGTCGATCGCCGTGGGACGAAAGGTCCCGGAGGCGATGAGTCCGATGGTGCCGCCCGCCACGGCCCCCACCAGCGCTCCGCCCACCCTACGCGAGGTGGGGATGGTCTCGTCGCCCGCGGCGACGCTGGCCAAGGCCCAGGAGCCGGCGCCGTACACCGTGCCCATGGCCATCATGTCGCCCCAGTTTGGCCCCAGCCGCAGATGAGGCGCCAAGGCGAGCGCGCCAATGGCGTAGCCCACGCCCCCCAGACCGGCACCCAGGGTCGCGTGCTTGCCATCGGGCTCGGCCAGCAGTCCGACCCCAAGCCCCAGCAGATTCCCCGCGCCCATCCCGCCCGTCACCCGGGCCAGGGTGCCCGGCCGCACCTCCAACCACGGACTCAACGCCGCCAGGCTCAGGAATCCCGCGCCCAAGCCCAGCAAGGCCCCGCCTTGTCCTTGGTGGCCGCCCAGCAGCGATGTGCCCGACGCGCCGCTGGCGATCAGGCTGCCGGTCCAGCCACCCCACAGCCCGCCCATGGCCATCAACCCGATGTCCCGACCGGTGACCGGCAGATAGCGGGCGGCGACGGCGGCCGCCACCATGGCCGGGGCCACGGCATAGCCCACGGCCGGCGACGTGCGCGCTGACCAGTCCTGGCCCATGAGTCGACTGGCGCCCAGGCCGGTCAGGCCCGCGCCCAGCAGCAGGCTGTCGGCCAGCAGGATCTGGCCGGGCGTCCACGACCAGAGCCGCGCGCCCACGATTCCCATGGTGAGGCCCGCGGTCTCGCCCCCCACCAGCAGTCCGTACTTCAGCTTGGGATTGTCCGACCCGCTCGCGCGCCAGGCCATCAACCCGGCCAGCGTTCCCCAGGCCGTGGTGTTGGCAAAGAAGAACGATTGAGCGGGCGTGGGTCGCAGACCAAAGCGCGTGATGCCCCAGGCGGTCCCGCCGCCGATGACCGCGCCCGCGCCTCCCAACAAGGCCACCACGCCCGGGTTGTTCTGCTGGGCCAGCAGCGACAGGCCCCCGCCCCACAGGCCGCCCGCCACGGTGGACGCGGCGATGGCAAAGGTGGTGCCGTCGACGGGGGGCGCGGTCTTTGGGGGCTCCGGCGG
>CAZHUY010000011.1:21971-45376 GCA_964535465.1 uncultured Myxococcales bacterium
CCTTCACCTGACCAACGGACGGCTGTACTATGTGGCCAGCGTGGGCGGGGAGGAGGGCACCACGCTGGTCACGGCCCCGCGCCTGTCATCGAGCGGGGCAGGGGGACTCGCGAGTTCAGGCTGGCTCGCGGCGGC
Organism: uncultured Myxococcales bacterium; assembly: GCA_964535465.1. GTDB lineage: Bacteria > Myxococcota_A > Polyangia > Fen-1088 > Fen-1088 > Fen-1137. The sequence goes on from CAZHUY010000011.1 coordinate 22,107, forward strand.
TGTCGGCGCGGGGGGCGCTGTCGTCTCCGACGGCACGGGCGTCGCGGGAGTCGCGACTGGCACCGCCGGCACCACCGGCTCTTTGATGGGGGCCAAGGCTTCCTCGGCCCATTGGCGCAGCTCCGCCGGCTGGCCTTCGTCGGCCGCGATGCTCTTGGCCTCGTCCGCCGCGTGGATGGCCACCAAGGTGCGCAGCGACTCCTTCTGCACCTCGGGAGCGCTATCTCGTCGGGCCGCCCTCGCCAGCGCCGCGCGCGCCAGCGGCGAAGGCACGCCTTTCAACGAACGGGCCAGCTCGACGCGAACGCTGGCTTCCGGATCCTCCGCCAAGGCGGCGGCCAAGGCGCCCGCACCTCGCTCGCGCGCGCACAGGGCCACCGTGCGCGCGCTGGCGGCTCGACGCTCGGCCGAGGCGGGTGGATGCAGCTCCAGCAGCGCCGTGGCCAGGGTTCTGTCCGAGCACCCGGTGATGGGCTCCGCCAGCATCTGCACGACCGGGACGCCCCGCTCGACGCGCATGATCACGCTGACCCGCGTCGCTTCCAGGTTCCACGAGGCCCACTGCACCAGCCGGTTGTCGACGAAAGCGGCGTACTTCGACGGAGCGGTGGAAGCCCAATCGGGCAAGGCTTTGGTCTTGTCGGGGGCTCGCCCCGCCGCCTCTCGCGCGCGTTCGAGCAGAATCCGGTAGGCGCGCTCGAAGGGGGCGAGATCCTGTCCGCTCAGCTCCACCGCCCGGAACATGCGCGAGACCCGCCCGTCCTTCAGCCAGTAGGTCGTCTGGCTGGTAAAATCGCTGGTCTGGCGGGTCACGATGGCCGTTTCGGTTCTGTTCCACTGCCAGCCTTCGGACTGGAGCGCCGCCAGCAGGGTGGTCCTGGTGTCGCCGATCTGCGCGCCGAACAGTCGAGTCACCGCTGAGGTTTCACCCTGAGCCCGGGCGCTGCCCGTCGCCGCCAGCGCACAAAGCAGGGTCGCGTAGAGTCGCACGATGCCAGGGGTTCGCATCGAGTGCGCAACAGAGCAATCCTCAGACCAATGCCGGTGGTTGCTCTTCCTCGACGGACCGCAGGGCCCTCGCGGCCATGGGCGGGAATTCCCAGCCAGGGGGATGGTAGGGTTTCACCACTTCTGACAGGCCTTCAGCCACGCGTGATGCGCGCGCACCCCCTCCTCGACCTCACGGGGCGGGCGCACGCGGCCGAACGATCTGGCCTCGCTTGGGCTCGCCATCCCCCGGCCGCCAGACGCCGGGTGCGACCAGAACCTCGTAGTCGGACAAGCGCATGGGCCGGGTGGCGATGGGATCGACCGAGCCGAGCAAGGCGAAGTGCAGGTGGGGGGTCACGGCGTTGCCCGAGTTCCCGCAGGCGGCAATGAGCTGTCCCCGCCGAACCAGGTCGCCCACCTTGACCGCGAGCGAGCCCTTCTTCAGATGGCGGAACTCGGTGAACTCGTCGGGGGCGTGCTCGATGATGACGAAGTTGCCCGCCTCGTACTTGCGCGCTTCGCGGAACGGCGCCAGCTCGCGCCCGCCGTCCCGGGCCCAGGCCACGCGCCCGTCGGCTGGCGCCAGGATGGGCCTGCCATAGCAGGCGTGCTGGTCGAGCTTCTTGCGCCGGCGAAACGCGGCCTCGCTGGCGGGCGCCTCGGCCGGCACGAAATCGAGGGCGTAGGCGGCGTAGCCGGTGTGCGTGCCGTCGCTGTCCATGCCCTGCACGACACCCCAGGTCCCCGCGAAGGGCAGTGACAAGCGCGTCTCGTGCGGCGGCGCCGAGGCCAGCGCCACGTGGCCGGCCGGCGGTTCGATGCGGCTCCTCTTCGCGCGAGACGCCGGCGCAGCGCCCGAGACGAGCACCACGACGGCGATCAGGCTTGGCACCAGGTACGGTAGGCGTGCACGCGGGACCCTCATGGCCAACGACCTCAGGATGACAGTGCCCCTGCGGCCCAGCAAGCCCATGCCCTTGCATTGATTCTGGGCGGCGCCCCCTTATCCTTGAAGACACGTCGGGGGGCGCACGATGCGGGGGATGGGGAAATCCAGGTGGTGGTGGGGACTGCTCCTGCTTGCGGGCTGCCCGCGATCGGGCCTCGAGAGCCCTGGCCATCACCAGCCGGACCAAGCGCAGGTCACGGACCATCCTATCTGTTCGGCTCATCCTTCCTGGCGGCCGCGTGGCGTGGGTGGTGGAGGTGCGCTCTTCGCTCCCGCCATCAACCCGTACCAAGAGCGCGAGATCTTCCTCGCCAGCGACATGACCGGCGTGTACCGCAGCCAGGACTTCGGACGCGGTTGGACCATGCTTCCCTTCACCGTGATGGAGGGGGGCCGGCGCTCATTCGTGCACTTCACCTCAGACCCGCGCGTCGTGTACGCGCTCAACCTGCCGCAACCACCGCTCGGGCCGGGCCACATCATCAAGAGCGAAGACGCCGGGGGCACCTGGGACGCTCCGGTCAGCACGCCCGGCGATCGGGTGAGCGTCAGCCAACTGCTGACGGACGCAGAGAGCACGGAAAGGCTTCTCTTCGCCGATGCGCACCGGCTCTATTTCTCGAACAACGGCGGCCGTACCTTCTCCGAGGTGTATGCGACGCCGTGGAGCGAGGGGCTGGCGGTGGCGGGGGCGCACTTCGCCGGGCGCGACATCACCGTGGGCACCAGCGACGGGATGCTGGTCTCGCACGACGGCGGTCAGCACTTCGCCTTCGAGCTCAACACCGGGATACCCGTGGGCGAGAGCATCGTCTCCCTGGCGGCGGCGCAAGCAGGAGACACCACGCGCTTCTTCGCCGTGACCTTTCGCAACCAGGACAGCGACGGCCGACGCACCAGCACCCCCGATCCCGCCGGCGATGCCTATGCCCTATTCGCTGGCCTTTACCGCCTGACCCTGGGCGAGGGCGCCTGGACGCGCACGGGCGGGGACCTTCCGGCCACCCAGAAGCTCACCATGGTGGCCATGGCCCTGCATGAGCCGGATGTGGTCTATGCGGCCGGCGCGGATCGCGGCGCGACCGTGTTGAGCCCCCTCGTGCTCAAGACAGAAGACGCCGGGCAAAGTTGGCGATCGGTCTTCCTGACCCCGGGCAACGTCAACATCGCCACCGGCTGGAGCGGCGCTCGCGGCGACAAGGATTGGGACTATGGTGAGGTCGCGCTGGGACTGGCGGTGTCCCCGCGCGACTCGCGGCGGGTCATCCTGACCGATCTCGGCTTCGCCCATGTCAGCGAGGACGGGGGCCAGCGCTGGCGTCAGGCCTACGTCGATGGCCGAGACGAGAATCCTCCCGGCCGCCCCACGCCCAAGTCGAGGTTCTACCGAAGTTGCGGCCTGGAACCGACCTCGTGCTGGTGGCTCACCTGGAGCGCGCCCCTCACGTTGTTCGCCTCGTTCACCGACATCAGCGGCGTCTTCAGCCGCGATGGGGGCACGTCATGGACCCGCGACAGCAAGAATGGGCTTGCCTACAACACGACCTACCATGTGGTCGTGCACCCGCGCACCGGTGTCCTGTACGGCGCGACCGCCAGTGTGCACGATCTCTATCAGAGCCCTTACCTGCGGGACGCGCGCATCGACGGGGGCACGGGAGCGGTGCTGACCTCGTCGGATGGCGGCGCCCACTGGCGCGTGGCCTACGACTTCGGCCACCCGGTGATCTGGCTCGCCCTGGATCCCAACCGACCGAACCTCCTCTATGCCAGCGTGGTGAACAGCCGCGTGGGCGGCATCTACCGTCTCGATCTCGACCACCTGGATCGCCCCGCGCTTCCCCTGCCCGCCCCGCCGCGCACGCGTGGCCACCCGTACAACGTGCACGTGTTGAGCGACGGAAGCATCCTGGCCAGCGCCGCGGGACACCAGGAGGGAAACACGCGCGTGTTCGCGGAACGTTCAGGCGTCTTCCTTCTGCCACCCGAAGGTACGGCCTGGGAGGATCGCTCGGCCCCCGAAATGCGCCTCTGGACCAAAGACATCGTGGTCGACCCGCACAACGAGGATCGGTGGTACGTGGGCGTGTTCACCCACGACTCTGGTGATTTCGGCGGGCTCTACCGGACCCTGGACCGCGGACGCACCTGGCGAAGGATCGCGAAAAAGTATCGCGTCGAATCCTGCGCCATCGACCCACGCAACCCGCGGCGCATGTACATGACCACGCAGGGCGAAGGCTTGTGGCTGACCGAGAACCTGCAGGACGAGCATCCCACTTTCCGCCAGGTCAGCGAATACCCCTTCCAACAACCCATGCGCGTGTTCTGGAACCCCTTCGATCCCCACGAGGTTTGGACGGTTAGTTATGGAGGCGGCCTGCACGTGGCGCGTGAATAGAGACGGGGGCCCCAAGGCTTGGGGGCATGCGCCATGGATGAATCGCACGACTTCGCGCGTTGTCAGGTTGGGGGGTATTTTTTGGTCCCTGGAGTGTATCCTCGGACACTGGAATGTCTTTAGACCCAAGCTCAGATTTCCAGACCAGGGGGACATGATGGCCCGTCCAGCCACGATGACAATCACCGCTCGGCCTGCCTGGTTCGGGGGTGCACTGCTTTTGTTCGCGACTCTTGGCCTTGGTTGCGTGGATCTCGATAAACCGCCGGCCTTGGCTCACCCCAACAGCGGCGTGGCGGGTTCACGCGCGGGAGGCACCAGCGCGGGCTCCACGGGCACCGGTGGCACGGGCTCGACCGACTCGGGGACTGCCGGTGCAGTGGGAACGGGCGGAGTCGATGCGACGGGCGGGGCGACTGGTGGGGGCAGCGGAGGCACGATGGAGGACGGTGGCGTGGGTGGAGATTCGTTCCCTTCCTCTTCCTCCAGCGACCTGGATGCTTCGGCAACGGATGGCGCAACGGCCATCGATGCGCCGGTGAATCGCCCCGAGACCATGGACGACCGAGAGGCCGGGGCTGGGGGCAGCGGTGGCAAGACCGGGACCGCGGGAAAAACGGGAACACGGCTCGACGCCGGGCCTGACAGCCGCGATGGCAGGGCAGGGGGAACGGGCGGCACAAGGCGCGACGCTGGGGATGCCGGCAGCACGGGGGGCACGATCGCCCCGGATGCCGCGCCGGACAGTCCTGACGCCGCGCCCGATAGGCCTGATTCCGCTGTCCCCGACACCAACCCGCCGGACGCCCCCTGCGTGCTTTGTACCATCGGGGCCTCCCTGATTCACCGGTACAGGTTCGACGGCTCGGGCACGAAGATCACCGACTCCGTCGGGACAGCCGATGGCACCGCGGTGAACGCGACGCTGTCAGGCAATGGCACGCTGGTGCTGGCGGGCGGGACTTCCAACCAGCACGCCACACTGCCTGCGGGCATCTTCTCATCGCTGACCAGCGCCACCCTGGAAATTTGGGTCACCTGGAGCGGCGGCGGCAACAACCAGCGCATCATCGACTTCGGCAGCAACAGGCAGAGCGGCAGCAACACCTACGCCGTCACCACCGTGATCGTCTCCCCCAATACATACCTCGACAATACCGCCAGGTTGCGCGCCAGTTTCTGCAGCACCAACTGCGGCGAGGATACCGCCGACGACAGGTTCGTCGACAACGGCACCACCGCCTTGCCGACGGGATCGCAGAAACAGATCGTCGTGGTGTTCGATGGGGCGGCCGCTACCATGTCGCTGTATCTGGACGGCGAACCCGTGGGCACGCCCGCCACCGACGTGGCCGCGCTCTCGCAGATCGACGACGTCAACAACTACCTAGGCAAGTCGCAGTATTCGTTCGACCAGGGATTCGGCGGCACCTACCACGAATTCCGCATCTACGATGCTGCCCTGACCGCCGAGCAGGTGAAGGCCATTCACACCGCGGGCACCAGCGCCCAGTTCGATCGATAGACAATCGGACGCGCCTCCGCCTGGTCTCTTCTCGCCGGCAGCCTTCAGGGTGTTTCGCCTGTAAGATGAGTCGCGGTGGGGCCATGAGATCTCCTGAAGTCATGCAAGAATCTCGAGGGGCTGGGGCGCGCCTGGCTCTGCTCTTGGGGCTCGTAGCGGCCTGTGGTCGCACGTCGATGGACCCGGCCCAGCCCAGCGAATCGTTGGCCAGGGGGCTCGACGCCTCGCCGGACCGATCCCCCGACACTTCGGCGAACACCCGCCCTGACGGTGCGCCTGGGAGCCCCGATGGGGCGCGCTCCGTCTCCCCCGATGTCTGGCCGGGCGGGCCTGATGGCGCCGCGGGTCCGTGCCAGACACCCCCCACCCTGTCCTGTGTCCGCGGTCCCCGCGCCGCCACCGTGCTTCTCGAGCAAGCCGACCTGTCGAACGTCATGGGCCTGGCATCCTCGGGTGAGGAGATCTTCATCGCCAGCGGCCTCAGCTACGACATTTCTCGCCGAGGTCGAGTCATCGGCGTCTCCCTGCGAACGCGCGAGGCGCGGACCTTCGAGCACAAGGGGTACCCGGCAAATCTGCGCTATCAGGCGCAGTCGTTGATCGCCAGTCCCAGCTTCTACAATCCCTCGACCACCGGGAGTTACCTGCCGGACATCCTCCGCTGGGACCTGCGCACCGGAGACATGACCAAGCCGCCGCAGCCGGCCGGTGTGGACTCTCCCAGCGTCCAGGCTCTGACGGCAAACGCGCGCGGCGAGATCATTTGGAGCCTGACCAACGGCACGATCGCGAAATGGGATCCGTGCGCCAACCGGACCGAGGTCCTGACCGACGGCAGGGACGCTCTCTTTCTGTTCGCGGACCAGTCACACATCTACTGGCAAGAACCCAAGCGTGGGCGGAGGGCGGTCTCCGAACAGGGCGCGCACTTGTACTCGATGCCCCCCACGGCCGGCGCGTCCGCGCCGCTTCTCCCCGCCGTCCCCGTACCGACATGGAACGGCGGCGTCTTGTTCGCCATCGACGAGCAGAACCTTTACTTCCTCGAGCCCGCGCGCGGAATCTGGGCCATGCCCAAGACCGGCGGCGACCGACGGCTGGTGATCCCTTCGGGCCATCCCTTGTGGTTGGACAGCTCGACCCTCGACGACACCGATATCTATTACGTCGACTCGTCCGACCAGAGTACCTTGCGCCGCGCCTCCAAGCAGGGTGGCCCCATCCAGCTTTGGCGCAGCGACGCCGACCGGCCCATTCAAGCTCTCACGGTCGATGCCTGCAACGTGTACTGGTTCGCCGCCAACCCGCCTACGCTCTACTATCGCGCGAAGTGAACCGGGCGGCGTCGTCCGGCCTTGGCTGGGATTACACCTGCTGGCTGCATTCTCCGGTGCTGGGGACACAGGTCTTTCCGCGCTTGGCGCAATCCTCCCAGCAGGCGTAGTGGACGTCTCCAAGGCAGCGCAAGGACCGCTGTCCGTCCGCCGAGCAGATGAACTGCTGCGAGCCACACAGGACAGGGGGGGAGTCGCCACAAGACGCGGCCTTCTCGCCGTCCACGCAAACCGGGGTCCCGCAAGGGGCGCCCGAGCAGCTCTTGGTGTCCAGGGGATAGCCGAAGCCGTACTGGCAGCCGGTGTAGAATTTCGAGCGGTCCGCCGAGCAGAAGCTGTTCTTGCCGTCCGGACAGCGAGCCTCGGAGAGTGCGCAGGCTGCCCCGGAGGAGGACTCACGACAGATGCGGTTCCCCGAGAAGGCTGCGAGGGGCCTGCATTCGCTGTCCCCACAGTCGGCACATGGGGTCGCCTCGATCGCATAGCCGAAGCCCTTTTCGCAGCCGGTGTAGCGTATCGCCTGATCCTTCGAACAGAAGGACGACTTGTCTTCTGGACAGGGGGCATCAGGCCAGACGCAAGCCACGTCGGACGAAGACGCGCGGCAGATCCGCCCGTTCTTGGCGCAGTCTTCGATCGCGGCGAGGTTGCCCGATTTCCCGCACACCATCCGGACATCCCCTTTGCAGGTGCTCCTCTCGCAGGGTTGCAGTGGCGAGACCACGCATTCGAGCGGCTCTATGCAGGTCTTTCCCTCCCCACAATCCTTGGTGCTCTCGTTATAGCTCTGCCACTGCTCGTCCGCGTCGGTGCACAGGTGCATGCGCCGTCCGTCGCAGTGAGATTTGAAGGGACAGTTCGGATTGAAATCCACACAAGCTGTCAGAAAATGAACGGCACTGACAGCCACCACGAGAGGTCCAAGCCCCAATTTCGCATCTTTCATGAGTACCGCCGGTCGAATGCAATCCAGGTTCCAGCCCGTTGTACCCCGGGTGTCGGTCGGTTTGCACGGCCAAGGAAACGAGGCGCCTCGGCGGACGCAACAGGGCGGTCGCCGGCACTTCGTAGCTGATCCCTGCAGGGCGCCCTTAGTGAGCGCGGTCACAGAGCGTGGTGCAGGGGAATGGACAGCGCGCCTTCAACCAAGGATGATGAGCCATTCGGAGGTAGAGACTTGATGAGGGTGCTAAGTGTTCCTTATTGTCTATTGGTCTTGTTCTTTATCGTGGGATGTGGCGGAAAGAGTGAGTCCGGTCCCATCAGGGACGCGGCCGTCGATCCAGGCGTGACGGGCGGCCAAGACGGGGACGCCAGGGCAAGCAGCACGACAACCGGCGCGGCCGGCGTGGGCGGCTCGGCCGGTGTCGGATCAATCGGCACGGCGGGTTCGGGCGGGACTGTCGCGGGCACGACGACCGCCCTGGGGGGCACGGCAGGGGTCGGCACATCTGGTGTTGGGGGGGCCAACGCCACGGCAGGGACGAAGGCGGCAGGTGGGACGGGCATGGGCGGTGGTACCGGTGGCAGCACAGGCACGGCGGGCGGTGGTACCGGTGGCAGCACAGACACGGCGGGCAGTGGCAAGGGTGGCACCTCGGGCGCGGGCGGCGTTACCCAGAGTGGCGTTTCGAGCAGCAGCAGCGGCGCAGTCGATGCCGCAGTCGATGGTGTCGCTGATGGCGGCAGTGACGAAGCCGACGCGGACCAGGGGGACGCGGACACGAGGGCGCTCTACGCCGCGTGCCGGGACAGTAAAGACGAGGCGACCTGTTCTGAACGAGGCGGGACCTGGCGACTGGACTACAACAAGACGTATGGCATTTGCGTTTGCCCCACGGGCGAAGGCGGTCGCCCGTGCACGGCCAGCTCGGATTGTCTTGGTGACTGCACCGCCTGGATGGATCCCATGCAGGGCAACGGGACCTGGTGCCAGAAGTACGTGACGGGCTACACCTGCTCAGCCGAGGGCGGGAAACAGGGCTGCTGGTGCCGTCCCGAATCGCCCTTCGCGGTCTGCTTTCCGTGAATCGGCGCTGACACGCGCTGATGACGAGCGGCCCCTCGCCCCGTCCGAGGTGGTGGGGGCCGTCACGGTTGGGGATCGAGGGCGCCGCGCAGACACCACATCACGGGGACGCCGGAGCCGAACAGGACGACCTGGGCGACGTAGACGCCTTGGTCGCGCTCGAAGAACACCTCTCCGCCGGTGATGTTGGTCACGTGGTAGGTCAGTTTGTCCGCTTCCGGCCCAGCCGTCGCGCTGAACTTGAACGCGGTCGAGCCGCTCGACGCCACGCCGGTCAGGGTGGTGACATCCGCGCTGAACGTGAGCGTGGCGGCGGACATGGCTCTCGGCGTGCAGTCGGGATCCGGCGTGGGCGCCGGTTTCGTGTCGTCGATGCGGAAGGTGCGGCCGGCGAAAGGATGGGCCGAGGTCTCCCTGCCATCGGCGAGTCCAACGGCCTCCCGGCCTGCCACGTCGCGTGTGTCGGCCGCAGTCTCCGTTGTCTTCACGTCGCCGCTCGTCGCATCGCGAGCCAACAGGGCGGCCACGTCGGCAGTCGCGTCGCGGGCGAGCACCTCGCTGCTCGCCGTGTCGAGGAGGCGCGGAGCCGCTCCATCGCGGTCGAGCCCATCGGGCGCGGGCGTGGCGGAATCCGGACTGGAGCGAACGATGTCCGTGTGGGTCCGCCCATCTGGTGTCGGTTGCCCATCCGCCGCCCCATCCCGAGGCTTGGGCAACGACGTCTTCGAACAAGCCACCATGCACAGGGCGATGCCCAGGCCAACGAGCGACTTTCGAATCTGCATGCGGCCATCCTATGCCGTCTGCGCGGGCCCGCCAGGGGGCAAATGGAAGCGGCGTGTTTCTTCGTCCCGCGACAAGCGCCTTCAGAGCCGCTCGCTTTTGGCGGTGGTTAGGGCCATGTGGCTGATGGCTCGTCCGTGAGCATCGTCGGTGGACCGTTTCCACCATGGCGCCATGAGGAGGACATTTCCGCACACCGGGCGCGGAGCCGTGACGGTTCCACGAAAGCTTTCGTGACGACGCGATCAAGGAGGGTTTACAATGTGGCGGCCTATTTCTGCGTTTAACGGAGGTTTCCATGAGTTATCCCACCGGGTTCCCATTCCGCAGCGTGCTCATCCTAGGTCTGCTGGCGATGGGCTGCCACGGCGTGGGGAAGGCACCAAGGTCCTTCGATGCCTCCGCGGTGACGACAGACACCCAGCAGAGCCAACGAGGTGATGGATTCGTCCTCACCTGGCCGGACGTCCCTCCCAACCTCGACACCTATGTGTATGTGCCGAATCGACCGGTTGAGGGTGCTCCTGCCGAGGCTGGGGTACCAGGCGCTGATGGCCAGGTGCGGGACACCAGACCCGTCGACGCTGCGGCTACCGACGCGCCCCAGATCTCCTTGGGCGACGGCGGTTCGAGCACCGCCGACACAGATCCTTCCATGCCCGATCCCACCTGTCTGCCTTCGGGCGCGCCCTGTTCAGCCGGATCCGACTGTTGCACCGGCGCCTGCGATCCCGCGAGCCACACCTGCATGTCTTCCATTTCGCAATGTGTGGGCGCTGGCTACGCTTGCACCACCGCGACCGACTGCTGCAACCTTTCTTGCACCAACGGCCGCTGTGCTGAGGCGGCGGCCTGCGTTCCCGACAACCAAGCGTGTACCAGCCCCAGCGCGTGTTGTTCGGGCTCGTGCTCCGAGGGAACCTGCAAGCCCCTCAATACGGCGTGCAAGACCGCGGGCAATCCATGCGGCGGCAACAGTGAATGCTGCTCGGGCGGTTGCAGTGGTGGCAAGTGCAGCTTGGCGGTCTCGTATTGCATCCAGACGGGAGACATTTGCTTCCGCAGCACCGATTGCTGCAGCGGCAGCTGCCAGATCGCGGCTGGCCGCAGCGCCGGTGTGTGCGCCGAGCTGGTCACCAGTGGTGCGGGCAGCTGCGCCAAGGATGGGACCGTCTGCCAGGACTGCACCAACTGTTGCAGCGCCCTGTGCGCGCCCTACGCCCGCAGCGGCATCAGCATTTGCCAGCCTGCCAGTGGGTGCCGGGTGACCAACAACTTGTGCACCAAGGACTCGGATTGCTGTGGTGGCGATTCCACCAGTGGCCTGCCCGGAGCGGGCAACGTCACCTGCACCATCGCCGAGGGGTCCAACCCGCCGCTGGGCGTCTGCCGGAACCCGCAAGGGTGCAATCCGCAGGGCGGGGTCTGCGGTCTGAAATCGGGTGTCACCGTGGCTTGCACCAACGCGCGCGAGGACTGCTGCGACTGTCTGCCGCCCAAGGCCCAGTGCTGCAAACCCGATTCCATCGGCGTACCCCGGTGTTACGGCGGCTCGACCCAGGACTGTCCCACCGGGTACACCGGGAAGGAGCCCTGCTGCATTCACGGTGGCGAGCGTTGCACCTTCTCGGCCGAGTGCTGTGGCGGCGTGCCGTGCGTGCCCGGCAGCGACGGAATCCTACGCTGCATGTTCGCTCCCGACGGCGGCGGCCCGATCTGTGTTCCGTCGGGTGGTGCGTGTACCACCACAGGAGACTGCTGCGCGGGCATGACCTGCAACATCGCTCCTGGCTCTCCCTCGGGGATCTGTGGTGCGCCCCCCAAGGCGCCGCCACCCCCCGACAGTGGCGTGAAGCCGCTTCCTGACAGCGGAACCACGTTGCCCGACCCGAACCAACCGGACCCGAATCTACCGGATCCGAACCAACCGGATCCGAATCTACCGGATCCGAATCAGCCGGATCCGAATCAGCCGGATCCGAATCAGCCGGATCCGAATCAGCCGCTGTCCACTCCTGACGCCGCCGTGTCTCCGCCGGACGCACCGCTGCCCGAGTGTGCTCTATACGGCCAACTCTGCTCCACATCGGTTCCTTGCTGTGACGCCGTCACATGTGCGGGTCCGGGGTTCGTCAACCGCAGCTGCCAACCTGGCGAGCTCGGCTGCACCTGCCGTCGGCTCATCTTCTAAGCAACTCTGAACGCGATATCGGGTTTTCTGGTTTCAGCACGCTGGTGACCGCTGCACTCGGCGCAGTCTCTCCGAGCTCAGCAGCAGAACCACGATGTAGATCGCCAGGAAACCCGGCAGCAGGGCCAGGGTGGATGGCGCGGCGATGAAACCAAAGAGCGGTGGCAGCAGTGTCAATCCGATGTACGCCACCGCCATTTGAAAACCCATGACGGCCTGGGCGTCCTCGGGGCCGAAACGTTCCGGGGTCTGGTGGAGCATGCAGGGGAAGATGGGGGCGCAACCGAATCCCACCACGAGAAAGCCCGTCAGGGCGAACGGTAGCGGCAGCGGCAGGAGCATCAGGATCACGCCGCCCAGAACCACCAGGCCGCCCCAGCGGATCAGGGTGTGGTTGGGGAGCCAGGCGGTCACGAACCCGGTGATGAACCGGCCCACGGTGATGCTGGCGTAGAACAACGAAACCCAAGTGGCGGCGGCCGCCGGGGCCAGGCCCTTGCTCGCGAAGAGGTAGGAGCCGCCCCAAAGACCCATGGTGGCTTCGATGCCGCAGTAGAAGAAGAAGGAGGCCAGGGCCAGCTTGACGCCTTTGATCTTCAAGGGGAAGAGAAGGGGTCTGCGGGGAGTCTCGCCTGGAGGGCCGGGCAGGCCGCAGGCGCTCGCTTTGTCCCAGAGAGGCACGGCCAGGAGCAAGACCGCCACCAGCAGCACCTGGAAGAGCGCGACGGCCAGGTAGCCGTGGCGCCAGGGAAGTCCTCGGGTCAGCAGGGCCGAGAGAACCATGGGGCCCGTGAGGGCACCGACGCCCCAAAAACTGTGGAGCCAGCTCATGTGCCGGGACTCGTAGTGGGAGGCCACATAGGCGTTCAAACCCGCGTCGACGGCGCCGGCCCCCAGGCCAAGCGGAATGGCGGCGGCCAGCAGCCACCAGAACGACGGAGCCAGGGCGAAGCCGAAGAGGGCCAGGGCAGTGGACGAGACGCTGACCGCAGTGACCCGTCCCGTGCCGAAGCGCCCGAGGACTCGGCTGGAAAGGACGCTGGACAGGATGGTCCCGCCCGCGATGAGCGCGTGCAGGATCCCGGCGAAGCTCCCGGGGACCGCCAGCTCGGGCTGCATGACAGGCCACCCGGCCCCCAGCAGGGCGTCAGGCAGGCCCAGGCTGACGAACGCGACGTAGATCAGAACCAGCAGGAGCGTGCCCATGGCGCGATTTCGTCTACCACGATCGCATGCATAACTTCGTGCGAAGCGAGGGGGGCGTGGTGGCTGCATGAGCACCACCGCTCACGCGTGTGGTCGTGGTTCTCTACGTTGCAGGCAGACTTCGCTGATTTCAGGGCATTGTCGACTCTCACACGACAAATGGGCATACTCCCCCCATGCTCAGCCGTACCTTCTCCGTTCGAGTCACATCGGTCATCGCCTTGCTGCTCGCCGGGTGCGGAATGCGTTCCGACATGACGGGGGGCGATTTCGACGACAGCGATTCGGCTACCCCCTCCGGGGGCACCACGGGCGCCGACGGCAGCGGGGGAGCCTCGGCGATTCGCAGCGGGGGAGCCTCGGCGATTCGCAGCGGGGGCGCCTCGGCGATTCCCTCGGGAGGAGTCTCGCTGACATCCTCGCGGAGCAGCTCTTCCCGTCCCGGTGGTGGGGCGACTTCCAGCGCCGGCTCTCGTGCCAGCGGCGGTACGACCGCGAGCAGCAGGACGGGCGGTGCGGGGATCCCGTCCGGAGGTACCACCGTCTTCACCTCATCCGGCGCCGGTGGGTCGTCCACGCGGGTCAGCTCGTCCACGCCGATCTCCTGCGTCGGCGTGATCTGTCCGGCGCTGCCCAGGTCGTGCAGGAAGATCGTTCAAGATCCCACCGCGTGCTGCCCTGTGTGCACCGACACGGGTTGCCCGGCTTGCGACGTTCCCGTGTGCACCCCCGGAAACCACGTTGAAACCCTCCCGGGAGACTGCTGCCCCTCGTGTGTGCCGGACCCCTTGGACTCCTGCAAGAAGGGCCAGAAGGGTTATGAGGATCTCCGCAAGCAGATCCTCGATAAGTACAGCACCGACAAGTGCCAGAACAGCCAGGACTGCTCGCTGGTGCTGGAAAGCAACGCCTGCACCACGGTGTGCAACGTGCCGGTACCCAAGTCGTATGCCAACAGCTACAGCGACAACCTGACCAGCTTCGCCAAGAGCAACTGCGCGGCTTGTCCGACCCAGCCCACCGTCATGTGCGAGCGCATGGTCGCCTCGTGCCTGAACAACAAGTGCGTGGCCGTCAATCCTTCGTGACGACAGCGCCAGCACGGGATGTGCGGTCATAGGGCCGTGTTCGCCGGGGTGCTGGTCAAGGGTCGATGGGCGCCTTGAGTGTTCCGCTCTTCCTGTCGGCGCTCGACCAGCGCATCGAGACGCGGGTGCGCGCCATCCACCGAGCCCATGCCTGGTGGCCGTGCCGGCGCGGCTGCGACGCCTGCTGCCGAAGCCTGGGCGAGATGCCTCACGCCACCCGAGCCGAATGGGATCGCCTGGGCCAGGGCCTGCTGGCCTTGCCGGACTCCGTGCGTGAGGAGATCGGCTCCCGCGTGCTCGCCTTGGCAGCGGCGCCTCGAGCGCAGCCGGTGGGTTGCCCCTTCCTCGACCGCGCCCAAGGCGCGTGCCTCGTGTACCCGCACCGGCTGCTGGCCTGTCGGGCCTATGGCTATTGTGTCTCTCGCGAAGACGGTCGCTGGTGCGCGCCCCTGCAAGACGAGCTGACCGCGCGCAACGAGCTGGTCATGTTCGGCAACTTCGACGCGATCATGGACCAGGCGCGCGCGCAGGGTGGGACCAGCATCTCCCTGCTGGAATGGTGGCAGGCGTGCCGAGGCGCTTGAGTCTCTTGAGGATCGCCAGTACACTCGGCGCTATGCGTCTTTTTCGAGCAGGGTTGGCAACAGTGCTTTGTTTGTTCCTGGGTCTGGTCGCCGGCGCGTGCGGTGGCGAGGACGGCATACCGACATGGCCCTCGGGCGTCGATCGTTCGAAGTACGTCGACGAGTTGAGCGCGAGCGAGGTAGAGCAGCTCTGCGCCTGGTCGGCGAGCATTCTCCTGCCCGGCGAATACAAGTGCTCCGAGGACACCACGATGCAGGCTCACACCACGAGTCAATGCGCCGACTCCGTGCAGGCTAAGCCGCGGCACTGCCTTGTCTCCCTCACTGAAGACTGTGTGGCCTCGACCCAGGGCGATCCCTGCCAGATGATGGTCACGGCTCCCTGCCTCGCCTACATCGAGTGTGTCGCGGGGAAGTGAATCCCCCGATTCGGGAACGCATCGTCGCAGCTGCTCGTGTCGCGGCCACAGCGCCCTTGGCGGCGGCGGTGCTATGACTTGCCAGCCGCGGCCTTCACCTTGGGGTGATCCTTCCAGGCGGGCATTTGCGCCATGTACGCCAGGGTTTCCCTCTCGGCGTCGGCCTGCGACAGCCCGGGCTTCTGGCGGGTCATCCACTGCACCATGCGCGTGAAGCGCTCCTCGAAGGGCTGCAGCTTGCCGCTCTCGTCGGCGCAATACTGACAGTAGGTCCCGGTCTCGATGGGCATGGCGCAGCTTTCACAACGGTGTTGGCTCATGGGGCTCTCCTTGTTGGCTTGCGGGTGGGCGGGGAGGATGGGGTGGCGGATTGCACGAGCGCCTGCAGCGAGCGCAGCAGGTGGGCGCGCTCCTGGGCGCGGACGAGCGCGAAGGCCTGGGTCAGACGCTCGACCGAGAGCACCTCGCGCTCGCCAGCCAGTTGGGCCCGCCCCGCGTCGGTCAACCACACCAACACGCGCCGGCCATCACGGGCATCGCGCATGCGCGCCAGCAGCCCCTTGCCTTGCAGGTGGTCGATCATCTCGCTCATCACCGACTGGGCTCGGCCCATGTGGCGTGCGGCCTCGGTCACCGTCAGAGGCCCGGACATGGCCAGGTGGTGCAGCACGGCCCAGCCCTGCGGAGTCAGCAGCGAACGCTTGGGGCCGCGACGATGAAAGGCCTGGAACACGCTGGTGAACAGCTCGGCGAAGGCGCGCGCGGCTTGAACGGGCGAGGACATGCGCCGGAATTACAGCGTAGCCAATCCATCGTCAATCCCGATGGAAAGACGCCCTGGTCTTCACTTTCCCGATCGCCCCACGCCTGCTTCAACTGTTCGGCCAAGGCTTGTAGCTGTCTGATCTGTTCGAGTGCGATGCCGTCCAGGGGCTGCCGCATCCGCACGTCCCAGGCCACCTCGTTGTGCTTGGTGCACTCCAGCCGCCCGCGGTTGCCGTTGCTGACCACGCGAAAGGTCGTCACTTGCCCGCTCATGAGGTCCGATTCACCGCAGGTCCGGCAGATCGCGATGCTGGCGGGCAGACAGAAGCCCGGCATGGCCGCTAGCGCATCCCCATCTTGGCCATCAAGGTGCTGAGCAGCTCCCGCTGTTGCTCTTGCGAAATACTGCCATCCTGGGCAGCCTTGTTGATGACTTCGGCGATCTCGGTCTGTTTGGCCATGACCTCCATCAGTCCGGCGGGCGACATGCTGCCCTTGGAGACGGTGGCCGAGGCATCCACGATCTTCTTCAGGTTTTTGTAAGTCGAGTTGCCAAATAGTCCCATGACGTGCTCTTTTGCTTTGGTTGTTTGCGTGGCCTAGCCTTGCTCGAAGGCTCTGATCGCGGCAAGCAGCTCATCGAGCTGGTCGCCCGGTATGTTGTCGAAGGGTCGACGTTCGGCGATGTTCCATGCGACGTGGTTGCAGGTCGTGCAGACGATCTTTCCGCGGTTGCCTTCGCGGACGATGCGGAACTCGACGAAGTGTCCTTCGTCGATGTCACTCTCGCCGCATTCCCGGCAGTACCCGATGTCCCTCGGCAAGGTCAGAATCTCTTCACTCTTCATGGGCCCCTAGCCTCCAACCTGATAGTGCTCTCTGGCCTGCTTGAGCATTTCATCCAGCTCCGGGGTTTGCGACGGGAGGATCTCCCGTTTTTGCAGGGCTTCCCCGATGCGTCTCTCGATGGCCTCGATCATGGCGCGGGCGCGCTCCGGGGGTTCGTCCCCTTGGAAGGCATCGAACAGATTGAGCAGCGGAATGAGGGCCAGCTTCTTCTCGGGCGAGACATAGCGGGACGGGACCAGCCCCATGGTGTCCAGGTTTCCGCGGAGATCGAAGACGTGAAGCTTGCCGGACACGTCCCCGATGGCCAGCAAGCCCGTCGGATCGAAGGACAGGGTCTTGATGGCGCTGTGGTTCTGGTAGCGGCCGCGCAAGGCCACGCTGGCCAGATCCCAGCAGCGCAGCGAGCGATCGTGCGAGACGGTGAACAGGTGCGTCCCACTGGGACAGGCCGCGAGATCGGTGATAGTGGCCTCGTGGTGCAGAACCTCGCGGCGGCGCTTGCCGGTCGCCACGTCCCACAGGTAGACCACCCATTCTTCCCCGGCGCTCACCAGCAGGGAATCGCCAATCAACTGGGCGCAATGCACGGGCGCGTGGTGGCGAAAGCTCGAGAGGGATGCCAAGGTGGCCACGTCGGAGATCTTGACCAGACCGTCGTGGCCCGCGCTGACCAGCCGGCGGCCGTCGGGCGAGACGCGGACGTCCAGCACGGGGCCGTCATGGAGCTGGCGACAGACCAGCAGGCGGCCCGAATCCATTTGCCAACTGGTCACGCGCCCGTTGCCATCGCCCGCGACCACGAGCTGCCCGTCCCGCAAGACATCGCAGCACAGGACGCGCACGCCGTCGTGCTCGAAGGTCCTGAGCGGCTTGACCTGGTGGCACTCCCAGAGCGCCAGCTTGCCGTCCGCGCCCGCGCTGACGAAGCGTTGTCCCGTCCCGTGATCCACCGCCAGATCACGGACCGTGCTGCGATGGCCTTGGTAGATGAAGCCCTTGTGCCCGCTCTCGAGACTCCACGACCATATGTCACTGTTGATGGCGCCCGATATGGCGAATCCCGCTTGGTCGACGATC
Source organism: uncultured Myxococcales bacterium (assembly GCA_964535465.1). Lineage (GTDB taxonomy): Bacteria > Myxococcota_A > Polyangia > Fen-1088 > Fen-1088 > Fen-1137. The sequence goes on from CAZHUY010000011.1 coordinate 40,297, forward strand.
GTGCAGGCAAAGAGGGCGTACTGTTCGGGATCCTTGAAGCGATCCCGCTGCTCGACCCGCCAACTGCGGATGCCTCCGTCGGCGCCACCGGATATGAGGGAATCCGGGGCGGAGTCGTCGCCCCACGCCAGGGCCAGCGGCGGGCCGTGATGCCCCGACAGCGTGCAGACCTCGCCCAGCTTGGGCGTTGAATAGACGACGATCTGGTGCGCGCCGTTGCCCACCGCCAGGCGCTGGCCGCGCGGATCGAAGGAGAGCACCGTCGCGCCCAGGGGCGTCTTGATCGAGGCCAGCGCCTCACCCGTGGACGCGGACCAGACCTGCACCTCGTCGTGGCCAGTGGCCACCAGCCCGGCGGCGGGCGACAGGCTGGCGGCGACCCAGGCTCCTGGCCAACTTCGCAGGGGGTGCAGGGACTCGGGATCGCAAGACCCCGACCACAGGGTTCCATCCTGGGTGAAGATCCACAGGATGTTGTCCTGTCCCCTGGCGAGCGCAAGCGGCGCGGCCGAGAGCTTGGCGATGGCTTCCACGCGACAGGGGCCCTGGCCATGGTCCACCCGCCAGATGTCGCCGTCGGCACAGGCGACCACCAGCCGCTCGCCATCCCAGGGCAGCAGGCGGGAGACCGTCGCGGCGGAGACGGGGACGCGCTGGCTTGTCTCCCCGGCAAGGTCGAAGAACAGGAGCGACCCGTCGGCGCGCCCCACCACCACCAGCGAGTCGCTCACCTGGACGGCGTCCGAATACAGGATGGTGTCGGTCACATCCAGGAACTTGAGCAACTGCCCCGTGGCCAAGGACCAGATGCGCAGGCTGCGATCGTCGGAGACCGCGTAAAGCCAAGCGCCGTCCCGCGAACGGCCGACCCGCCTGACCGAGGACATGCGGCGCAGCCGGTCCTCGAAGATCCCTCGATAATTGCCTTCGAACGTGACCGTCGGACGGTAGCGGATGCTGAAGAAGACATCGAGGGGATGACGGTCGCGAAAGGCCTGCTCCCAGGTCTGGCACGCCTCGCGCAGCGCGGGCTCGTTGCGCAAATGGAGCACGTTGCAGAGCTGCTGCAGAATGGAGGTCGGGCAGGCTGCAACGTTGGCCGCTTCCAGCGCGAGCGCATGCCGGATGTCCTTCACCGCCTCGGGGAGGCCGGCGGTGTTGGGGACCTGCGACCCGAGGCCGAAGTCCTCCAACAGCTCGTAAACCGAGAGCCGGCGCGCCTTCTCTTCGAGGAAGTCGGGCCGTCGCAGCGTCTCCCAGAGCTTGTCCCACTCCTCGGCCAGGTCGAGATAGCGGGGCGCATCTCGCAGCGTGGTGATATGGCCCATCCCGCGCTCGACCAGATAGTGGGCGATGGCCTGGTGGGCCTGTCGTCGCAAAGCCGGTGTACCTAGGTACTTCCGCTCGACGGCGTGGCGGAGTTGCCGGTGGTAGAAGTCGACGACGTTGCCGGCTTCCTCGTCTTCGCGCAGGACCAGCATGTGGCGCAGCGACGACAGCAGCTCGGACCACAGGAAGTCATTCAGGCGGACGGTGTGGGCGTCGCGCTCGCCCAGGCGCTGCCACTCGCCGAGCAGCAGCCGGAGATCCTCCTCCGCCAGACCATGCAATCCGGCGGCAATCAAGCCCATGAAGCGCGGGAACAGGTTGTCCAGTTTGGCCCGCTGGAAGACCGTGCCGAGGTCGGCCTCCAGGCGGGTCAGCATGGACGCGAACAGCCCCTCGACGGTCTGCGGGAGCTCGTCGATCAGGGCGTCGAGGCTCTCGTATTTGCCGAGCAGGCGGAGCTCGCCCAGGGCAACCCGCAAATACAGAGGGTTGCCCGCGTCTTGCTTGTGGCTCAGGCCGTCGATGAGCTCCTGGGGCAGGGTCTGGTGATAGCTGCGCAGATACGACGAGATGACCTGGGCCCGCGCCTCGGGCGTCAGCCTCTCCAGGCGACACGAGATGGCGTTGCGGGCCGCGAGCGTCGCCCGTCCAGCGGCGTGGGAAGTCGGTTCCGTGGCTTCCGCATCGGCCATGCTGACCACGATGCACGTCCTGGCGGGCAAGGCCGCCGGTAGCCAGGTGAGGTCGGCCCCGTGCGAGCCGAGCTGCAACTGATCGACGCCGTCGAGCAGGATGAGCACCGGAGGCCCTGCCTCGGCGCGGCTGGCGCTGAGCAAGCCGTTGCGAAAGACGTCCTGCAGATCCGCGAAGCTCGTCGCCTGAGAGGTGGGCTCGGCCACATAGTGGGCGACTCGCAGCATCTCGATGGCATCCAGCAAGAGATTGCGTGGGCTGGTCGAGCGGGCGCTGGCGCCGCCGCAGAAGCGGGTCATGCGTAGCGCACCCGGATGGTCCGCCGCGCACCTCGCGTGCAAGGCGCCCATGAGCGCCGACTTGCCCACGCCCGACTCGCCGGTCAGCAAGAGGTAGCGTCCCCGCTCTTTGTCGCCGAGCGCCTCGCGCACCTGGCGCGCGACCGCCTCCAGCTCGGGCTCTCGACCGCAGAAGGCCTCAAGGCGCGCGATACCGAAGTCCTCGTGGCGCCGGTTCTCGCGCTCGCTCTCCGATTCGTCCCCCGAGCCCCGCTGTAGCTCGGGGTTGGCTCGCATGTGATCGCACAGGGCGCGCGCGACATCCTCGACCAAGGTCTCGACCGTGTAGGGAACGGGCCACGATCCAGTGCTCTGCTCGATGTGCCGGGCGAGCCGCTGCAGAGACGCGCGCTGGTCGAGCGGGAGCGAATCGAAGTAGCGCTGCGGCCAGCCGCTCTGGTCGGGCGTGCCAGTGTCGCGGGCCAGAAACAGCGTGTGAAAACGTGGGTGCACCGCCAGTTGATCGAGGGCGCGCCGCACATCCATCTTCTGGCTTTCGGGAAGTCCGGGCAGCAGGCGCGCCACGCCGCCTTCGTGCCGGTAGCTGCGGTGGATACACGTCAGGGTCGCCGCTTCGAGCCTCACGCGCCCCCGCGCCAGTGTGCGCTCGAGGTTGCGAATGGTGCGGGGGGGCTCGGCCTTGGACAGCACGTAGCGCACTTCCCACTCGGTGGCCGAGAGTTGGGCCAAGGGATAATGGACAGACGCCAGCAGACGCTGGGCGGCTCCTTGTTGCTCCGCGGACAGCCCGGGCTTCAGGCGATGGTGCAAATCATCGACCTTGGTGTAGTACTCGGAGAGCAGCTTGGGTGCGACCTCGCGGGCCAGCTTCGAGTAGTCCTCCTGGGGAATGATGGGCGGGGGCGGGACCCAGCCATAGCGGCCTCCCAGCAAGCACACGAAGTACGGGCGCGCGTCCTCGATGGCGTCGAGACACAGGTCGATGACCCTGCCTTCCCGGGCTTGGCTCTCGGTCACCCCCCAGCGGAGATCGATGACCTCGACACGCACACCGAGAGAATCGCCGACCTCTTGCTGCAGCCGCCGCAGCATGCGGCCGGACAACGCGCCTCTCTCGTCCTCCATGTCGGCGAACGTGGACGACAGGAAGATCTTGACGGTCTTCACGCTTGGCCTCGACGACAGGTGCTTTGCACGGCCGCGAACACGCTCCGTGTGCTTGGTGTGGGGAGAGCTCGCGTGCCCGGCTCACATGCCAAGGCCTTGGCGGGCTCTGGCCTGGAAGCGCTGGACCAGCTCCGTCGCCTGGCTCTCGCTGATCTCTCCGTTCCGCGCGGCTTGCTTGATCTTCTCGATGAGCATGGCGCCGCCGCGTACATTGTCCATCAGGTTCTCGACCGACCCGAGCGGCGTCCTGCCCTTCTCCAAGACAGGATAGGCATCGACCTCGTTCTTGTACCGCGTGTATGCGCTCGAGCTGAACAGTGCCATGTTCCTTCCTTTCTGAAGCCCGCCTGACTGGCCGGCCAAAGCCCACTGTGAACGACGGCAGTCGTATCCAGATGCGCAAAACGTGTCAATGCAAGCCTTCGCGGCCAGGCGGAGCGGTCGGTCCACCCTTTGGCTTGGGGCTACTCGGCCGGCCGGCTGATCGGCTCGGGCACGAGCGGGAAGCGAGCGCCCTGCGAGCGGCGTTGTTTGATCATCTGCCAGCGGCCGGTGCGATTCTCCCAACGTTGGGTCAGGGTCGTCTGGCGCAAGGTGGGGTCAGCCTTCATGTACCACTCGACATACGCGGTGACGTTGGCCGCAGACGAGTCCTTCTCGAAATTCACGCTCTTCACCTCGAAGTCGCACATCACCAGGTCGGTGCCCACCAGCGCAGCCCGCTCGAGGAACAGGTGCTTCTCGTCCGCGGGCATGGCGGCGCCCATCTGATCCCAGCGCGCCCAGCGCAGATCATCGTTGAACACACGCGCCTCGCGGATCAAGTCGTCCTCGCGCCGTTGCGTGGCGGTAAGACAGCCAAGCAGGGCCAAACCCAAGAAAAGCAGTCGTAGTTTCATGAAGGAGCTCCTCGAACTCCCGAGACCACGCGTTCGATGTCGCCCAGGTCTCGGCGTTTGCGGATGTCGCGAAATCCCGCGTCGGCCAGCAGCGCGGCGGTGGCGTCGGCCTGACCCGCGCCGATCTCCAGGGCCAGACAGCCGGTCGGCGCCAAGAGCGGAGGGGCCATGGCGATCAGGCGGCGCACGAGCTGCAAGCCATCGGCCCCGCCGTCGAGCGCCAGGTGCGGCTCGCTGCGCACGTCGGCCGACAGCCCGGCGATCTCGCCGCTGGGGATGTAGGGCAGGTTGGCCACCATCAGATCGAAGGGGCCGACGAGCGGCGCGGCCAGATCGCCCTGCATGAAGGTCACGGCCAGGCCCAGGCTCTCCGCGTTGGCGCGCGCGACCTCGAGCGCATCGGGCGAGAGGTCGGTGGCGAAGGCCTGGGCGTGCGGGCGTTCCTTGACCAGCGCCAGGATCAGCGCCCCCGATCCGGTCCCCACGTCCGCGACGCGCCAGGCGGCCTCGGGGTCGGCCAGCCGCGCGAGTCCCTCCTCGACCAGGGTCTCGCTGTCGGGCCGCGGGATCAGCACGCGCTTGTCCACGGCCAGCTCGAGGCTCCAGAACTCCTTCTTGCCCAGCAGATAGGCCACCGGCTCGCCGGCCACGCGGCGGGAAACCAGGCCGCGGTAACTGGCCAGCTCGCTCGCC
>CAZHUY010000012.1:0-10385 GCA_964535465.1 uncultured Myxococcales bacterium
AATGATGTCGCCGATTTCCCGGCAGACTGGCAACTTTTTCAATCAGTAGTGCTAAAACGTCTGCGGCTCAGAGTTCGATTCGGTCCGAAGGGGAGACGTGGGCAAACAGGGCGTGCTCGGATCGCAGTGGTGGGTCTGGCGCGCGAAAGGGGGAATGCGATGAAGAGGGTTTGGATAGCGGGTGCGATGGCCGTGGGGGCTTTCTGGCCAACCACAGGGTGCGAACCGCAAGACGAGAGCGGAGGGCCAATCGAGACGCTGTCGCAGGCGGCGATCACGGCTCCACAGACACCCCTGCTGGGGTCCTCGATTCCCAAGTACGTGGATCCGGTTCCCACGTTCTCGGGCAGGCGGGTCGACGGAAGGAGACCGGTCGACGTGGACATGCTGGAGATCCAGCAGAAGGTCCTGCCGGCCTCTGTCTATGCCTCGTTGTCGGGGCAATACAGAAAGGGGACCTTCGTTTGGGCCTACAAGGTCGCCAATCGACCGGCGCAATGGCCTGGCGTCACCATCGAAGCGCGCCGCTTCTCCCAGACTACGGTCAGGTACTTCAATAGTCTGCAACACCGGGATGGATCGCCGCCCTTTCTGGCCCGCTATCTGACCGCTGACCAGACCCTCCACTGGGCCGACCCGCTGGGCGTCACTCACGCCGAGAACTGCTTGAAGGGGCCTCCCTACCAACTGCCCTGTCTGATTCCGGGCTATGGGCCCATCCCCACCACCGTGCACCTGCACGGCGGTGAAGACCAGTCATTCTTCGACGGGCAGCCCGATACTTGGTTCACGCCAGGATTCGCCATCCGTGGTCCCGCCTTCACCACCAACCAATACGAGTATCCCAACCGACAAGAGGCCGCCACGCTGTGGTTTCACGACCACGCGCTCGGCGTAACTCGGCTCAACATCTACGCAGGTCTGGCCGCTTTCTATCTGATCCGCGATGCCCGCGACACCGGCCTGCCCAACAACCCGATCAGACTACCTGCCGGTGATTACGAGCAGGAGTTGATGATCCAGGATCGGCAGTTCGATACCAACGGCCAATTGCTCTTCCCTGACGGATACCCGGAAGGACTGAACGGTACGCCGCCCAATCCGGACGTACACCCTTACTGGATCCCGGAATTCTTTGGCGACGTGATGACCGTGAATGGCAAGTCGTGGCCCTACTTGGAGGTCGAACCACGGCGCTACCGGCTCCGCTTGGTCGACGCTGCCAATGCGCGTTTCGTGTCGATGCAGCTGGTCGACCAGGCGACGGGGGCGCCCGGGCCGGCCATTTGGCAGATTGGCTCGGATGGAGGTCTGCTCAATGCCCCGGTCAAGGTCACGGATCCCTCGTCGACCACTCAGAAGCTGACCCTTGGCATTTCCGAGCGCGCCGATGTCATCATCGATTTCGCTGGGCAACGGGGCAAGAACTTCATCCTGACCAACACAGCGAATGCACCCTTCCCCGACGGTGACATCGCGGCCGATCCGAACACGACCGGGCAGATCATGCAGTTCAGGGTCAACCAACCGCTGCGTGGCAGGGACAGAAGCTTCAACCCGGCGGCCTCCTCTCCTTGCGCCCGCCTGCGCACGGAGCCCATCGTGAACATCAAGCCGGCGGACACCGGGCGTTCTGCGGATGTCACACGGCAATTGGTCCTGGTCGAGAGCGAAGGCGCTGGCGGCCCGCTCATCGTTTTGCTCAACAACACCCATTGGCACGGCCGCATCGACCAAACCGAGGATCCCGTCCCGGGCTCGATCAACAACGGGGTCAACGACTTCGCCACCGAGAATCCGCGCGTGGGCAGCACCGAACTGTGGGAGATCATCAACCTCACCGAGGACGCACACCCGATTCACATCCATTTGCTCCAGTTCCAAGAGGTCAACCGGCAGGCCTTTGACGTCGAGAACTACCGCGCGGTGTGGGATGCGGCGTTCCCGGGCGGAACCTTCAACGGGGTCACCTATCCACCGGGAACGTACATTCCCGAGTTCGGGCCTCCGCGGTCCTATCTCATCCCGAACGCGGCCGGCGCCATCGGTGGCAACCCGGATGTGACTCCCTTCCTGCAGGGCGCCCCTATCGCCGTTGATCTCAACGAAGCCGGCTGGAAAGACACGATGCGGATGTTACCCGGGCAGGTGAGTCGCGTGGCCGCACGCTGGGCGCCCCAGAGCACGCCAGTCGCGGACGTTTCCCCCGGCACCAATCTGTATCCGTTCGATCCCACGCAGGGCCCCGGCTACATCTGGCACTGCCACATCCTCGACCATGAGGACCAAGAGATGATGCGGCCGTATCTCGTCAGGCCGTAGAGGAGCAGTCGGAGGGGAGGAGTGGTGGTCCAAGCCGGCCCATTCCTTCCCCTCTCGGGCAGGCTGTACCCCGCGCGCTACGACTGATGACGCGCTCTCCAATCTTCGCTAACCTGAGTGGAACATGCACGATTGGGAACTGGCACGGGAAACATCAAGAAACTGTGCTTCTGTGATCCTCGGCATCGCGGTTTTGTGGGGCAGTGCCTGCTCAGACGGTCACGGCAGCCGGGGTGATGCCGCGGTTGCCGCCGAGGCGAGTGTTCCGGACCTGGCAGCCCCTCGTTCCGATCTCGTCTCTGTTCGCGATGCCCCTGACTGTCCGGTGAGGGCCGACCGGCTCACCGGGAAAGAATGCAAGGAGGACAAGCCGTAGCTGCCTCGCTTGGCGAGCAATCCCATGCCTGCTTGCAGCCAGGCGACGGCAGAAGGATTCGTCAGATCTCAGCCGGCCTGCCCAAGCAGCACGGAAGCGGTCAGCACCCCGGCCACGGCCAGTGCAATCAGGGCGAAACGCCAGTCCCTTTGCCTAGCCCAGAGAATCCCGAGCAGCAGGACACGCAGGGCAGGTGTGGCCGCCAGGATAACCAGGCTCAGGGTGGCCGATGCCAGGGCGATTTCCGCGCGGTCATCGAGCGCGACACCGGGCTTGCCAATTTGGAGGACGTGAGCCCCGTCGAATGTGATGGCCAACGCGGCGAGTACCACCGACAAGGCCAGTCCGATGCGAAGCACGGCGGCGATGGCCTTATGCGTCCTCTTCTGCTCGACCTCGGCGTTGGGGCCCATCATTGAATGCCCGAGGCAAACGCCCGCAGGAGCATTTGCACAGACACCAAGGCAAGCACGATGGCGAGAACCAGGCGCAGCACCTTGGGCGAGAATTTTGCGCTGCTCACCGTGCCGGCCACCGAGCCCACTGCCACGCCGAGGACCAAAGGCGCGCACAAGCCGGGGTCGACGTAGCCGCGCGCCCAGTAGACGACGAAGCTCGATAACGCTGTCACGCCGATCATGAAATTCGAGGTGGCCGCGGCCACTCGCAGGGGCACCGACATGCCAAGGGTCATGGCGGGAACCTTGATGAAGCCCCCTCCTACGCCGAGCAACCCCGACACGATGCCCGCCGAGAGAGCCACCCCGCTGCCCACTGCCAGCCGCCTGGCACGGTAGGAGATCGTCTTTTGCAGGTATTCGTCGTAGTACCCGCCCGTGAGCGATTTCGCATCCTCCCAGCCTTCCTGCTTTTGTCGATGACCGCGAGAGGGGCTGGCCGCCTCGGTGGTTTGCTCTGGACTGCGCCACAGCAGGAAAGCGGTCACGAGCAGCATCAGCCCGAAAAGACCAGAGAGAAAGCTCTTCGAGGCGTGCGCGGCCAAGAGACCTCCGGTCAAACCGCCAAGGCCGGTGGCAACTTCGAGGGTCATGCCGAGCCGCATGTTGGTCAGCCCCGTGCTCACATACGCGCTGCCTGCCGCCGTCGAGGTCGCGATGACCGACGCCAAGGAGGTCGCTATCGCCACGTGGATTGGTACGTGAAACAGCATGACCAGCGTGGGCACGAGGATGACGCCGCCACCAATGCCGACCAGGGCGCCCAGCCAACCGACGAGCGCGCCCACCAGCAACAGAATTAACAACGTCATGCGCGCCCAACGATAGCTCGGCAGCTGACAGCAGCAACATCTCGTCTGCAGTCAGCTCTACGTCAAACTCCGGTTAGGGGTGAGGGGGCAACGAGCAGCTACGCCCTGCCGAACACCTCAGGGACCATAGTCTCGCCTTGCCGGTCTGCTTCTCAGAAAAGAAAAAGGCCCCTCCGGGGAGGGGCCTTGGCTTGCATTGCGGAGATCAGTTATCGAAGCGGCGGGTTGGCGTTGTGGACCAGCTCCAGCGCCATCTCGGGGAACCAGGCGCCAGCCGCCGGGTCGACCATGTCAGCGCGCGCCGGATCGGTGGTCCCGCCCGTGCCACGGTTGCACTGACCGTCCGATTCGCCGGGGATCTTCACCCACAGGAAGGCATCATTCAGCTCCATGCCGGTGTCGGTCGACGGCGCAAAGCCCAGCCCGCGCGCCGGTGGATTGCACCAATCCTGCTTGTCGGGATACGCGACGGCTGGGGTCCAGGGGCCCTGGCCATTGCGGCTGGTGTCGATCACGAAGCCCTTCAAACCGGCGTCGCCCGGGTATCCGGCATAGGTCTGGCTTTCGACGTTGTCCACGTACCACTGGTCGGTCAAGCCCCAGGTGGAAAAGTCGCTGGGACTGGCCGGGTAATACTGGCTGGCGCACCAGTCGAAGTGCCCGCGGCTCCAGTCCGCGCCTTCGCTGGCGAACCAGATGCACTTGGAGATCCAGGTGCCGTACTTCTGGAGTTGGTCGGTGGGCTGATAGTTGGAGACGTTGAGGAAGAAGCCGTCGGCGCGCGCCACGCCGGCCTGGAACAGACGATGGGCGGCGTCGCCAGCGCCCAACCACGAGCTATGGGTGCCGTCCAGATATACGGTCGTCTTCTGGTTGGCTTTCAGGGCGTCCACGGCGTAGTTGAGCATGGCGAATCGCTGGTCCACCACGGTGGCGGGATCCGCGTCGCCGGGCTGACACCATTCATAATCGGCGGCTTGCGAGGCCAGGCCGCGGAACTGCTTGTACCAGGGAATGATGCCGAGTCCGTCGGGCTCGACCAGCACGATGGCCTGGTGATGGCCGATGCCCGCGGCGATGGCATCGATCCAAGCCTGATACTCCTCCGCATTCGTCGCCCCGCCCGCCGAGTACTGCGAGCAATCGCGGTAGGGCAGGTTGTAGGCCACGAACACGGGGATCTCGTCGCGCGCGTGGGCTCGCCGAACGATCTCGTTGACGTCCTGGTGAACGCTCTTCGGCGTGCCCGCGGTCAGCCAGACCGCTTGCGGGGTCCCGATCATCTCTCTGATCAGATTGGCGTCGGCGCGATTGTGACGCGCGTTCAGCGAGGCGATTTGGGCCAACGCGCCTTTGTTCGGTTGGGGCACGTAGAAGCTCTTCGTTCTGTCGTGTTTGGGACAAGCACGTGCGGACGTGAGGGTCGGCAGTGTGGCCGCCAACAATGTGAAAACGGCTCCGCCAACAAAGATGCCAATTTTTCCTGTTCGACTCATGGTTCCTCCTGGTTCACTGGGATAGGGAACTACACCCCAAGGCCAGCGCATCGTAGTCGCGGCCGAAAGAAACACAAGCTTCATTGAACGGCCGGCGGCGGGGTAGGGCCTCGCTGAAGGTGCCGCCCACCGAGGATCGCGTGGACAACGAAATCGGTCCGGCGTTTACTGTGCGGGACATTTTTATCGAGGAACAGCGTGTCGTTCATCATCACCCGCAGCTTGGCCGAGCGTGTCCTGGACATTCACCGTGTGCGCGTATGCGCGGCCGCCGATGGCGTGGTCGGCGAAGCACCGAGAGAGTTCCTCCCTGCGGCGTCGGTGCGAGACGAGTAGATGCGATTCCTCCCGGTGCTCCTGGTGTTGGCATTTCCGATCTCGGCGACCGCCCAGCGAGCCGGCTATGACCTTCGCTACGACTGGCGTGTCGACCTTCCGGTGACGGCGATCGCCACCACTACCTGGATCCTTTCGGGGGTCTTCGAGGCCGAGCTGATGCGTAAGAACTGCGGTTGGTGCGAACGCGACAGCAACGGCAAGAGCACGCTCAACGGCTTGGATTCTGGGGTGCGCGACGGCCTCAAATGGGGCGACACCAAGGCCGCGGACACGGCCAGCAACGTGTTGGACCAGGGGGTCATGCCGGCCACTCTCCTCGGCCTGACCGCCCTGTCGGCCTGGCATGAGGACCGCCTTCGCACCTTTCCCGTGGACGTTTTGATCATCGTCGAGGCCATGACCCTGGGGATCAACCTGAACCAGGCGACGAAGATGGCGATGGGGCGCGAGCGTCCCTTCGTGCACGCCCTGCCGGCTGACCAGCGCAGCCAGACGTCCAAGCCTTCGGACAACAACACCTCTTTCTATTCCGGCCACACCACGCGTGCCTTCTCCCTGGCCGTGGCCGCGGGGACCGTGGCGTCGTTGCGAGGCTACCGCTGGGCTCCGTGGGTGTGGGCCGCGGGTCTGACCGTGGCTGGCAGTATCGGTTACCTGCGAATCGCCGCGGACAAGCACTACTTCACCGATGTCCTGGTGGGTGCGGCCATGGGTTCCGCGTTCGGTTTCGGTGTCCCCTATCTCTTGCACGGACGGATTTCGCCGGAGGGCGGTTCCTCGCGTCTGACTCTGACGCTTCCCTGTTCGAGTCAGCACGCCATGCTCGTCGCCCGCTACGCCTGGTGATGACGATGCGACAGGTCAATCGACCCGTGCGCCCTCGCCTCGCGGGGGGCACGACCTCGAATTTCCTGTAACCGGCGACCGAGTTCGGACACTGATGTCAGAGCGGTTTCTGCATTCTTCCTTTGGTCAGCGGAAAAGCCGCTGATCTGAATGAAGGACGGCGCGGCACATCTTTTGCTAAGGTGCAGCACACTTGGTCGTCGTTTGTGGTGCGTGTTTTGGAACCCGGCTTCCCAGGAGGATCCGATGAGAACTTGTCGACTTGTTGTGGCTCTGTTGGTCATCCCTGCGTGTGTCGATGCTCCCCCGGACACTCCCGAATCGGCATCGTTCAGGCTGGGCGGCGCGGAGACCGCCCAATGGAAGCGCATGGGGGGGACCACGCTTCCCGACGGGCGCTACGGTCAGGCGATGGCTTTCGACGAAGCGCGCGGTGTGATCGTCTTGTTCGGCGGCCTGGCCGGCGGTCAGGGTATGACTCAAACGCCGACACAGGATGTCTGGGAGTGGGATCCCGCTGTCGGCACCTGGAAGTTGCGCCCCGCCACGGGAGCCTCCCCGGCGGCACGTTCGGGCGCCGCCATGGCCTATGATGCAGCTCGCAAGGTGTTCGTCCTGTTCGGAGGCCGGGCCGGCAGTGGCTACGATCTGCAAGACACTTGGGAGTGGGATCCAGCCACCGGCGCATGGGCTGACAAGGGTGGCGCGGGATCCAGTCCCGCAGCGCGCAGCCAGCACGGCATGGTCTTCGACAGCAAGGGCGGCAAGATCGTGTTGTTTGGTGGTGGACGCAGTCAATTGGGCGGCGACCCCATGAGCCTGTACGCGGCCTTCTCCGACACCTGGGAGTACGACGGGACCAACTGGAGCCAGCGCACCACCACCACGGCTCCCTCGGCCCGTGCCGGTTTCGGGTTCGCCACTTCAGGTGGCGCCAGCCGTGTCTATCTGTTCGGCGGCATGGAGATCCTCGTCCCGAATACGCCTGGCACCCCCAAACAGGACATCTGGGAGTACGACGGCGAGGCGGGCACATGGACCGAGCGCACGGCCGCCGGCAGCAAGCCGAGCCCGCGCTTTGGACACGGCATGGCCATCGATGCCAGCGGACAGGTCCTCGTTTTTGGCGGATTCGACATCGGCAGCAGCGGCAGCAAGAAGGATGTTTGGAGCTGGAGCCCGACCAGTGCGACGTGGCAGGGGCACGAGGCCGGCGGGTCGCCATGGCCGAGAGCGCGGCAGTGGGCGTCGCTGGTCGTGGGTGGGTCGGCTGGTCACGCTTTCCTGGTCGCGGGCTTGATCAACGACTCGGGTACTGGCCCTGACGGCGGTGTCCCGCTCTACGGTTCCTACTTGGCGAGTCGAGAGGTCTGGGAGCTGGACCCGTCCACCACCACCTGGGTGGAGCGCTCGTCGCCCAGCGATAGCCCGGCACCGCGCCAATCCCACGCCATCACCGCGGATCCTTTGAGCGGCAAGGTGTATGTGTTCGGCGGCTCGAACGAAATGGGGGACATCTACGACGATCTGTGGGAGTGGAATGGTAGCAAGTGGGTCGAGTGCACGGGCGAGATCAAGCCTCAGGCAAGGTCGACGACCGCCATGGTCTACGATCCCGTACGCAAGTCGCTGATCCTTTTCGGCGGTGATACGCGTGACGCCGCCACCGGCTGGAACACGTATCTGGACGACACCTGGGAATGGAGCCTCGGCACGCGACAGTGGTCCAAATTGCAGCCCACGACAGCTCCCGGTCCGCGTGCCATGCACGCCATGGTCACGGATACAGCACGTGAGAAGATCATCTTGATCGGCGGGAGCAGGATGTACCTCCCGGGCGACCCCTATTCGCCGAACTCCGGCAGAGTGTGGGAGTGGGATGGTGCCACCTCCACGTGGACGGATCGCACGACATCCAGCGCGACCATGGCCCCCGAGTTTTACCCCATGAACGCGGTTTACGACGAGAGCCGAAAGAAGGTCGCGATTCTGGGGGGCGGCGTTGGCAACTACTGGGAATGGGACCCCATCACGGGGGGGTGGGCGCAACTTCTGACGGCCGGAGGCCTTGAGATGTGGAGCGGGTTCTCGGTCGCGTACGATGGGACCCGGCGCCGCACGGTCGCTGTCGGGGTCGCTGGGAACATGCCGACCACCATCATGTCCACGTTCGAACTCAGCAGTGCCGAGCTGACCTGGAACCCCCAGACGACCACCAGCGCCCCGAGTGCTCGCTGGACACCTGGCTTGGCGTTCGACCAACAGCGCGGGGTCCTGGTTCTGTTCGGCGGCTTGAACAACGAGACGGGCATCACCTTGGACGATACCTGGGAATACAGCGTGAGTTCGTGGACCAACGGCACCGGCTGCACGGCCGAAACCGCCGCTCGGTGCTCGTCGGGCAACTGCGTGGATGGCGTGTGTTGCGAGTCGGCCACCTGCGAGGGGGCGTGCAAGTCGTGCAACGTGGTCGGCAAGGCGGGAACCTGTGTCCTGGCGGCTCCGGGGACTCAGATCAGCGGAAGCTGCTCGGGGGATCTGGCCTGCGACTCCACCGGCGAGTGCAAGACCTCGAACGGCAAGGCATGCAGCAGCGCGACTGAATGCGCGTCCGGCTTCTGCACGGACGGCTTGTGTTGCGATAGCAGTTGCACCGATGGGTGTGCCTCGTGCAACCAGGCCGGAAGGGCGGGAACCTGCACGCCTTTCGCGGCCGGAACCGATCCGCGGGGCGAATGCTCGCAGGGCACGCCGCCTTGCCAATCTGCCTGTGATGGGCGTGGCGGCTGCTTCTTACCGATCGGTTCGGCCTGCGGAAGCTGTGGCATCTGCGACGGTACGGGAACGTGCCAGGATCAATGGTACTGCGGCTACGTCGATGGCGGGGCCAGGGACGCCAGAGGCGACACACTGGGGGGTGGAGGTCGAGAGGTCGGAGGCTTCGATTTGCCCCCGGGCGATCGGCGCGATGGCGGTGGTTTGACTGAACGTGACGGTGGTGGGGGGATTGGTGGCAGCGATGCAGGTGCGGGGCGCTCCGGCTCGACGGGGACGGGAGGCAGTGGTGGAACGGCAGGCCGCTCAGGATCGAGCGGCCGTTCCGGGGGCACGGGGGGACTGACGACGGGTGGAACTGCCGGGATGGGTGGAACCTCTGCCCTCGCGGGCGCCTCAGGCACTGCTACATCCACCACTTACGGAACGAACCGTGACGGCGGCCAGAACCCGAGGGATGGCGGAGGCGGCCTGAGCTTCGACGGCGGTGGCTTGGATAGGTCAAACAGGTCCGACGGCGACACTGACGCAAGAACCGTGAAGCTCGGCAACAGCGGCTGTGGTTGTCGATTAGGCGACACTCATTCATCCCAGGGGATGTCACTTCTGCTGTTCGTCGGCTTGGCCTGGCTCACCCGAAGATCATGGTCCAGGTCTGTCAGCGCCCCGTTATCGTCGAGGACACGTCGTCGCGGTCGGTAGCGAATCACACTAGCCCGTTCATGTGCCCCCCCCACGGGGGCCGTCATGGAAGACGTGTGCCCGGCGCCTACGCGTTTCGAGGGGGCCCGGGCGGCGCGTTCGCCGCGGCTGGCGGACCGTCCCCTGCCGGGTTGTGTCCGAAGTCACGCGACCTCAACATTTTTGAAAACTTCCTAGGCGGCCAGGCACAGACTTGGCGAATATGGAATATGCCTCGCCGTGCGCGGTGCATTAGAAGGTGATGTAGATGCGTTCAGAG